>CAZVOU010000195.1:0-24601 GCA_964628605.1 uncultured Syntrophaceae bacterium
CATAGCGGCGCACATGGTGTAACAGTTACCACAGAACATGCAACGCTCGCCGTTGACTTCGAGTGACTTCAGACCGGTAGCTGTTTTAGCGGGCTTGATAGCGCCTGTGGGGCAAGCCGCTATTGCGAGCGGAAGCTCACAAAGCTTGTCGATCCATTCGGAATCGATCATAGGCGGTTTTCTGTGAATACCGAGAATGGCGATATCCGAGCAGTGAACGGCGCCGCACATGTTGAGGCAGCAGGCCAGAGATACTCTGACGGGAGCCGGTAGGCTCATCGAACCGAATTCATCATAAATTCCGTCCATGACCGCCTTGACGACACCAGAAGCGTCAATGGCGGGTGTGTGGCAGTGAGCCCAACCCTGGGTGTGAACGATATTGGTTACACCGGCGCCTGTGCCACCGATCGGGAACTTGTTGGAACCCGCAGGGAACTTACGGCTCTTGAGGTCATCGACCAAAGGCTGAACTTTAGCCTTTGAATCAACCATGAACTCAATGTTGTTTCTGGTGGTGAATCTGAGATATCCATCGCAGTGTTTGTCCGCGATTTCACATATCTCTCTGATGTGTTCGATGCTCATCAGACGGCAACCACCTACTCGAACCGTGTATACTTCGTCGCCTGTCTCTGACTTGTGCATGAGGACGCCCGGCTCGAGAATGTCATGATAAAGCCATTTGCCCTTGTTGTTGGCAATAACTGGCGGGAAAAAATCAGCATAGTATCTGGGACCTATATCAGTAATTCTATCTTTCAATGGATCGCTTGGATCGTAAGGCATAGTTTAAACCTCCATTTACCTCTGATGCTTGGCGCGGTACGCTTCGATTTCACGGGTCCATCCACCCTCGACTTCATCCTCTTTCCAGAAGATGTACGGGTTGGATCTGGGCTCATCAACCATTCTGGGATCCGGTTCCAGTTCAACAACTTTGAGGAATTCCTGGAAGCTCTTTCTCTGGATGAGTTCACCAAGCCGTTCTCTGTTCTTGCCTTCTTCCATCCACCAATCCCAAACTTTTTCAATCAGGTCCTTGAGTTCATCATAAGGCGGTTCCACTTTAATAAACGGAACGGTCAATGTTGACATCTGCGCGCCTTCAAGGATCGGGGCTTTTGCTCCGAACAGCACGGAAGCGCCCTGGTCAAGACCGACTCTCAGGGCCTGAGGCATAACGTTGAGGCAGTGCATGCAACGGGTGCACTCACGATTGTTGATCTCGAGCGTTTTGCCGTCGTAGCACATACAGTTCGTTGGGCAAAGATTGATGACTTCCTTCTGGATGTCAAACTTTCCCCAGTCCCTGCTGGCATGGGCGCCTGCGTTGGGCTTGATTTCACCGTTGACATAACCTGCAACTGCCTTCTGGTCGATGCGGATGTCATCGCGCCAGGTTCCGATAACAGACATATCTGAACGTGCTATCGAAGCAACGCATCCATTCGGGCAACCATCAAATTTGAATTTGAATTTATATGGGAATGCAGGTCTGTGAAGTTCGTCCTGATACTCGTTGGTCAACTGATGGCAAACTTCCTGAGTGTCATAACAGGCATACTGGCATCGGGATTTACCGAGGCAGCATTCGGGGGTTCTCAGGTTGGAGCCCGAACCACCGAGGTCCTGGTTCAGTTCGTGGGTCATTTCGAAGAACATCGGCTCGAGATGATCCGTTGTGGTTCCCAAGAAGACGATGTCACCAGTGGAACCGTGCATGTTGGTAAGACCGCTTCCGTGTCTGTCCCATAGGTCGCAGAGATCACGAAGGAACTTCGTTGTATAGTATTTACTCGATGGCTGATTCACGCGGACTGTGTGAAAATGGGCGACTCCGGGGAACTGCTGTGGTTGGTCACAATATCTACCAATAATACCACCACCATAACCGAAAACACCTACGATTCCGCCGTGCTTCCAGTGGGTGACTCTGTCTTCATAGGACAGTTCCAATACTCCCAGAAGATCGTCTGGAGCATCTTTTAGAATGTGTTTACCGTTTTCCACCTGCTGCTTGATGTCGGATACAAAACTAGGCCACGGCCCCTTTTCCAATTCGTCAAGCATAGGGGTTTTGTGTTTTCCCATAAAAGGTTCCTCCTCTCTACTTAGGTCTGCTCAATCTTAACTCTTCGCGTTTTAATGTAGCGCCTGCCAAAAAAAATAATACCACTGGAAAGTCCCTACCCGGTAAAGCTTTCCTCGGTGACTGTGACTCCGATTTTTCGGTAATTTGCTTATGGCACAAATGGTTAGGGCCACCTGAACGTAGATTCGACAGAGATTAATTCAATTCTGCAAGTCAAGTCAAGAGAAAATTCCCGATATTTAAACTAAATAACACTTTCGAGACCCGATCTTATGGCGTCACACCGACTGTCGAGTCGAACCAGGTTTGGCGGTTTGATAACGCTACCTAACGCGCTCTCCAGCATAATATAAAAACTTTTGTAAATCAACGACATTCAAGAAAGTATGTCGAATTAGCATGAATTTGTCTGAAATTGTTCCAGTAAATTAATGGTGAATGAGAACTCAACTATAATTTCAACTTCACCAAAGCGTTCTTGACTCCACGTTAAAATTGATCATTATGCTCGATATCAAAAAATACGCGATTCCTCGCCTACAGGTTTTAAAAAGACAAAAATGAAACAGAAACTTCCCGATGTTCCACCGTTTTCATATTTTCATTCTTCCGAGAATTCAAAGCAGCCTTTTAATACGGACATGATGGAAACCTCCATTTATGAGGACAAGCCGTGTTCATCTACAGAGGGAGCGCTCAGGACTTCATACCGGGAATACTTCTCATTCATCAGGGAATTTGTTGTTTCACGATGGGAACAGGTTGTTGATATACTCGTAAGTCAGTCTGGAGGTCACATTCCACAGATTGATGTGGTAGAGATTGTGGCCGAGAAGAGTGGCAGCGACTATCATCCTGCTTCTGTGAGATTCGTCACGGCAAATGGGCTCATTTCGTTTGTTGCAAATGTCGCAACTACTCAGAGGGGAAGATCGCGTCTAGGGATGGACTTCGAACTCCTGGAGGATTTTCACCGGAGAGGAGTCGGTGGCTTTCTGCCGCAACCTTATCTCATAAGTTCGCAAAGAGAATTTGCTCAGGCTGAATCCGAAGACTCCATGTTGATGTTTCTCGGGAAGTGGCTTGACGGTTATCACGAATTTCACCTCACCAGACCAAATGGTGGGAGCGATTTACCTCTGGTTGTCTGGGACACTGATGACGGCCTCAAGTTGGTGTCGGCGCCTCAATCGAAGGAAATTTATCGCCAGACCGCATTCATATTGACTTATTATTTTGACTTGACCGATTTTCGGGAAATATTTCCATGGCACCATGCTGCGGGAGATTTTGTGGTCAGATTGAAACCCACACCCGATGTAAAGTTGGTGACAGTGAGGCAATATGCTGCACGCATACAGTCGGACAAGGATTTTGAGCTTGATGCCAGGGAAGCGGCTTTGCTTTTTATGTGCAACCTGACTGTCAGGAACAGGGTGGATCGACTTGACGGTATCGGGGACATGGTTTGGGGACCTCGTGACTTTCTTGAAGCTACGGTGTGTGGATTTTTTGATTGTTTGCAAGCCAGAGAGAGCGACGGATCAGTGAGAACTGGATTCACCTCTGCTTTGAGGTCCGTCTGCGAAAAGCTGGATTTGGTGGCCTGGGCCCAACTGTTTGAAGGAACCCTCGAGTCTTTCAATCCTGAGGCTCCGGATTTTGATCTGATCGAAACCCATCTTCCGGATCACATATTCGAGGTTTACCGTCTGTTCAGCAAAGACTGACGGTAATACAAGTTTGACCGAGATTGTTTTGGCATGAACGCAACAAGCACAGAGACTCCGCGAATTATGATCGCAGCTTTAAAGGGTGGAGCAGGCAAGACCCTTGTCACGATGGGTTTGGTTGCGGCTCTCAGGAAACGTGGTTTGCGAGTCAGTGTTTTCAAGAAGGGGCCTGACTACATCGATGCGAATTGGTTGGGGTTTGCCGCGGACAGGCCATGTTACAATCTGGATTCTTATCTTATGGACAATCAGGTTATACTGGATTCATTTGTCAGACGGTCCATGGATTCGGATATAGCGGTTATTGAAGGGGCTCGGGGTTTGTATGACGGAGTTGATTCCTCCGGAGCGTATAGCACTTCGGAATTGGCAAAGACCTTGAAAGCGCCGACCATTCTGATTGTTGAAGGTTCTAAAATGTCGGGAACAGCGGCTGCGCTGGTCAAAGGCTGCCAAGTGATGGATCCGGAGCTGATGCTTGAAGCGGTCATTCTTAACAGGGTGGCCGGGTCCCGACACGAAAATATCCTTAAGATATCAATATTAACAGCGTGCGGCATTCCCACCATAGGGCGCATAGCCAAACAGACACTTAAGAACTTTCCTCAGCGACATCTAGGGCTGTTGCCTATAGATGAACATCCAGCGGCCTCCGCATTAATCGGCCAGGTTGAGTCTGCAATTTCCCAGGCGGTAGACATTGACGCCATAATTGAAATAGCTGGAAAAGCTGGAAAAATTGAGATTCCAACATCGTGCGCAAAGTCAAAAAAGTTGGACAAAGCCGTCTTGGGCTTGAAGATCGGATTTCTTAGGGACTCAGCTTTTCAATTTTACTATGAAGACAACCTGGACGCTTTAAGGGCTACGGGAGCTGAATTGGTGGAGGTCAGCGCCCTCACCGACACTAGTCTTCCAGAGATTCACGGGTTGTATATCGGAGGCGGATTTCCTGAAACCAACGCAGAGGCGTTGGCGTCAAACGTTTCATTCAAGAAATCTCTACGAGAAGCCGTAGCAAAAGGTCTTCCCGTTTACGCCGAATGCGGAGGACTGATGTACTTGTCCAGGAGTTTGGCTGTCGATGACAAAGAGTTCCCCATGGTTGGGGTTTTCCCAATGGCTACCGTCTTAAAGAGAAAACCTCAGGGATTGGGATATATAGAGGTGGAAGTGGTCGGAGAAAACCCTTTTTACCCCGTTGGCGCCATAATAAAGGGTCATGAATTTCATTATTCTGCGGTGCTCACCGAGAATAAAGACAATCCCGTATATGCCTTCAAAGTATTGCGAGGATATGGAATGGATGGGACTCACGATGGGATATGCGTGAACAATGCCATAGGCTCATATCTTCATGTTCATTGCTTAGGGGTTCGAACCTGGGCGGATGCGATGGCCCAGAGAGCGGTGGAGTACAGGTCAGGCCTGCAAAGATGATGAGACAATTCAGGATACCCAGAATAGTGCTAGGGGCTCTGAAAGGAGGTTCGGGCAAGACTCTCATCAGTGTTGGCGTCATAGCCGCCTTACGAAGACGTGGGTTACGAGTTGGTGTCTTCAAGAAAGGGCCTGACTACATAGACGCAGGATGGCTAGGACTGGCGGCAGGCGCCGATTGTCGTAACCTCGATTCATATCTGTTCGGTGAGTCTAACATTCTCAAGTCGTTTGTGGCAGGCTCTTCGGGGTGTGATCTTTCGATTGTGGAGGGAAACAGGGGCTTGTTCGACGGGGTAGACGCAACCGGAACATTCGGGACTGCTGAACTGGCAAAGCTGTTGAAGGCTCCTCTTGTCCTGATCATCGATTCCACCAAAATGACCAGAACCGGGGCCGCTCTGGTTCTGGGCTGTCAGGCGCTGGACCCGAAACTATTGCTGAAGGGAGCAATAGTCAACAGAGTTGCCGGTGAGAGACACCGAAAAATTTTGACCGATTCCATACAGAACATATGTTCGATTCCAGTCATTGGCGCCATAAATAAATTGGGTCTGGAGAGTTTCCCCCAGAGACATCTCGGGCTTTTGCCGTTGCAGGAGCATCCTGAAGCATTGCGTTTCATTGAACAGGCAGCGGACATAGTAGAGAAAAGTGTCAATCTGAGCCAGTTGATGGAAATAGCTGAACAATCGTGCAATTTTTCAATTGATTCAACTGATTTGGAAACTGAGGAGCATCCGAAGAGTCACGCTCACCTTACTTTGGGTGTCATTAAGGACTCCGCCTTTCAATTTTACTATCCTGAAAACCTGGCTGCTCTCAAGGACACCGGCGCCAGGTTGGTAGAAGTGAATTCCCTCGAACGAGCTGAATTGCCGGATCTGGACGCCTTGTACATTGGTGGAGGTTTCCCTGAAACTCACGCCGAGAAACTTGCCGACAACGTGATATTCAGGGAGTCACTAAGGAAGGCGGTAGATGATGGATTGCCCGTTTATGCAGAGTGCGGCGGCCTGATGTTTCTCTCCAGGAGGCTCGTTATAGATGGTCGGATTTACCCGATGACCGGGATATTTGACATGGATTCGGTCCTTGCCATGCGGCCACAGGGTCATGGATACATACATGTAAAAACAATCCTCGAAAACCCTTTCTACCCTGTGGGTTCAACATTGGTGGGGCACGAATTTCACTATTCTTTTGTATCTGACATGAGCCATGATTCCTGTAATTATGCTTTTGAAGTGACTCGCGGCCACGGAATAGACGGGAAACACGACGGAATATTTCGAAAGAATGCTTTAGGGACTTATGCGCATGTCCACGCTTTGGGGGAATCGCTGTGGGCGCACGGCATCCTGCAAATGGCAGGAAAGTACAATCATCTCAAATCAATTGCCGAAAAATCAGAAAATAAATGAACGCCAAACAAAAAATAGATGAAATAATGGGACCAGGCGGAGTTCTGGCTCAAAGCATCGAAAATTATGAACATCGTCGTCAGCAGATTAAAATGGCTCATCACGTTTATGATGCGCTTGAATCTTCAGACCGACTGATAGTTGAGGCGCCGACTGGAACAGGCAAGACCCTGGCTTATTTGATCGCCGCCGCTCTTTCCAGAAAACGGACGGTCATCTCCACGGGCGCAAAAAACCTTCAGGAACAGCTTTTTTACAAGGATTTCCCCTTCGTAAAAGAAAATATTTTCGGCAACCTTAATGCAGCTTTGCTAAAAGGGCGGGGCAATTTCGTATGCCACCAGAGGTTGAAAAATTTTTTACGGCAACCCAGCCTTTATTCTCTGAACGACGAAAGGCAGATGCAACATGTGCTCGAATGGTACAGAGACACCAATCGTCGAGGAGAAGGAGACAGGGCTGAAATCAGTGAATTGCCTGATGACAGCCAGGTTTGGTCGGAAATCTGTTCTACCGCTGAAACATGTCTGGGTAAGAAATGTCCGGACAACGAGCGCTGTTTCATACAGAAGATGAAGGCTCGGGCCTCGTTAGCTGATATAATGATAGTAAATCACAGCCTTCTGACATCAGACATGAAGGTGAAAGCGGCAGGTTATGGAGAAGTAATCCCAAGGTATGAGGCTCTGATAGTCGATGAGGCTCATGGCTTTGAAGATGTGGCCACGAAACATTTGGGCTTTCAGATAAGTCTGTTCAGAATATCCCGACATTGCCGCGATGTGAAAACAAAATTAGGAGAACAGAAACATGACGCCTCGAAGTTGCTGCCGTATGTCTCTGAAGTCGAGGATGCTTCCAAGAGATTGTTCAAGTATTTTGATGAAATAGTCGGAAGCAGGACACTGGATTCCATATTGAACCCTGGAATTAGGGAGACTGTCGAATTGTTGACTTCAAAGCTCGATATTACTTCATCAATGGTTCTGAATTTGCCAGAGGTTTCTGAAGAATTACGACTGCTGGGTAAGAGAGCCTCAGAAATGGCGATGGAGATTCAGACCGTTTTTGACCTGAACTCTGATTACAACTACGCGTGCTGGGCTGAACGAAAAGACAGGAACGTGACTTTAAATGCGGCTCCTGTTGAGATTGGCGCTCTATTGGCCGCTCAACTTTATGAAAAACTGGATTCGTGTGTTTTTACCTCAGCCACTCTATCGACCACAGGCAATTTTGAATACTTTAAGACCCGTGTAGGACTCGATTCAGGGCCTGAACCCAATGAAGTCATTCTGGATTCTCCTTTCGACTATTCCACCCAGACTTTACTTTACATACCTCGATCAATTCCTGAACCATCCTCTGAAAACTTCGTAGAGGTCATGTCGGAAAATGTTTCTGAAATACTCATGGCCAGTCGGGGTAGGGCGTTTGTGCTCTTCACTTCCTACAGGAATATGGATGCGGTGTTCAACCTGTTGAAGGAAAAACTTCCTTTTCCTTTGATGATTCAGGGGTCCAAGCCTCGCACGGCGCTTCTGGATGAATTCCGGAATACTGATGGGGCCGTCCTGTTCGGCACTAGTTCATTCTGGGAGGGCATAGATGTTAAAGGTGAATCTTTGTCATGCGTCATAATAGACAGGTTGCCCTTTGCGCCACCAGGCGACCCGATAGTGTTCTCAAGAATAGAAAGAATGAAAAAGGGAGGGTTAGATGCTTTTTCATCCTACCAGGTGCCTATGGCCGTCATTGCCCTCAAACAGGGCTTGGGCAGGCTGATAAGAACCAGGACGGATAGAGGAGCCTTATGCCTGATGGATCAGAGAATTCTCACTAAACGTTATGGGAAAATGTTTATTCAAAGCCTGCATAGCAGCCCTATAAGCCGAAAAATTAACGACGTGGAACAATTCTTTTCGATTGGAAGAACTTTTTCAGACTCGAATTAATGTCGAAACGGAGATGGTTTTGTCGGTTAGATTAGAACATTCCAGCGATTCAGTTAACATAGAAGTGACTGAAACGACCTTCGATGAATTGAGCATCATGGTTTCCGGCTCAATTACCATGGAAAATGCGGCTGAAGTGTCTGAGCGACTGGATTTGATATTCGACAAGGACCCTCTGAAAAATGTGTCGATTGATTTAAAAAAACTGGTTCATTCTGACAGTTCGGCAGCAGCGATATTTATTGAGGCGCATCAAAAATGTAGATCACGAAGCAATTTGCTACGGTTAACCAACGTTCCTGAATCGGTGAGAGGGTATCTTGACCTGATCGATCTGGATAGGTTAAGCCCGATCCACATCCTGGAGAAACCGCCGGAACCAGGGTTGGTTTTGCAGGTCGGATCGGCCTCACTGAATTTCCTTAATAGTATCCGGGAAATTCTCACTTTTATAGGGGCTCTTTCACTCGCCTTGCTGAAAGACATAAGAAACCCTTCAAAGGTACGATGGGACGGTTTTGGAAAACTAGTGGAGCATGCCGGAGCGGATGCAGTGCCGATTGTGAGTTTGCTCAGTTTTCTAATGGGCTGCATCCTAGCTTTCCAGTCAGCAATTCAGTTGAGAAAATTTGGGGCAAACATATTTGTGGCTGATTTGGTCAGCTTGTCCATTTGTCTGGAGATGGGGCCTTTATTAACGGCGATAATCATAGCCGGGCGTTCGGGGGCCGGTTATGCGGCTCACATTGGGACCATGCAGGTTCGTGAGGAGCTGGATGCCCTTCGGACCATGGGCATTGATCCGATTCGTTACCTGGTGACTCCACGGATTGTAGCCGTGGCTCTTATAGCGCCATGCCTCACGATAATTGCCAATTTGTTCGGAATCGTAGGCGGCTGTTTGGTCGCATATTTTTCTCTGGATGTCACTCCGACCGGATTTTTCAACCAGACTCAAAAAGTCCTTGAAATCAGTGACGTAATGAAAGGTTTGATAAAAAGCTTCGTGTTTGGTATTCAGATCGCCTCCATAGGTTGTTTACGCGGATTTCAGGTGCGCGGAGGGGCGGAAGGCGTTGGAAGGGCCACAACATCGGCCGTGGTCACATGTATTTTTGTGATAACGGTGACAAGCGCTGTTTTTGCCTTATTGTTCTACTATTTCCCAAGAATTTGGATATTGTAGTTGAAAATCCATGACCAATGAAAACCTGAAAAACGATTTTCCCATAATTACCGCCAGTAACATCACCGTCGGCTACGGTTCCGAAGTGATTCTGCAGGACGTGTCCCTGGATGTGTATAATGGAGAAATATTGGCTGTTCTGGGTAGATCGGGTTGTGGAAAGACGACCCTCTTCAGGGCGCTAATCGGGTTGGTAGAATTGATGAGCGGAGAAGTTTACATCGATGGGGAAAAAAGTGTCCCCATCATCGAGGGCGGCTCCGATGGATTCATGAGAAAGATAGGCGTCCTCTTTCAATCCGGCGCACTGTTCAGTTCATTGACAATCGCTGAAAACATAGCCTTGCCATTGCTGCAGTATTCCAATTTACCACGGAATATTGTAGAGAGACTCGTCGCGTTAAAATTGTCGCAAGTTGGGTTAATAAAGCACGCCCGTTCATTTCCGTCGGAACTGAGCGGCGGCATGCAGAAGAGAGCCGGTTTGGCCCGGGCTATGGCGCTTGATCCGAAAATTTTGTTTTTTGATGAGCCGTCGGCAGGCTTGGACCCGGTCACTAGCGCCGAGCTGGATAAAACCATTACGACCATAAACGCCGATCTAGGCACGACCATCATGATCATCACACACGAGCTTTCGAGCGTGACCAGAATTGCCGACAGAGTGATCATGATTGATCAGGAAGAAAAAGGAATTATAGCGGAAGGAACAGTGGAAGAACTTAAGCTGGTTACAGAGGACAAAAGAATAAGGGACTTTTTTGTGTCTCTAAACTAGATGAACGTTATGATCAAGCAGTTGAGTTTAAAATGACTGCATGATATTGAAATAAGAAAAAGTTCGGTCCATTGGAAAACAGTTCAGACAGAAACGGAAAATGTAAGCCAGCGAGTTTGAATGCCAGGTCAAGCCTCTAAATTCAAGATAGGTCTTTTTGTTGTCACTGGGCTCTTGCTCCTGGTAACGGTTTTTGTGTGGTTGGGCGCCTCACGCTATTTTGAAGACTCAAAAATGGTTGTAGCCTATTTCACGGAGAGTGTTCAAGGTCTTGAATCCGATAGTCCTGTCAAATACAGAGGGGTTCCTGTTGGAAGGGTCAAGGCCATACGAATGGCGCCCGATGCAAAGTTGATCGAGGTTACCATGAGCCTCAACAGGAACTTCAAGTTAAATGATGATCTTGGCGTTAAAATAAATCTTCTTGGATTGACTGGACAGAAGTATCTGGAAATGGACAATTTTAGGCCGGATCAGCTTCGTGAACAGATTTCGTTGGATTTTACCCCTCGTTACCCTGTCATCCCTACATATCCATCGGACATCAGGGAGATCGGAAATGCTCTGGAGAACCTTTTCCAGAAAGTCAAAGGCGTTGAACTTGAACGTGTGACCAACAATTTTATCAGAATTAGCGCCAGGCTGGATAAAATGCTCGCCGATCCCAGGATTGACAACACGCTGGTGGACGCTTCGGAAGCCATACGGGAAATAAAGGAAATAGGACGAAAAATCAATGATGACCTGGCCCGCAACCAGCCTATAAAATCGCTGACTAAAACTCTGGAAAAAGCCAATGACTTTTTGCAGACCAGTTCAGAGGCCGCCAAAAGCGCAGACAGGATGATCAGAAGATCAGACAACAACATCAATCTGCTCACACAAAAATTGGATCGGAGCGCGGACAACCTTATGGATTTTACCAGGATGATCAAACTGAAACCGTCCAGTATAATTTTCGGGCCTGGCGATAAGCCCAACGATGGACGTTAGGGATTTCGATCCGGGAAATACGGCTGATTGAAAATCTTCTATTGGACAATATCGAACTAAAAAATTGCTTAATAACTAGAGACTATGGTGGGTCTATTCTGAAACGGGATAATGGTACGGAATAAATTCACAATTGTATTAATATCCAGCAGGCATTTGTTAAATTTTTGTTGTATTGCGCTACTGTTGTTAATAGGTGGCTGTGGTCTGATAAGCAAGGCCTCAGTAACATATCATAATCTGGATTATCCATCACCGCCCGTTGAATATTCCGATCCATCGCCGGATACCTTGATGGTCTACAAGTTTTTGTCAGATCCATCCGTGGACACTCATTTGTTAACAATATCAGACGTCAAATCAAATGACTCTATAGTTGGGCAACACCGTTGGCAGGAAAACCCGGTAGACATGATAACGGATCTTGTTTTACGGGACATAGAAACTTCCAGGCTTTTCGAAAAGGCTGTAGATCAGTGGAGTAGTATGCGCTATCGGTACGCGCTCGAAGGGACCGTGCGCAACCTGAGCGGTGAGATCGCTTCAAAAAGCGCTTATGCTCTTGTGGAGGCAGAAGTCTCATTCATCGATTTCGATGCTCCAAAACTAGGCAAGAAAGTGATCTTCAAAAAGTCTTACAGAATCTCAGAGCCTAGCGAGGCAAAGACCCCCGGAAAGATAGCCGAAGCAATGAACAGGGCTGTAAGGAAGCTCTCAAAGAACATTCGTGACGATGTCTCTGCGAGCATGAAGCTCATGAAATCTTCCCCAGGACCAACTCCTGCAGCCGAAAAATAAAAGTTTGGTTAATTATCAAAAAAATGTCCGATTTGCACTTTTAGTTGAACAGGTTTTGCAATAAACTGTTGCCGAATTGCTACTTCAACCGACATCAATCTTTTTACAAATTGGAACGTGAGGAAAACCATGAAGCGAATACTAGTGGTTGATGACGAAATTCACATAGGAGAACTCTACAAGATCGAACTTGAGGACGAAGGCTACGACGTGACCGTAGTCAATTCAGGCGCTGATGCCCTCAAAGTGGTCGATGGCGATCCACCGGACTTGATAGTGTTGGATGTGCAAATGCCTGGAATGGACGGAATAGAGACGCTGGAAAAATTGTTAGGTAAGGACAAAGGCGTTCCTATCATCCTCAATACCGCCTATAGCCACTACAAAGATGACTTCACCACATGGGGGGCTGACGCATATGTGGTAAAATCCTCGGATACCTCTAAATTGAAAGCTGAAATAAAGAGGTTAATAGGCTGATGAATCTTAAAAATGAAATGAGAGACACATTGTGTATATTGATGGCGGGTGGGAAGGGTGAGCGTCTATATCCCTTGACCAAGGCCCGCGCAAAGCCCTCTGTCAGATTTGGCGGAAAGTATCGCATTGTAGACTTTACTTTGTCGAATTGTCTGAATTCGGACATCAGACGAATATATGTTCTGACTCAGTACCGGTCCTTGTCACTGGATCGTCACATAAGACTTGGATGGAACATTTTTAACCACGAACTCGGTGAATTTATAGAATGTGTTCCTCCTCAACAGAGGAACTTGGACCGATGGTACAGGGGAACTGCTGACAGCATTTACCAGAACATTTATCTGTTGCAGAGGGAACGGCCCAAACGCGTGCTTATACTCTCCGGCGATCATGTCTACAAAATGAACTACAATGACATGTTGGCGTTTCACATCGAAAACAATGCTGAACTCACCGTCGCCGGGGTGGAGGCCCCTCGCTCTGAGGCCAAGGCATTTGGGGTCATAGGCTGTGACGAGAATTACAGGATCATAGATTGGGAGGAAAAACCCCAGAATCCCAAAACCATACCCGGTGACACTAACACATCATTCGTCTCCATGGGTGTCTACATTTTCAACACAGACACTCTTGTCAAAAACGTAATTGGTGACGCCAAGAACAAAAATTCTTCCCATGATTTTGGAAAAGACATAGTCCCACGCATGGTTGAATCGAACAAAGTGATGGTTCACAGTTTCAAGGAACCCGATGGAAAAGGTGGCCGTTACTGGAGAGACATAGGGACTCTCGACGCTTATTGGGAGGCCAACATTGATTTGGGTTCTTCCAAGTCACAATGCAACCTTTACGATGAGTCTTGGCCAATAAGGACCTATCAGGTGCAGGCGCCACCGGCAAAAGTAGTAAGCGCAAAAATAGAAGGTCAGTCCACTGCCAAAAAATCTCAGATTGTCAATTCCATCCTTTCCGGTGGTTGTCTGATAAAGGGAGCTGAAGTCAAGAATTCGGTGCTGTCACACAATGTTTCGCTTGAAGCAGGTTCATCTTTGACTGATGTTGTTGCTCTTGATGGTGTGAGAATAGGAGCCGGAGCCAGGATCAAAAAGGCAATTCTGGATCAGGGCGTAGAAATTCCCGCCGGTTTTTCAATCGGTTATGACCGAGAGTTGGACAGCAGTCGTTTCAGCATTTCTCCCGAGGGAGTTGTAGTTGTGCCCCAGGGGATGAGTCTGAGCTAAATTCAATGCCTAAAAAATTGAGTCAGGGTTAAAAATTATGCCCCAAGTAGTTGTTGAAGGACGAAAAATCGCATACCAAGCCAATCCAGGGTCTTTTGACCCGGACCGTCTCGCCATCATACTCATACATGGAAGTGGCGGTGATCGGGATGACTGGCATTATCAACTCGATGGATCGGGCATATCCGGGCACACCGTAATAGCTATTGAATTGCCGGGTCACGGATTGTCCGACAGGCCGGGCGAAACAGATGTCGCGAGGTATGCTCACTGGGTTGAAGGTTTTGTTGAATCTCTCAATCTGACCAAAGTGATGATAGTCGGCTGTTCACTGGGCAGCGCCATAACCCAGACAATGGCTCTTAACCCCAAGCCCTGGCTCAAAGCCATAGGTCTGGTAGGAGCCGGAGCGCGTCTGCGAGTCCTGCCTGAGTTGTTGAGATCGTTGCTCGAGGAGCCAAACAAAGCTCTGGAGGATCTGGCAGGATATTGTCTGTCAAAATCAGCGTCTGAAGAGCAGAGACTTGCGCTCAGACAAAAGTTTCTGAAGACAGATCCCTTGTTAGTGCATGGAGATTTAAGCGCCTGTGACGGATTTGATGTGATCAAACAGGTCGGCGCCATTAAAATCCCCACATTGATTGTGGTCGGCGCCAATGATTTTCTTACACCCGTCAAGTATTCAAAGTTCTTGAATGAAGCCATTCATGGATCTGAACTGACCGTGATCGACAATGCCGGTCATCTGGTCATGATGGAACAACCGCAAGCTTTTAACAGCGCATTGGGATCCTTTGCGGCTGGAATAACCTGAAAACTATCCGGATTTTTGTGAAGTTTAAGGCAGGGTCGAAAATTCGACCCTGTTTCTGCCTGCCCCTTTGGCCCTGTACAAAGCTTCGTCGGCTGCGGCCACAATCTCGTCCACACCATAATTTGCTGCCGGTTCTACCGCGACCACTCCGAAGCTTAGTGTGATATTGTAGGAGCCTTCGCTGGTAATTAGCTGGTTGGAATCAAACTCACGCCTCAGTCTTTCAACTGAATTGAAGCCATATTCCTGATCGCAACCAGGAAGGACTATAAGGAATTCCTCTCCACCGTATCTTCCGACGGAGTCATAGGTCCTGAGGCCCGAAGTTATTCTTGCCGCCGTCTCTCTAAGGACCAGGTCTCCAGCCAAATGTCCATGTAAGTCGTTGATGTTCTTGAAATGGTCTATGTCCGCCATTATTACTGTCAATGGCTTTCCCTCGCGTCCGGATCTGGACAATTCTCTATGCAGAACACCAAATATGGCGTGTCTGTTCCAGAGTCCGGTCAGAGAATCATGAGTCGCCTGAAATTCGGATGCCTTGAGGGCCTCGAACAAATCCTCCTGTAGCTGGATTATTCTTGTAGCGGCCCTGATACGGACTCTGAGTTCCTGGGGATCAAAAGGCTTGGTTATATAATCGTCGGATCCAGCTTCCAGGCCGGCTATAACATCTCCCTGACTACTTTTTGCTGTCAGTAGTATGATGTAAGTGTAAGGTTTGGTTTCCATTTCCCTGATTTTTCTGCACAGGGTGGGCCCGTCTATTCCAGGCATCATCCAGTCCAGCACCACAAGCTTGGGAGAGTTTTCCTTGTTAAGTTCTTTCCACGCTTGAGATCCGTCCTCACAAACAACCAGATCATGCCCCCACCTTTTTAAATGAGCCTCCAACAACTTTCTGGTTATCGCATCGTCTTCCGCGATCAATATCCTCAATTCCATGCCCTCCTTAAAACACTTGGGAAAGCGCCGAGCAAATTCTTTAAAGAAGCTGGTTGGCGCTGGAGTTGTCCATCAAATTCCTGAGTTCGGTCTGAACGCGACGAATTTCAGCCTCGGAAAATCCTGGCGCTTCCATTAACTGGGCATCAGTAGCCTCTATGATCCCTTTGACTGAACCAAATGTGATCAGCAAAGCCTTTCTTTTTTGAGGCCCGATTCCTGAAACCTCATCCAGCAGCGATTTTATGACAGACTTCTTGCGTGATTCCTGGTGAAATGAAAGCACAAACCTGTGGGCTTCGTCTCTGATGCGCATCAGCAATAACAATGCGGAATCGCCTCTCTTGAAATTTAGGTGATTCTTGCGGTTCGGGATGTATATTCTATCTGTGTCTTCCTCGTCCACCGCCTTGGCAATAGAAATCACAGAAACCTTTCTGGCCAGAGGCGACTTCTCCAGGGCAGCGACCGCCGCATTAAGTTGCGATTTTCCTCCGTCTATCAGCATTAGGTCCGGCAATGGGTCATCTTCGAGGCGTTCAATTCGACGGGAAATTGTCTGATGTATCATCCCCGGATCATCCTGGTCCTGAAAATCGCGTATCCTGTATTTTCTGTAAGCGGATTTATTCGGCTTTCCCTCGAGGAAAGAAACTTTAGCTCCTACCGGCTCATTACCGGCCAGATTTGAAATATCATAGCATTCTATCAACCTCAGGGTGGAGCTAAAATTAATTTTCACGGCTATCCGCTCGAGAAGTTTTTTCATGGAATCTTTTTGGCTGTCACGTAAAAGGGCGTTTTCCGAGTTTTTTAGAGCCAATCGCATCAGTCGCATGCCATCCCCGCGATGGGGGACTCTGATCGTGACTTTTGATCCCCTGATGTCACTGAGCCACGTTTCGAGCAGGTCGTTCTGCTCAACGATGTGTGACACCAGAATGTCCCGAGGTATGAATGCTCCGGTGTCGTAAAACTGTTTGATGGCAGCGGTGAGGATTTCCTCATTCTCAAGGGTTGGGCTTTTGAACACAAAAGACTCTTCCGCGATGAGATTCCCCTTTCTGAAAGATAGCGCTGTAACAGCGTAGGTGTCGTCTTCACCGGGCAGAAGAGCTATGACGTCCTGATCCTTTAGATGAAAAAACGAGACGCTCTGCATTTCAAGAGTTCTCTTTACCGAGGCAAGCCTGTCTCTCAACCGTGCCGCTTCTTCAAATCTCAGAGCTTTTGAGGCTTCATCCATCTGCTGTTCAAGAGCTTTTGTAAATTCAGCGCTTTTACCCTCCAGCAACAGTGTTATGGAATTGACCATGCGTCTGTATTCTCCCGGATCAACCTTGCCTGTGCATGGGCACATACACCTTTTCATCTGGCAGTTCAGGCATGGGCGGACACAGGTTTTGAGCTGCCTATCGGTGCATTGCCGGAGTGGAAAAAGCTTTCTTATGAGGTTGAGGGTGATTCTGGCATCACGCGCTGAAGAATAAGGGCCAAAATATTTTTCCCCGTCCTGATCAATCTTTTGAGTTCGTACCAGTGTAAGTCTCGGAAATTTATGAGACACATTGAGTTTCAGAGAAAAGAACGACTTGTCATCGCGAAGATTTACATTATATCTCGGACGGTGTTCCTTGATAAGATTGTTTTCAAGGATTAGAGCTTCTTTCTCGGTCTGGGTGAGAATTATTCTGATATTTTCCACACGCGCCATCATGAACCGAACTTTTATTCGTTCATCTCCGCTCTTTGAGAAATAGTTCCTCACCCTATTCCTAAGATTACCGGCTTTCCCCACATACAGTATTTTAGAGTTCCTGTCCTCCATCAGGTAAACACCTGGACTTGTGGGAAGTGTCTGGAGGAATTTTTCGTTTACTGGCATAGTTGGGCTCTAAAAGTTTCCAAATGCGTTTTTGTTAGGTTAATATACATTTCAGTCCTTTGGGACAACAGAGCATGGACTGAATTGCATGAGAACGGAATATCATAGTTAAGACCTTGAACCGATTAAATAATACAGCTTGATATGATACGTGGTTTTTTGATAATAGTATTCATTTGACGTTTGGAATTGCTCATGTGGATGGCAGGGGTTCCTCTGATGAAAAAGAACCAGGATCGCAAAGTGGCGGAAACCAAGTTTCTCGAGGACAAAGGCCGAATCACCAACAAGGAGATGGCTAAAAGTCTAGGGGTCCATCCTGCCACGGTAGCCCGTTGGAAAAAAGCGGACGAATGGGATCTTAAATTAATGCAAAGTTTATCTCAACCAGAACCTCGAATTTCGCGCGACCAGGATGTTTACAAGACTGACCTGGATCACATCAGACTATTAAACGAGCGGATTGATTCGTACCTGGCCAGAAGGGATCTGCTTTCATCTGAGATACTTGAGCTTTCCGAGGCCAAACTTAACCTTATCAACTGTCTGGAAATTATTGGAGAACATTCAAGATTTTCTGCTGATCGTGAATTCGATGACCCTTCGAATTTTGACTATGAATAACGAATTTTTAAGGAGCAGCCATGATTGAAATGAGATTTCACGGACGTGGGGGTCAGGGCGCGGTAACCTCTGCCGAGTTGGTAGCCCAAGCCGCCATTGACACAGGAAAATATGCGACGGCTTTTCCTAGTTTTGGTCCGGAGAGACGCGGCGCGCCCGTGGTAGCCTTTGCCAGGGTCGATGATGAACCTGTGCGCACTCGCTACAAGGTTTACCAACCGGATGTTGTCGTGGTTCTGGATCCATCGCTTCTCGAAATTGCCAACCCAGCGGAAGGACTCAACGAGAAAGGCATTCTGATTGTGAACTCGGCTGATGATGCGAAGCTGATCAGGGAAAAGATTTCATATTCAGGTCGCCTGGCTCTGACCGACGCCAGTAAAATCGCCAGAGAGGTGATTGGGCTACCCATTACCAACACCACAATGGTGGGCGCATTGGTAAAAGCCACAAACCTGTTGAGTATCGAATCCCTCAAACCGCCATTCCAGAGAAGGTTTGGCAAGATTGCGGCAAGAAACATCGAAGCCATGCAGCGGGCTTTTGATGAGACCAAACTTTACGAATAGAAGTTTCATGAACTTTTTTCGAATTATCATCTCTCGCTTTTGCTGCCCGAGTGAACGGAGGAAACAGTGACAAAACCGATGGATCAGATTTTGTGGCATGAAATAGAATCGGGAGGCGTAATTACAGAGCCAGGAAACGCCTCATGCTATCATACCGGAGCCTGGAGATCACAAAAACCGATTTACGACCCAAACCTGTGTATTAAATGCTGGCGCTGCTACATCATGTGTCCTGAAAGCGCCATCTCACCAAATTATGACACCAACGAATTCGTTTGGAATTACGACTATTGCAAAGGTTGTGGGATATGCGCTTATGAGTGCCCCGCTAAAGCAATCGAGATGCAGGAGGACTAGTAATGGGGCAAAAAGTAGGAATTGAGGTATCAATAGCCGCTGCCGACGCAGTAGGTCTTTGTGATGTCGATGTCGTGGCCGCTTACCCGATCACTCCTCAGACTCACGTCGTCGAGCACCTTGCAGAACTTTGCGCTTCCGGTCATCTGGACGCTGAATTCGTTCCCGTCGAGAGCGAACACTCTGCCATGAGCGTATGCTGTGGCTCGGCCGCCGCGGGCGCAAGAACCTTCACTGCCACATCTTCCCAAGGCCTGGCATTGATGTCTGAAATAGTCTTCATCGCATCCTCGATGAGACTGCCGATGGTGATGTTTTTGGCCAACAGAGCCCTGAGCGCGCCGCTGTCGATCTGGAATGATCATTCAGACACCATGATGATCAGGGACTGCGGCTGGATACAGGTATTTTGCAAGAACGGACAGGAAGTCTACGACGCCATATTTCATGCTTTCAAGGTATCGGAAGACAAAAGAGTCTCCATGCCGGTCATCATCAATGTGGATGGCTTTGGGCTTACCCATGTTATCGAACCTATCGAGTTCTGGACCAAAGAGATGGTTCAGAAATACCTCCCGCCTTTCGAACCTCTTTACACTCTCCATCCTGACAAAGTGGTGACCATGGGCGCCTTTGGAATGCCGGAAATTTTTACGGAAGCCAAGAAGGCTCTGGATGTGGCCATGTGGGAGTCTACTCCGGTAGTGGTGGAAGCGTGGAATGAGTTGGCCCAATTAACGGGTCGTCAGTACAAACCCGTGGAAACTTACAAGGCTGAAGAGGCTGAGACGCTGATACTCGCAATGGGCTCCATATGTGAGACGGCGTCACTAGCCGTTGACGAAATGCGCAAGAACGGCAAGAAAGTCGGCCTTGTCAACCTGAGGCTCTGGAGACCGTTGCCTAAAGACGAATTGAGGAAGGTCCTATCTTCAGCCAAGGATGTGATAGTTCTGGACAGGGCTCTCACTCCAGGTGGCGCCAATTCGCCGTTAACCTCGGAAATCAGATCCTTGATGTATGGCGAAGCGGTCAGGCCTAACATATACAATATGGTCGCCGGACTAGGTGGCAGGGATGTAACACCAGGTGATATAACCACCATGGTCGAGAAGTCTTTGGCTGACAAACACAAAGGATATTACATCTACGGCGTCCGTGGCTAACGGCGATAGCATGATGGAGAAGAAAATGGCCGAAACAGAAAAAAAGAAAGTAATCAAGCCTCTCAAAAACTTCCCTATGGAAGAATATATTAATAGCGGACATCGCGCCTGCCAGGGTTGCGCCGAAGTGCTGGCTGTCAGGCACGTCCTCAAGGCTATTGGACCAGACATGGTGATGGCCATGGCGACTGGATGCATGGAAATCATTTCCACTCCTTATCCTTACACTTCATGGAATGTCCCCTGGATTCATGTGGCTTTCGAAAATGCAGCCGCTGTTGCTTCGGGAGTTGAGTCCGGTCTGAAAGCGCTCAGGAGGAAGAAACGAATTCCTGACAAAGATCTTACAATTCTGGCGATGGGCGGCGACGGCGGCACCACGGATATCGGATTCCAGGCCCTTTCAGGAATGATGGAAAGAGGCCATAAAATCATATACGTCTGCGTAGATAATGAAGCGTATATGAACACGGGAATTCAGCGCTCCTCGTCTACGCCTTTCGGCGCCACTACTACAACGACTCCTGCAGGTCGAGTCGCCCCGGCGGGGCAAATGACATGGAAGAAGGACATGACCGCAATAGCTGCTGCTCATGGCATTCCATACACTGCAACAGCCTGCCCAACTTTTTTCAATGACCTCCAAAAGAAAATTTTGAAGGCGAAGGAAGTTCAGGGCCCTTCGTACATTCACATTCTTTCCGTGTGCCCCACCGGGTGGCGAGTGCCTCCGCAAAAGGCAATTGAATACGGCCAGCTGGCTGTCGATACCGGCGTGTTCCCATTGTATGAAGTGGAGAACGGAGTCTGGAAGCTCAACAGAAAACCCAAAGAGTTGAAACCGGTTTCCGAGTATTTTAAGGGGCAGGGGAGATACAGACACCTGGATGAGAAAACTACGGCTGAAATTCAGCAAAAGATTAGCGCTCGCTGGAATCGATTGAACCAGTTGTGCGACACCGACTGGTCCGGGAATCCTCCGGCCGCCTCTGAAGCTGAGTAAGCACACGCAGACACGGAACTGAACAGGAAGTTTATGTTCACGTAAAAAGCCGGCTCCTTTCGGAGCCGGCTTTACTTTTGTGGAGTGATTGGAAAACTTTAAACCAAATCACATATCGTCATCATCCTCATCATCGCCAGGCCATTCAAGGAACGGTTTCTCCTGATCTACCATGGCGTTTACCATCATCTCGACCAGACCAGTGTACCATATGCCTGTTTTTTCAAAGACTTCATATGTTTCCAAGAGATCGCGGATCTGGCCTTTACAGTTTGAACACGGTGCGCAAACCATTTTTCTCAGTTCAGGATCCATCTCGCCCTGGAATGCCCCAAGTATCTGCTGAAGTTTCTTACGTCCCGACAGCTTGATTTTCCAGTCGGTGAAATTTCCGGAGCCCATGATGGCAAAACCGGATCCCCCTCCGCAACAGTAATTCTCAACACCGTGCGGCGTCATTTCTCTGAAACGGCCCGCAGGTGTTATAGCCTTGAGGACTTCCCTTTGAGGTTTCACGATGCCCATAAGTCGCACTGCGTTACACGGGTCATGCAGAGTAACGGGAAAATCATTCTTGGACGGATCGAACTTGATTTTTCCCGATTTAACTATATCCCAAAGTAAGGTGTAAGAGCTTTCCCTGGGGATCATCTGGTCACCCGGAAGAAGTCTGTCGGCGATTACCGAAAGAGCTTTGTGGGCGTGACCGCATTCTCCGATAACTATTTTTTTGACGCCAAGGTTTCTGGCAATTTCCAGATGCTTTATGGCAACCCGTGAAAACTGGACATCGTCGTACCATAGTCCGTAATTGACTGCATCGTATCCCACCAAATCGGTAGAGATCGTATAATCGATGCCGGCAGCGTCAAAAAGTATGGCAAAAGCCATCGGGTTTTCCGGCCAGGACATAAATTCACCGGCATTATGCACAAGAAGGATTTCGGCTCCTTTCTTGTTTAGAGGTATCTTGATTCTCTTTCCGGTTTTTTCCTCAATGTCGTCTTCCAGGTATTCTATAATATCGCCAATGGCGGCCGTAGTCATACCGGTGCTGGAACCGAACTTAAGATGCTTGACGGAACCTTTTTCATGTATCTCGGCCGCTGCGATGCCCAGTTCCTGACTGAACAGCTTTCTTAGTTCATGAGTAATTAAACCGTTGTCCACGCCAACCGGACAAACTGAGGCGCAACGACGACACAGGGTGCAACGGTAAGCTAACTCCGCCAGTCGGGCTACCAGGTCCCAGTTCAGTTCAATATCGTGACCTCTGAAACCTGCCAGAATCTTGCCGCCAGGGGAGAGATACTTCTTGGCAACTTTCCGCAGGACATCCGCTCTGAAGGTCGGTCTATATATATCTTTTCGGCCACTGGCTTCAAAAACCGGACACGCGTCGGCGCAGGTCTGACATTTTGCGCAGTATTCCAGAGACAACATCAGTGGCTGCATGAATGTCCAGTTGTTCTCTTTGGTCATTAGCTTCTCTAAACCTGTGAGAAAGGAAGCGACCAATTTTTCCTCTTCCTCTGGAGTCTCCGGCTTGGGAAGAGTCAGGGCGCTGACTCCGTCCAGGGAATGCTCCCAACGGGTCTTCTGATCGTCTGTCAGCGGCGCCAAAGAACTCTCTTTGAAATTTTCATAAGGCGGAGGAAGGGTTGCAAAATTATCCGGGTTGAGGTCCACCAACTGCTCCGCAGGTTTGGATATTTCTTCAGGCTTCATTTTATATCCTCCGAGTTATTTTTCTTCTTTTTTGGCCCATGGATTCGATGTTGCAATATCTGCCCAGTTTCTTTTCCCGCCCTGAGCGTCGATATGGACTGCTGACCAAGTCACTGGATAACCCAGATAAGTTTTGATCTTGGCGTCCACTCCGGGATCACCGACGTTGGGATTGTCATCCCATTTGACTTTGTCCCACATAAAGTACTTTGAGACCATGTGGGTCATATGGGTAAATGGAAAATAAGCGAAGAATCCCAGGAACAGCAATAAATTGAGGTAGTGCATTCCCGACAGTTGAGCTGTCATTGGGCTGAATGTAATTATGCTGACAAGATATTCTCTGGATGTGGCAAAACCCGGATCCTGAAACCATACTAAAAGACCAGT
Organism: uncultured Syntrophaceae bacterium; assembly: GCA_964628605.1. GTDB lineage: Bacteria > Desulfobacterota > Desulfomonilia > Desulfomonilales > Desulfomonilaceae > CAITZA01. Next base: position 23,608 of record CAZVOU010000195.1, read on the forward strand.
AAGAAAAATAGCTCCCAGCCATATTAAATTCATGTAATCGATTGGGGCGGAGAATTCACTTAATTCAGGGTCGGTTTTTCTCTTGATAACCAGTCCGATAACCCCTATCAGACCCAAAATATATCCTACCACGCCGAAAAGAATGGTCAGCGATTGCACGAAACTTCCAATAGCGGTTGTAGGAGGTAATCCCACCAGCTGAAGAAAAGCGCCGACTGCTAGGAAAGCCAGACCGGCTATTGACAGGTACAACCCAAAATGAAACGGTAAAGACCAGTACCACAGAGACCTGTTGTCTTCATACAATGCCTTGATGAAGAGTATCTCCGGAAGCATGAACATATACTGCGCAACATGATCCTTATGGCGTTCCTGTTTCCAGTGATCAATTTCCTCATAGAATGAACCGCCGTAAGATTTGTGTTTCCCTTCGTGAGGTATAGGGTACAGTTCCCAACGGACGTGCATGGGCATGGTAGCATACTTCAGTAGTTTAGACGCAAATCCCACTATGAAGATAGCGCCGCACAAATAAGTCAGAATCTGAATCCAGCTCATTTCTCTCTCCTTCCGCCATCCAACAAATTTTTCGTTATGGAATCATAAGCCGTGTTTGAGCCAAGCCGAGCTACTCTCACACAAGTTATCACTAAAAAAGAAATTATACTACAGTTTTGGAATGTGATTTATAAACTTTTTGTGTAAAAGGTATAGTCCTTCGCTAAAGATCAGCAATTTCTGTTTCCGGCGCCAAACCACTCAAACACGGTAAACGCGTTCAGCGTTGATAAACTAAAACAGTAAGTTATAGCAATATACTGTGAATTGGGTCACAGAAAAGAGCCTTACCCTCCGGAATTAGTCCAGTCCATCATGTAAACGGCCCAAGGCTTGAGAATACGGGTATTGGTTCAGGTAATTGTGTTATTTGCCCTGGCCCCTCTGTTCATCCTGCTCAAGTTCCCAATCGTCATCATAATCCTGTGAATCGACC
>CAZVOU010000196.1:0-1821 GCA_964628605.1 uncultured Syntrophaceae bacterium
TTGAAAAACTCTATTATCAGAATCTCAAAGCAGCATAGAGCTTTTGGTGTCCACTATTCACGACCTATACCAGTTTTGAACACCATCAACGATTTGAATCTTGAACGTAACAATTTTGTTGTAGTTGAAACAACGAGAGAGAAGCTAATATATTTTCATGTTTAAATCATTACAGCAATTCATTTTAAGCAAGTTTTTCCAAGCTATAGTTTCGCCCTTTTTGAATCAGAACATGTTGATTCATAGGGAAAATGTTTGAAAAAGAAGGCGTTCCGCGCGACCCCATTTTTTGGAAACAAACACGTGGGAAGGAGGAACGCCAGATTGAACAAAGAGATACCATATCCGTTCGGGATTGACGAGATCAGATTCATGCGATGCTTCAGCGCCCCGAGTTACCGCATCTTTGTCGCTTTGTTGATCGGCTGGGTACTGACCGTAGGAAAGCACACAGTGAGTCAAGTAATTCTTACAGTAAGACTTCATGATTCAAGGCACTTTGCCACCATTTACCGATTTCTGGGAAAAGGTCGATGGAGCATTGACCTTGTATCCTATTGCCTTTTCAGGGTTTTGGTTGAGACACTGAGCGCAGAAGGGGTCGAGATTCTGGTTATCATTGACGATACATTGAATAAGCACTGCGGCAAGGCGATCTGTGGGGCTGGTTGGCAGCATGATGGCTCGGCCCCTAAAGGGCCTAAACAAACGGGATATGGGGTTTGTTTCGTCATCATCGGATTGGCGATTCGTCTTTCCGGAATAAGCGACCGGATGTTTTGCCTGCCATACGCCGCTAAACTCTGGTGGCCACCGAAAACCAAGGTCAAACCTCATGGTCTTGCCTACAAGAAAAAACCTGAACTGGCGTTGGGCCTTATCAAACAGACCCATTCGTGGCTCGAAGAAGGTGAGCGCCTCAGGCTCATCACTGATCTTGGATATTGTTGTGACACTGTCTTGAAAGGACGCCCCAAAGGCGTACATATTACAGGAAGACTGAGAAACGATTCCGCATTGTTCGCTCTTGTTGAGCCAGCGCCTATTCCCCGAAGAGGCAGACCTCGTAAAAGAGGCTACCGACTGCCGACTCCAGCCGACATGTTTCGAGCCACTAATCTGGAGTGGTCTGAGATCAGGGCTTCGATCTATGGGAAACAAATCAAGTTGATGGTCCATCAATTCACTGCCCTCTGGTATCACAGCGCAGGTCAAGAACCGGTTTCTGTCGTATTGTGTCGTGATCCGAGCGGACATCACGCTAATATCGTATTCTTCGACACAGATCTACAGTCTCTGCCTAACCAGATCGTTGAACGATACGGAGCCCGCTGGAGTATTGAGGTTACCAATCGTGAAACAAAGCAACTCCTGGGAGCCGCAGACCCACAGTGTCGTAAAGAGCTTTCGGTTGTTCGCTCTCCGATGTTCGCCTACTGGGCCTATTGCTTTGTGGTCCTCTGGTTTGTCCGGCATTTTGCCGAAGCAAGAAAGCTGGTGGCTGATCCTGCTCCATGGTATCGTCAAAAAAAATCTTTCACCTTTTCTGACATGCTGACTGCGGCACGAAGGAGCCATTTCTCTGTAATTATTTCTTCGGAAGCCAAAAATATCAATAAGTTGAAAAAAATCATCCAGCCGCGCTATCCGCGCGGATTTAAAGATTCTGAAATCGCGAAACTATAGTATAATAGCGCGTGACAAAAAATAAAAGCTGGACGTCCGACAAAATAGAATTGACGAACCGGGCCAAAAGAATTTTAATCGACTTACATGCTTTCAATTCCCATCAGAAGCATACACATTTGAAGGAGGTCGGAG
>CAZVOU010000197.1:0-3464 GCA_964628605.1 uncultured Syntrophaceae bacterium
AAGAAAAGGTAACGGAACTGCTGACACTGCATGACGGATTGAGAAATGATCTGTACCCATCCAACAGGCAGGCTCTCAGGGAATCCAGACCACCACTGCCCTTACACCTAGGACATTTGTCGCTTATGCTAGCAGCAGGAAAAATCAATGGTATTATGGCCCCGGGAACCCCACAACGTCACATAGTACGAGGATCCGTGAATAAAAGGCAATCCGTATCCCAGACCACTGAAGAAACAGAGAACGGAACAACGACAGTAACTCGAGTACGCGACTCTTACGCCATCACTGTCAAGCTACTTCACCCGGATGGATTGCTTGAGACATTATCGTAAGCTTCGGAAACATCCGTAATGAGTACCAGTAGCGATACTGGTACTTTTTTTGGCCTTATCCTTAGAAATTATCTAGAGCCCTGCCGGAATCCAGAACCCACTTCATCCAGAAACATCAACACGAGAGAATGAGCCGGATTCTAAACTCTTTTGTGGGATGGATCCGATCCGCGCCGTGACATGAGTGAAAACCCACGAAAACTTTTTAGGGATTTATCCGGATTTATGGAGATTTATTTTTGGAGCGACGTGTAAGGTACGCGTACCGTGATCCAGATAATCCGGAATTTTGCGCGAAAAAGTGAGTTTACTGGCGAAAAACACACTATATATTGTCTTTTTTTGTTCATAACCGAACGGTTACGAACAAAATACCCTCCCCCCTATACCTAAATCAGACCGGGGGTGGACTAATATTTGGAGTTAAGCAGTTGGTGTAATTGCCATTTTTCAGAAAACAAAGTTTTGATGAGTTCCTCCTGTTCAAGGTTATTGGGGCTACATGAGCCAAGGGATGGATCCAAAAGGGAGCGTAGGACGGATCAACACGGAATGGATTGAGATTTCCCGACCGTGCGTCTCAAAATTAGTCATGAATCAACAACCCATTCCGGCTTGAATCCAAATCACAGTTTCTTAAGTATTTACAAATAGTTACCCACTTCTATTTATTCCCGACCATTATAATGAGAGGACTGTACGTGAATGTGTCAGGGCTGTCGATGAATGCCTTGAAGCTATCAATCAACTCTTCAATATTTTTCTGGTAACCGAGTTCCGTTGTAAATTTTGCTCGAATTGTATCTATTTTGGCGAACCAGTTGTTTCGTTCTCTGGGGGACGGTTTACCTGCTATCAGGTGATGAGCGACCATGTGCGCAGATATATTGCCAAAGCCAACTTGTCTGTAATGGCTGAACAGTTTCCTCCCCACCCAAGGGTCAAATCCCTTTTCTTCAAGCCGCTGGATCACTTTTTGGAGTCCATGTCTCAGCTTGTCTTCCATCGGATAATGAAACAGACAATTCCCGTCAAGGTCAGCACAAACCACGAGTCCTCCCCGTTTTGTCACACGTTTCATTTCAGAAATTGCTAACACAGGTTCTTTAAGGTATTCAAACACAAACCTTGCCCACACAAAATCAAAAGTGTTGTCGTCGAACGGCAGAGAATAGACGTTTCCGTGCATGAACCTTAGATTTGGGCGCTGTTTAGACGCAGCGTTCCTTATAGCTTCCGATAGTAGTTGTTGGCTGGAATCCAGACCTATGGCATCAGCCGGGAAACACATTCCCGCCAACTCCTGTGAGGCCGCTCCGGAAGCGCATCCGATGTCCAGAGAGAACATGCCAGGTTTAAGACCGGCAATCTCCAGTTGTGCTCTGATCGCTTCTCTGTCAGTTTTGTCATATATTCTCTGGCCTTCCAAATCGCTTTCCATGAAATAGGCAGCTTCTGGAATCATGTCATTCGACCTCCAATCAGGATACTACTGCAGCACGTTGAGACTGGTAAGCGCTAATATGAACGGGATTTATGTTTCGGTGACCGTAACATTCCTTGAGATGGTGTATTACCAACGCCAGGTTGGGGCCTGTAGAAAAAATCAACTCTTCATACTGCTTGGCGCTATGAAGTCCAAACGTGGCAAACAGATGTCTATTGCTGTCCTCACAAAGGGCCACTACAAAATTGCGGCCTCTCTGGATGTAATGGTTCATAGAAGATGCTATGAGGTTTTGTTCTGCAACCTCATCATTGACGAACATTTTTATTGAAAAAGCATTTAATAATAGGGAAAAATTAATTCCCAACGAAGAATACTCGAGTAGTGAATACCCGAGTAGAGTGGAACCTCTTCTTGCTATCAGTATCGAGCGATCTCTTTCCAGACCCGAATGCGCATATTTTCTGGCTGTATTCTTCATTCCAAACTCAGGCCCATGTATTCCCCTGGATCTCACAAACAGCCCCGAATGAATGTGGCTCAAGTTCTTGCTAAAAGACAGGAAATCGCCTGTCTGCAGGTACTCAACCGTGAGGCTCTGATCCATGATGAGAGACACAGGTTTGCCGAATTTACCATTGTAGTAATCATACACATGATATTCGCTGGAATTTTCGAGCAGGGTTGGGGCTATGGTCCCGAACACGTTTCTAGGCCAAGGATTGTTCGGTCGATACAGGATCCGAACATGATCACAGTTTTTACTTGAAGCTGCCCAATCCACTGCGTTGAGCATGTTTGTAAGTAGCCCCGAGGGATCCTTCAGACTCACGGCGTGTTGAACCATCCAAGTTTGGTCACAAAAAAGAACCCTGCATATGGAGCTTGAGGGAAGTCCATCCCTGAGTTGATAGTGCATTTGGAAGAGATTCTGGTCAGCGGTAAGTAATTTTCCCCATGTCGATGATATTTCATCCCAGTATGGAGCAAGTAACTCTCTTTTCTGTTCATAGATAAACCGGGATTTGGTGTACAACTCAACGACTTCCTCAAAACTCAGTCTCCGCATTTCATGCATGTCATTCCTCCATTTTTTTACAGATAGAGCCCAGTGATTTGAGACCGGGATTTTCCGGTAATTTCCGTTCGACCATGATTCCGAGGGCTAGGTTTTTGTTGTTGAACAGCATGCTCCGTTGGACTTGTGGTTCTTTGTTGGCTAATGCATCTGTTAGAGCCGCAGGCCGTGGTTTTTCTGAAATCAATGCATTAGAACAAACCAGTCCCTTCCGATATTTGGAGTGAAAAATTGCAGCCCTAATGACCGGTTTTAGCTTCTAGCCTGAAGCGGCTCCAAAATTGAGCGTCTCTAAACCAAAACTTCGGCGACGGCTATGTCAGTGTAAGGGTTCGTTCAAACATTGATCCAATTCCATGGTTGATCAAGCCGATCAGAATGCGATCTGACAACAAACTGGGCGCATAGGACCCAAGAAAGACCAATTACCTCAAGGCCAATTATTTTTTCGCATCACTGATTTAGTGCTCTTGTTTTTGTGATTACAGGATTCAAGTTCATCGGAGACAATTTCAGGTTTCAAGCGGTTCTGAATTTTTCATCCTGCTCCCAAAAAATGGACCTACTACTTTGATTCCGCAGTACCAAATGGAGTTCAGGATAT
>CAZVOU010000198.1:0-12470 GCA_964628605.1 uncultured Syntrophaceae bacterium
AAGCCAGAAACTTGAGTGGGCGCTTAGCCGTCACTCTGGGATCAAGCTGACGTATTGAGCCCGCTGAAGCATTCCTAGGATTGGCGAAAGACGCCAAACCCAAGTCATCGCGCTCTCTATTGATCTTGTCAAAATCGGCTCTGTTCATGAAAATTTCGCCCCGGACATCTACTAGTTTCAGGTCAGAGAGAGCGCCGGGAAGCTTCAAGCGCAGAGGAATGGCTCTGATAGTGCGAACATTATGTGTGACATCCTCTCCTGTTTCGCCGTCTCCCCGAGTCGATGCGGAAACCAAAGCGCCATTCTCATAAACCAGTTCGATGGCGACTCCGTCAAGCTTGGGCTCGACCACATAGTTTATGTCCCAATTACGCCCCAAAGACTTTTTCACTCGTTGATCAAATTCAAGCAGTTCGTTACGCTCAAAGATGTTCGACAGAGACATCATGGGAACGGCGTGTCGGATCTGATCAAATTTTTCAAGTGGAGATCCGCCAACACGCTGAGAAGGTGATTCAGGAGTTATCAGTTCAGGGTTGTGTTCTTCCAGCTCCACCAATCTTCTAAATAGCCCGTCATATTCGGCGTCACTAATTTCAGGCGCATCCAGATTATAATAAAGATTGTCGTGTTTCCGGATTTCGTTTCTTACCTGTTCAATTTCAGATATCAATGCCGACATGGATTTTTCTTTTATATTATTTTGATTCATTTCGAAAATTCTTGATTGAGAAGCCTTCCTTTTCAGTTTCTTGTGGTGTCCGAAAGAAAAAAGCGGCCAATATAGGCCGCTCACAATATTAAATTATTATAAAATCTAAAACAACAGGACCACAGTGGGGACAAAACCTAATTTTTTTTCTCGAATTTTCCGACGAAGACTGACCTGATCTCTTTATCTTTTTCAGTCTTGAACAGAGCTGTTCCGCCTACCACTTCTATGGGAAAAGAGAAATCGCCGATTGATTCCCACCATTTCTTGGCAATGGCGCCGGCGCTCACTTTCATTTCCTTAAGTTTCTCCACGTTTCCTGCTCCAACACTGAGGCTTCCGATCGTAGGAAGAGTTTCGTTTGTAACGACAACGCGGACCTGGTTTGTTTTACCTGCAGGAATCCAGGAATCCTCATAATAAAAAGCCGTGTTGACCTCAAATCCTTCAAACAGCGTGGTGAACGTCATTTCATCAAGCATCAAGGACTCTTTATTCGGGTTCTTTATATTGAAGATGTAGGCCAGATTCAGTATTGAGCCTGCAGCAAGCTCCTTTCCGGGTTCCTTCTCGTCTTTATATTCCACTCGCGGTTTTACAAAAAAAGGCTGGATGCTAGCCACATCCACTCGCTCCAGGGTAATGACAGGAGCCTCAAGAGCAAAGACCGGCCCCAACATGAACATCATTGCGATAATGCATGTTACCGCGCCAAAAGCCGTTTTCTTCATGGTTTTCCCTCCACCTTTCGGGCTGTCTACGAAAGCCATCTCTTGCGTCGCTTGTAATGTTTTACTTCACGGAAACTCTTGCGCCCGCCAACATCCGTGAGGCCCAGATAAAAGTCACGTATGTCCGGATTTTCTTTCAACTTTTCAGAGGTATCGTCCATAACGATTCTGCCGTTTTCCATTACGTAGGCGTGTGGAGCGACAGTCAGAGCCAGTTTCACGTTTTGTTCGACCAAGAGAATGGGAATCTTTTCTTCTTTGTTAAGCCTCTGAATGATTTCGAATATTTCTTTTATGAGGAGAGGCGCTAATCCCATGGATGGTTCATCGAGCAACATCAGCTTTGGTTGAGCCATCATGGCCCTGCCGATAACGCACATCTGCTGCTCTCCACCGCTGATAAAGCCGGCCTGGACATTTCGGCGTTCTCTAAGTCGCCGAAAATAATGGTAAACCATTTCCAGCCGTTCCTTCAGTCCACTGGGCCGCAGATGGCCTCCAACCAGTAGATTCTCTTCTACGGTGAGGTGTTCAAAAACTCGACGTCCCTCAATGATCTGGAATATGCCCCTCTTCGATATCTGTTCAGCGGGAAGCTTGTGTATTTTCTCTCCCATGAACTCTATGCTGCCATCAGTCACCTGACCGTCTTCATGGTTGAGAAGTCCGGATATTGCTTTAAGGGTCGTGCTCTTTCCGGCTCCATTGGCGCCGAGCAGGGCCACAATACTGCCTTGAGGTACCTCTATTGAAACTCCTTTGAGAACCAGGATGACTTCGTGATACCTGACCTCAATGTTATTTATCTTAAGAATACTGTTGTTTTCAGCCACGACAAACTCCTCTTGCAGGCATTTTTGCAACCCCATACTCTGGCGCTGGAACATACCATTGGTCTGGAGAAGACCCCTGACGTGATTTTACCAGCCTAACCACTTGGGCCATTCTTGAGGGAATTTCTCCTTCATGTCGACTTTATCGAACAACTCTATTTTTCCATCTTTAATGATGTACAGAGTGGCCACTGAAGTTGGTCTGTGGTCTTTGTCGGTAATGGTGTAGGGACCAACACCGAGGGCATTTTTGGTGTTGAAAGGATACCAGTCTTTGAGGGACTCAAGACTCGCCTTTATAGCAGGACCATCCGTCTTTCCCTGTTTGTCGGCAATTCCCAATCCGGCCGCGGCCAATGACACTTTTAACCATCCCTGAACAGTTCTTATGTCTCTCTTATCCTCTGAGACACCAGGATTCACTTTTTTGGCGTACTCACGCACCTTGTCCAACATGGGATAGTCCATCTCGAGGAAAGCGCAAGATGCGGCTCCGATAGTTCCTTCCCCGGCTTTTCCCGTAATTCTGAGAAGGTTCTTGTCAATGCCCCAGTTGTTCGTCAGGTGATCCGCTTCAAATTTTAGCGCATAAGCGTCCTTGATGGCAGTAGCGACCGACATTGCGGTGTTGCCGTGCCACACGACGTTAGCCCCTGTTTCTTTAGCAGCGAGGACCTGACTCTTGGCGTCCAGGGCGGTCAAGGAAACGTCCTGATCCTTTTCGACTTCTATGCCCAATAGTTTGGCCTGGTCTTTGATCGCTTTAATGGGGGCGCTGGAATAAGGGGAAGCGAACATGTAAAAGCACACCAGCTTGGGTTTCACGCCCTTTTCCCTGGCTTCTTTCCATTTGTCACTTTTTAACCAGACCTTCTCGTACCAGGATGTCAGAGCCGCCCTTGCATTTGTTGAATAGTCAGTGCTGTAGATAAAGTTGTATGGTGTCTTGCTGGGGTCACAAAGGTGGCCGGACAGAGAGTCCGAAACTGTGACCATTTTATCTTTGTTTACCGTAGGCGAGAGAGCTTCTGTATCGCCTGTGCCCCACTGAAGCAGAAGCTGAATCTTGTCTGAGTCGCGAAAACGTTTGTAGATCGTTATGGCTTCGGGAACCCTGTAACCGTAGTCAAACAGCAGGAGCTTGATCTTTTTACCGTTGATTCCGCCGTTGTCGTTGATGTAGGTGACACATTCCCTCACACCCAAGGCAGCGTCCTTGCCCACATCTGAGGTTGCTCCGGTTAGGTCGTTTATGGAGCCGATCTTAATTTCTTCGGCCGCATAAGCGACTGAGCAAATTAGAGTGAGCGCCAACCCAAAAAACAAAATCCTCTTGCTCATTTTAAACCTCCTAGTTTGTAATGAACGTTTTCTACTGACTGATTCCAAAGGCCTGCGCCACCCCTTGCCGTGGCGCCCGACCCCTTTTATTTGCCGGTGTAAGAAAATGGCCAAAGATTGAAATAGTTCTTTAGCTGCCAGTATCTGTAACTCAAACCATTGGGTTCATAGATGAGAAAGAAGATTATTGCCAAACCGAACGCTGATTCCTTGAAGAATATTATTTTCGTCGTGACCCACCCTATTTCAGGGTAGGAGGTCATCACTATGTCTGAAACTCCCATTACACTCATTTCAAGCAATTTGAATATAATGACTACGAATGCCGAACCAAAAACTATGCCCTGTATGCTACCGACACCGCCAATGAGTATTATTCCTACCCATAGTAGAGAGTAAAACCACTCATAATGTTCCGGACTCACAAAAAATAGGGCGCTAATCCAGAATGCTCCCGCAATTCCCGCAAAAAAACCGGCGACAAAGAAGGCGAGCAATTTATAGGCCACAATGTTGACACCCATTGTTTCCGCGGCAATGTCATTGTCGCGAATGGCTATCCATGCCCGACCTATTTTGGACCGGAGCAGATTCCCCATCGCCAGCAGACACAACCCAACCAGGAAAGCCGAGAAATAATAAATCTTGGTGTCGTCGTCTATGTCCCAGGGGCCAATCTTTATCAAGCCCGGCGGTAGTGCAAATGACTGACCACGGCCACCTATCTGGCTCACATACTGGGTGATGACCAATGGCACGGTTATCCACTGAGCCGCCATCGTGGTCATGATCAAATAAAACCCCTTGACCCTCGCTGAGGGCAGACCAAACAGAACCGACCACAAAGCCGCTGCAAAGCCGGCGCATATTATGCTCACAGGGTAGGCCAAACCAGCATCGATCATGAAACTCGGCCAGGGAACGAACAATACCATCATTGCGCTGGTGTATCCGCCCACCGCGACAAACGCAGCATGTCCCAAGGTAATCTGACCACAGTATCCCACAAGCAACTGAACACCGAGCGCTGCCAGTATGTAGTAGTTGATGGTATAAAAAACGCTCAACCACTCCGAGGCTACGACGTAAGGCAACGCCAACACCAAGAATACCATGAAAATCATTTTGGCTTTGATGAACGGGGTGCGCCACCATTTCTGATCATCAAGATACGACTCAAAATACTGCCCGCATGGTAAATAACTCATGGATTAAACCCTCTCTATCCTTTCCCAGCCCCACAGACCATAAGGTTTGAACAACAGGAAGATCACCATGAAAATAAATGGCGCAATCTCTTTGATTCCCCCAGGGAAATAATAGTCCAGGTAACCGCCTGTGAGATTCTGCAGTATCCCTATCGTAATCCCTCCCACTATGGCTCCAGGAATCGAATTCAGGCCTCCAAATACGACAACCGGCAAAACCAGCAATCCCAGGCTGCTTACCGAGTAATTGAGTCCGTTAATATTACCCAGCAGAGTACCACCAACGCCGGCCGCCATGAATGCTATTCCCCAAGCCAGGGCATAAACGAATTTTGCGCTTACCCCCAGGGAAAGAGCCGCCATTTCGTCATCAGCGCATGCCTGCATTGAAAGTCCCCAGCGGGTGAACTTGAAAAAGCAGACAAAAACGACCATCAAAACCATGGCGGCGACGAAGCTCCATAAATACACGGACCCTACCGTCACACCCAACAGCACTATCGGCTCAATTGAAAAGATTCGAGGTAGAAATACCTGCGTATCAGTGTCCCAAATTATGAACACCATGCCTTTGAAGAAAAAGGACAGTCCGACCGTTACCATGATGACGGCCAGGATTGGCTCGCCAATCATTTTTCTGAGAAATATTCGTTCAGTGAGTAAGCCTAAAATGAGTCCGACAATCATGGTTCCGATCAGGGCCACCACAAATGCCGTGTTTACAGGCATGAACGTCACAAACTTCTGATACAAGCCCAGACACACATAACCACCGATCATGGTCAACTCGCCCATGGCAAGGTTTAGCACGCCGGAACATTTGTAAATGAGCACCCAGCCAAGAGCAACCAGAGCAAAGATCGACCCGAGCATAACACCTGTGACTACGAGTTGCAGGAAGAGGTCCATTATTTCTTTCCTCCTTCCTTGACATCCTGAATTCTTATATCAGCCTTGATTTCAATTACTCGACCGTCTTCATAAGTTATGTTGGTTTCCATGTGCAACATTTCAGTACGGGAATAAAGCGCATCGATGATGTCTTTATACCGATTTTCTACAAAGGCCCGTCTGATCTTGCGAGTCCTGGTCAATTCGTCGTCGTCAGCATCGAACTCCTTGTAAAGATTCGCGAATCTGGTAATTTTAGCGGCTTCCGGAACGGACTTGTTGACTCCGTCGAGCGATCTCATCACCAGATCGTAGACCTGAGGTATTTGTGACAGTTCGGTATAACTCGTGTAGTTGATGCCCTGGTCTTCGGCCCATTTACCTACCGTGTTGTAGTCTATACATATGATGGCCACAACATAAGGTCTGTTATGCCCCACTATCAGGGCATCCCTGATGTAAGGGCTGAATTTCAATCTGGCCTCGAGAAACTGTGGAGAAAACTTCCTGCCGTCGCGCAGGATCATGATGTCCTTTGACCTGTCAAAGACGACCAAGTGCCCATCTTCATCAATGAAGCCGGTGTCCCCAGAATAAAGCCAGCCATCTTTGAGTGCTTTTTCCGTCTCCTCAGGCATTTTGTAATACCCCACGAAGACCGATGGGCTTTTGGCCAATATTTCGTCATCTGCTCCGATCTGGATTTCCGTCTCCGGGATGGGAGTCCCAACAGTGTCAAACTTTATGTCATCGTCTCTATGGACAACTGATATTCCTGCTATTTCGGTCTGGCCGTAAATCTGCTTTAGGTTGACTCCTATTGCGTGAAAAAATCTGAAATGATCAGGTCCCATCGCTGCGCCACCCGTGTATGCGTGGCGCACCCGACTCAACCCCAAGTGATCACGAATTTTCCCGAATAGGGTCTTTTCGGCTAAAAGTCGCAAAAATTTCCAATGAATCGGGACCGATTTCTTTTCAAATTTCAGCTCTGCGGTGTGATAGCCGATCTTCATCCCGAGTTCATATATCTTGCGTTTGAGCCATGATGCGTCCAGATGCTTTACCTGGACAGTCCTGGTGAATTGCTCATATAGACGAGGGGGGGCGAACATGACGTGAGGCCCTATCTCGCGAACATTAGCCTGGGCCACTTCCGGCTCCTCCGGGAAGTTGATCGTGTAACCGATCTGCAACCCGCAAGAGATAGACATCATCTGCTCACCTATCCAGGCAAAGGGCAGATAAGAGACAAAGTCATCCGACTCAGTGCACGGGTCAACTCTCATCAGGTTTCGGCCCATGGTGAGCATGTTGTAGTGAGTCAGCAAGGCGCCTTTTGGTAGAGATGTGGTGCCGGAGGTGTAAAAGAGTAGACAGACATCATCCCCTCGACCTTTCTCAACAAGGCTGTCGAAAAGACCGGGATCAGTGACGGCTTTCTTCCGCCCCAGTTCCATTACCTCATCCAGACTGATCAGCATGGGATCATCGTAGTGACGCATGCCTTTTGGATCATCCCAGATGATTTTCTTCAGTTTGGGGCAGCTATCCCTGATCGCTAACGCTTTATCGACCTCTTCCTGACCCTCAGCCACATAAAACTTCGAGTCTGAATGGTCAACAATGTATTTGACTTCGTCCATCAGGCAGTCCTGAAACAACCAGACACCAACTCCGCCTCCACACATTGCGGCCATTTCAGTCCAAAGCGCTTCAGGCCTGTTATCACCGATCATTATTACTTTGTCGCCTGTTTCCAGTCCAAGACTGATCAGTCCAAGCGTTATGTCTCTGACATTGTCAAGGTAGTTCTTCCAGGTAACCGGACACCAGATGCCGAACTCCTTCTCCCTCATTGCAACCTTGGAGTCACCGTATTTCTGGCATTGTTTCACCAGTAGTTTCGGTAAGGTAAGGTCCTTAGTGATTTCAATTTCGCCCTTAAATCCCTGATCACCTGCGGCTGACATATAAATCCTCCACCTCGCCGAGATAGGCCTTGATTACTTCCGGACTCTCCTGAACTTCCTTAGGTGTCCCTTCAGCTATTTTTACTCCAAAGTTCAATGTCATGACCCTGTCCGACAAGTCCATGACCACACCCATGTCATGTTCGACCAACACACAGGTCACTTTCCATCGCTTGTCCTCATTTATATCGACAATGAATCGGGCCATATCTTCTGTCTCTTCCAGATTCAAGCCCGCCAAAGGCTCGTCCAGGAGTATCAGTTCAGGCTGAACCGCCAAAGCCCTCGCCAACTCAATGCGTTTTTGCATTCCATAAGGCAACATTCCGGTGACTTCATTGCGCACAGACTCAATCTCAAGCAGGTCTATAATTTCCTCTTCAATGAATTTTCTCGCAGCTATCTCTTCCCTGGAGGTCTTACCCCAGTAAAAGCAGGAGCTGAGTAAACCCGAATTCAAATGGAGATGCCTACCCAGACGGATGTTATCTAAAACGGTCATACCCCCGAATAACTCAATTTTCTGAAAGGTCCTTGATAAACCCATGGAGGCCCTTTTGTGGGGGGAATACCTTGTAATATCCACCCCTTTCATCAGAAGTTGACCGGTTTTTGGATGGTAAAGTCCGTTGATGCAGTTCATCATGCATGTCTTGCCCGCACCATTTGGACCAATGATGGAGAATATCTCTCCCCTGTGAACCTTGAAACTTACATTTGTTAAAGCTGCGACACCGTGGAAAGAAAGAAAGACATTCCTGGCCTCAAGTATGACATCCGACATTCAGCATCCCCTTTGCGTAGTCTGTCCTTGAAGTTGAGCTTACAGGAGCCCCGACCAATCAAACTCTATCTATATGGATACAAAAAGCGTCATTGCCGTCCAATCGCCATTAGATGCAAAACCACACTGTCAGGATAGCCGGCCATCCATACAACACTAAAGACACTCGTTTAACAGGATCAAGTCACTTCAAGAAAGCTCACTGACCTCTAAAACACTTATCAGCAGTAATCCGTGTTAGCGTCCCCCGGTTTAATTCCCTAAAACAGCGGTTAAGCCGGGAAAACGAATGGCTAAAAACGATCTGAAAGTGTAACCAATGTCCTGAGAAAGCTCCCGCATCTGTTTAACTCTTGGAAAATGTGATGCGCGCCACCCAGAATGTATACTGAGCTGCGGATAGTCATATTTGAATTGATATTTCACAATGAAGAAAGGCATGAACTAGTATGATGTTTATGAAACAGTTGTTGAAAAGTCAAGTCTAAAAATGGTATATGATCTCTTGAACACGACAACTCTTCCTGTATTACTGGTCAAACAATATAAATTCGTAATATTTTCGGCTACAAGGTCTTTTTCAAATTTTACCGGACAACGTTCAGGCTCCATGCAGAGAGCTAAAAGTTCTTCATTCTGAACAATGGTCGATTTTGCAGATATAGTTGATATTCAAAAATCTGATCTTTCAACATCTTAAATCATTTTCCAGAGACAGAGCCCCGGCAAGTTGAAGCAAGTAGTAGCTTGCTTTGTTGGGGAGTTCCTTTGATCATTTCCTCGACTGAGGCATGAAATAATATAGACGTCTGGAGGGCAGAGATCATGGGAGGAAGCGAGTCTCTTTTAAGAGACATTGAAGATGGAGTCATGACTTTGACCATAAATAGGCCCGAGTCATTGAACTGTTTCGACATGTCATTGTTGGCATCGTTCAACGGGGTATTGGGCGAGGTTGAGTTCGACAGGTCGGTGAAGGTGGTCATCATCACGGGAACAATCGCAGGCAAGAATGCTTTTAGCACTGGGGCGGATCTGAAGGAGCGAGCGGGAATGACGCCTGATCAGGTCAGGTTATATATTCAGACCATCAGAAATGTGTTTTCCCGGGTTGAAGAGTTGCCCAAGCCTGTAATAGCAGCCGTGAATGGTTACGCGTTTGGAGGTGGGTTGGAACTGGCTTTGGCCTGCGACATCAGAATCGCTTCCAAGACTGCTGTAGTAGGCCTCACCGAAACGAGCCTGGCAATAATTCCGGGGGCCGGTGGAACTCAAAGGCTCCCACGAGTTGTCGGGCTGGCCAGAGCAAAGGACATGATCTTTAGGGCACGAAGAATTAGCGCAGACCAGGGACTGGATTATGGGCTCTTCACCGAAGTTGTAGAACCAGAACACCTATTACAGCGGTCAAAAGAGATTGCCATGGAAATTGCCTCGAACGGTCCGGTAGCCCTGGCTCAGGCAAAGTACGCCATCAACAAGGGGCTGGAAGTAAGTCTTCCCGTGGGCCTTGCAATTGAATCCAACGCGTATGCTGTCACCATACCTACCAAGGATAGAACCGAAGGGCTGACAGCTTTCCGTGAAAAACGTAAACCCCAATATTGTGGTGAATAGTTAAGGAGGTCCATTTATGAGCGCTAATGAATTGTCATTCCCCGGAAAAGTTCAGGTTAACGACATCACCGTACGCGATGGTTTCCAGCATGAAGAAATATGGATACCCACCGAAGCCAAGTTGTTTTATCTGGAGGAACTCATTCTTTGCGGAATAAAGCATCTTGAAGTAACAAACCTCGGGAATCCATCGGCCATGCCACAATTCAAGGATGCGGACGAACTGCTAAAGAGACTTCGTAATTCCAAGAAGTTGTCCAAAGGCGGAGTCAACTGGGACGATATAACATTGACGGCCATAACCATAAGAGAAAAGGCGGTGGACCGCGCCGTGGCTGCGCGTAAGGAAGGCTGGGGTCCTGATCGAATTCTTATGATGGTGTCCACAGATGAAGAGCACCACTTTGCCAATTCGGGAACCACCCTTCCCGCTTACTGGGAAGAAGCCAAGAGGTGTATAGAAAAAGCGAAGGACGTCGGGATAAAAATGAATGGAACAGTCTCTACGATATGGGGTTCACCTATTTCCGGCCCGACAAAACTTGAGGAGGCAGTCGAATTTTCCAAAAGGTGGCTTGAGATTGGGGCATACGACATTGAACATGCGGATCATGATGGAAGCGCGCCACCAAACCAGGTTTATAAATATTTTTCCCTAGTGATGGAAGCCATGCCAGACAGTCGCCTTCACATAGCGCACTTTCACGTCACTCGAGGTTGGGGAACGGCAAACTGCCTGGCTGCGCTACAGGCTGGGATTGATATATTCGAGGCAACTCTCGGAGGTTTGGGCGGACAACCCGCAAATTTCCTGGATAGAGTCCCGGTGGCCGGAACCGGCGCGTATTACTACAGAGATCCCAATGTGGTCGGCTTGCAGTCAATAGAAGACATGGTTGTCATGATGGACGAAATGGGTATACAGACAGGAATCGACGTTGACAGATTGCTTGATCTCGGGGCGATGATGGAAAAGACCGTAGGCCGTCGCTTGCGCTCCGAATCCATACTCAATCGTCGTATCCCCAAACAGCCCAGATTAGAATACAAGCGCAAAGGGCTCTCCGAACTCAAGACGCGGTTAGGGGAGGCTCCGGGACAGAAGTTTCCATCCAACTGGAGTGAAAAGGCTACCTGGACGTCCAAATAGGGTTCTGGAAAACTAAAATTCATTTAAATCAGGCAAAAGGTCGGGCAGCCTTCCGTCCTTTTGCTTTTCATTTTAATGGTCGGCAGGGCCTTGGGATTACTTACCCTGTCCAGCCATCGCAAGAGGAGGTTTAAGGATGACTCCACTTTGGACGCCGACATCCGAACGCGTCGAAAACTCCAACATCATGCGTTTTATTGAGGTCGTTAATCGCTCATACGCTTTGGGTATCACCAACTACCACGAGTTGTACCAGTGGTCCATAGACTATCGGGAGGACTTCTGGAAACTCGTTTGGGAATTTGGCGGCGTAATCTCGTCAAAGAGCTGGGAGAGAGTCCTTGACGACCAGCCGGGCATGATCGGAGCTAAATGGTTTGTCGGTTCTGAATTGAATTTTGCCCAGAACCTTCTGAGATTCCGTGATGACCGCACGGCAATCGTTTTCAAGGGTGAAGGACTACCTACAGCTCGCATCAGCTATGCAGACCTTTACGATCAGGTGGCAAGGCTTGCTAAATCTCTAAGGGACGCCGGAATCAGAATGGGCGATAGAATAGCGGGATATGTGCCTAATATCACCGAAACTATCGTGGCAATGCTCGCGACCACAAGTATCGGAGCGATTTGGTCTTCGTGCTCCCCGGATTTTGGCGTCAAAGGGGTTATGGATAGGTTTGGCCAAATCGAGCCAAGAATACTTTTCACAGCTGATGGATACTTCTACAACGGTAAGAGTCACGATTCGTTGACGAAGATCTCAGAGGTGACTCAACAGACGCCCAGTATTGAGAAGGTTATCGTAATTCCATACACCAACAAGGCTCCTGACTTGAGCAAGGTTCCAAAGGGCATCTTATACGGTGATTTCTTGTCGGACGAAGCCGGTCTTGAATTGGAATTTCAACAGACCCCATTTGATCATCCGCTATACATCATGTATTCATCCGGAACCACCGGATTGCCCAAATGTATGGTTCACGGTGCAGGCGGGACTCTCTTGCAACATTTAAAGGAGCACATTCTCCATTGCGATCTCAAGAGAGAAGACAAAATTTATTACTTCACCACATGCGGTTGGATGATGTGGAATTGGCTTGTTAGCGCGCTAGCTGTGGGAGCCACCGTTCTGTTATATGACGGTTCCCCGTTCTTTCCTGACGCTGGAGCTATCTTCAAGTTTGCCGAAGAGGAGAAAATGACGATCTTCGGAACTAGCGCCAGGTACAT
>CAZVOU010000199.1:0-9428 GCA_964628605.1 uncultured Syntrophaceae bacterium
CATCTTGGCTTCATGCCTCACTCCAATCTGTCTCATTTCAATTCTTACCGGAAATCTCGCAACGAGCTGTTTCACCAACTCTCTGAAATCCACGCGGCCTTCGGAGGTAAAATAGAAAACATATTTGGATCCGTCGAAAAAGCATTCAACCGCTACCAGCTTCATAGGCAGGGCAAGCTCTTCGATCCTGTCCAGACAGTAGGATCTAGCCTCAGCCTCCCTTTCTCTACATCTTTCCTTCTGGTAAAGATCTACCTTGCCACCTTTGCGTATAATCTTTCGAAGCCCCTCGAGTTGGCTGACGTGTATGTGTTTCTCAAAGGGAGGTAGCGCTACCTGTCCGAGGCCCAGGCCTTTCTCGGTTTTAACCACCACCCAGTCGCCGTAATCCACTTCCATGGCGCCTGACTCGAAATGGTAGATTTTGCTCGCATAGCTAAATCGGATTCCGCATACCTTTACCGTGATCCTCTCAGAACTATCTGATCCACCCGGGGCATCCTCCAGAAACTCAGGGCCGGTCGTCTCAGAAACTTCACTATCTTCTGCGACTGCCGCCAACTCCGTCGATTCGCCATCAACCGTTTGATCCTGTTTCTTGAATCTGGGCGCCCGATGAGTTCTGCGACGTTCAGTAGAGTCGGCTTCAGGGGCTCTAACTTGTTCTTCCTGGGAAGTAGGTTCTATCGGAGGCGCATCATTTGTTCCTACCTGGGATGCCTCCATATGCTGCTCCACAGGCAGAAACGACTCGCCGACGTCGCTTTCCATTTCAGGTTTCGGAAGCTTGTCGCGAGATCTGGCGGCGGGGCCCCAGGATCTGGGAAGGTATGAAATCTCGGATTTGTTCTGGTCATTGGACATTGGCTTTTCTACTCCGGCGAACTGCTCAAATCAGGCTCTGTGAAGTATGCTCTCAATTTTGAGAAATGTCACATCGAGGACTAGATTCTTACTCAGATTTATATCCAAATCAAGTTGTTCAACGCCACTAAGAATTTGATCGTAAGCCGACATGAGCTGGTCAAGGGTATTGATATCCCCTATTCTGGTTATCAGTTCAAGATAATCCCCATTGATCAGGGACGCCCCACCCCCAAGTTTGGTGATTATTGCGTCACGTAACAACGTTCCTGCAATATCCAGCAAGTCATCAGTTCTGTTTTTATCCGACCCGGCTTCGAACGCAAGATCAAGAAGTCCCAGATATGGGTTTGCACATTTTTGGAAGAGATTGGAAATGACCTTGTGTCTGAACTGAACATTTTGAGGAGCCGATTTGGACAGGGCACGTTCAATACTGCCGGAAGCCATTGCCAATGCGGTCTGTGCCTCATCCTCCGATAAATTTTTGTGTTCAGCCAGTAAAGTCCTGAGGTCGTCATCGTTCAACGGACCGAAATCAATTCGTCTGAGCCGTGATCTTACCGTCTGGAGCAAAGAAGAGGGCTGAGAACTGATCAATATGATAATTCTGTTTGGGGGCGGTTCTTCCAAGGTTTTGAGCAGGGCGTTCTGTGCTGACCGGTTCATGAGGTGAGCGTCATCTATGATGACTAACCTGAAATTTGCCTCGATGGGCGGGTATTTAAGAAAAGAGATGACACTTCTGATTGCATCGACTCGAATACCGTTCTTGACCGGCATGAGCACATGAACATCGGGATGAGATCCGGTCATTATGCGGCGACATGTATTGCAGAGCATTGGTTGATTGTGATCATTAAAATCGTCGCAATTGATCATGCGTGCAAATTCCAACGCGACCTTTTTCTTCCCTATGCCCTGCCTGCCGGAAAAAAGGAATGCGTGCGCGGGGCGATTTTCAATCACATATCGTCTTAATAACTCAAGGTTTCTTTCGTGTCCCAACAGTGATGACATTGTATTTAATTGAGTCTGGAAACCCGGATCAGGGAGCGTGGCCCGGGATGGGGCCTTTTTCTAACCTCATCCCGGAATCTGGAAAGACAAAATGAAAAAGAAGATGTCTTATTCGTCTTGATAGCCAAATATGGCTGACAACTAAAGCTAATTCAACTCAGCCCCTTTTGACAGGAATGTATTTATCAATAGCAAGTATAACCGGAGACGCCACAAAAATTGTTGAGTATGTTCCGAAAATCAGTCCTACCAACAAAGCCCAGGCAAAATCTCTAAGAACGTTGGTCCCCACTATCAGCAACGCAAAAACTACCAACAAGGTAAAAAGGGATGTCAGGATGGTTCTGGAGAGAGTCTGGTTGATGGAATCATTGAGAACTTCAGCGAGCGGACGTTTCTTCGTTGTTTTAAGATTGTCGCGAACCCGGTCGCAAACCACTATGGTATCGTTAATGTCATAACCGATGATAGTCAGCATGGCGGCCAGAATGGTCAGGTTGAATTCCTTTCCTGTCCATACAAAAAAACCATAAACTGCGATGATGTCATGAATTAGACAGAAAATTGCGCCAAGGCCCATACTCAAAGTGAACCGGACCGACATGTAGGCGAGCAATAAACCAAGCGCTATTATGGTAGCCCATATTGCGGATTCTTGAAGGTCCTTGCCTACCTTGGGGCCTACCATCTCAAGCCCGCGTATTTCAACTGAGCCCTTGCCGAATTTTGTTTCAAGCAGTTCCAGTATCTTCCTGGAAAAAACTTCGGCCCCCTCCTCCGGCGCCTCCATTCTCAGAATATAGTCCTCTCCGGCCAAAGAAAACTTCTGAACCGTCATGTTTGGGCTCACAGGTTCCAGCGCCTGTCTGATGTGTTCGGTATCGACAGGGTTCTTGAACTGAACCTGAATCATCAAACCACCGGTAAAATCGATCCCGAGCTGAATGCCGCCCTTTATGGGGTATGACAAAACAGATAATAAAATGACCACAGCCGTAAACATATAGGCGTAGCGCCGTTTACCCATAAAATCTATCTTGGTGTTAGGCGGAATAAGTTGCACTGTCTCTATCCTTGTCTAGATGTCTGCAGAAATTTCCACGGCGCCGGTTTCAGGAAAATCTTCCACCGAACTCGAGGAAAGCGTACTTGCGTTATGATGCCAGCCCGATGGGCTTTAGAGGCCTATCGGGCGCTATTGCCATGACGTCTTTCAACCGATACTTATTGTTTTCACTCTCTTTACCAGCAGAAAATAGTCAAATATCGCTCTGGTAACGAACAGCGCTGTGAACATTGACACAATAAGTCCTATGCACAGGGTTATTGCAAAACCTTTGATCGGCCCTGTTCCAAACTGGATAAGCGGTAGAGCCGAGAGAATGGTGGTTAGGTTGGAGTCAAAAATGGTTGAGAACGCCTTTGCATAACCATTTTCCAGGGCGGCTCTCGGAGACTTGCCCATTCGCAACTCTTCACGCATTCGCTCAAAAATAAGTATGTTGGCGTCTATCGCCATACCGATGGTAAGAGCGACACCGGCCAGTCCCGGTAAGGTAAGAGTGGCTCTCAACCCTGGGGACACCATCACTGCGAAGATTAGCAGAAGGTTCAGAGATAGGGCTATGTTGGCCACCACTCCCGACCATCTGTAGTATACGGTCATCCCTATCACGATCAGTAGCATGCCGAGAAGAATTGCGTTTCTTCCAGATCGTATAGAGTCCTCTCCGAGGGACGGACCTATTTGCCTGTTCTCGAGAATCTTTACCGGCGCCGGCAGCGATCCTGCCCTCAAAACCAATGCAAGGTCGTGCGCTTCATCCGGGCTGAATAGCCCTTCTATTACCGCTGATCCTCCGGAAATACGGTCCTTGATCACAGGAGCCGAATACAGCCTGTTGTCGAGAATGATCGCCAGACGTTCACGGATGTGTTCGCCGGTAATTCTCTCAAACTGGGCAGCGCCGGTACGGTTGAAATCCATTCCTATGATCATCCTGCCCGTTTTGTCCGGAATCATTCTTGCGTCAGTTAAGACATCTCCGGTCATCAGTATCTGTTTCTTAACGAGATACGGAGTTCTCGTAACAGCGCCTGAGCTAGGATTACGGTCTATCTTGTAAAGGACTTCGCTACCCTGAGGGACATCGCCCTTGAGGGCTGCCTCCAGGTCGCCTTTCTCGTCTATGAGCCGGAATTCAAGTCGAGCGGTTCTCTTGATGATGTCAATGGCGCGATTGACGTCTTCCTTGAGACCAGGGAGCTGAACCACTATTCTGTCCGTGCCTTGGATGACGACATCAGGCTCGGCCACACCAAAGGCGTCTACCCTGTTCCTGATAGTGTCCACAGACTGCCTGACAGCCTTCTGCTGAATGCTTTCCGCTGTTTTGGGATCTATTGCCAGCCTGACCTCAAAACCCTTGTCAGTCGGCTCACCTGATACTTTCTTGAAGTTCGTCAGTTTGTCCAATATCTTTTGATCAAACAAAGAAGCCTGTTCAGCGTCTTTGAAATAGATGGCGAGAGAAGTCTGGTTCACTCTTCCAACATCTGTATACCTGATGCGCTCATCTTTCATGAGACTGGAAACTTCCATAACAGTTTGATCAACAACAGCTTCAACGGCCTTGTCGGCTTGAACCTCAAGAACGAGATACAGACCGCCTTTTAGGTCAAGTCCTAGTCTGATGGGGCTGTCAGGAAGGTATTTCGACCAGAATGCGGGCACTGGACCGATTGAAGGCCATACAAGGAATGCGCCCACCAGCAAAACGGCAATAATGATGGCGAAGCGCAACTGAAGATTCTGAATCATTCTAATGGGCTCCTCAGGATTTAGGTTCAACCTGGGTCGGAGCCGTCGCTACCATAGCGATGTTGCCGCGAACCAGTTTCACTTTTACGTCTTTGGCTATTTCAAGGTAAACTACTTGATCCTCTATTGAAACTACCCTTCCGTATATACCTCCCTGGGTGATAACGGTATCGCCCTTTTTGAGGTTTTCCAGCATCTGCTTATGTTCTTTTGCTTTCTTTTGCTGTGGACGAATCAAAAGTAGGTAAAACACGGCAAAGATTAGGACCATCGGTAAGAGTTGAACTAGTGTGTTTACATCTCCACCGCCTTGACCACCCGGTTGGGCCATGGCGTAGGCAACATCAATCATCTGATTCCTCCATTCGAGCTAAAAAATTTCTCTTGAAATGTAAAAAATGTTCATTCTTTATTGCCAGCCGAACTCCCTCCATCATATCATGATAGAAAGTAAGATTATGTAAGGTAGCCAAACGCAAACCCAATATTTCCCGCTCGGAAAAAAGATGTCTGAGGTAGGCCTTTGAATAGTGTCTACACAATGGGCAATGACACTCGGGGTCAACTGGTAACGGATCGTCTCTATATTTTGAGTTCCTTATGTTGACGGACCCAGTCCTTGTGAACAGGGTCCCATTTCTTGCATTTCTGGTGGGCAGGACGCAATCAAACATATCAATACCCCGCGCCACAGCGTCGAGGATGTCTGAAGGTTTGCCGACCCCCATGAGATAGCGAGGACTGTGTTCGGGCAATAAGGGAGTAGTGACGGATATCATTTCCGCCATAAGCTCCTGAGGCTCTCCAACACTCAAACCGCCTACAGCATAACCATCAAAACCCAGATCAGTCAGGCTCGCGGCGCTCGCCCTCCGCAGATTTTCATACATCGATCCTTGTACTATGCCAAATAATGCAGGGTCAACCTTTTTTTTGGCTGAAAGGCATCGCTTAGCCCACAATGTAGTGCGTTCACATGCAGCCAAAGCATCTGACTGACTGACAGGATAGCCTCTTACATCGTCCAGGCACATTATTATATCGGAACCGAGCGATTCTTGCACCGCCATGCTGAGTTCAGGAGTAAAAAGATGTTCACTGCCATCTATATGTGATTGAAACAGTGCGCCCTCATCAGTAATTTTCCTTAACTTGGCCAGGCTGAAAATCTGGAATCCACCACTGTCGGTCAGGATTCCCCCGGACCAGTTCATGAATTTGTGTAACCCTCCGAAGGATTCCATAAATTTATGCCCCGGTCTCAAATAGAGGTGATAGGCGTTGGAGAGTATAAGATTGAAGCCTATCCGGGAGATTTCGTCAGAGCTAAGGGTTTTTACTGTGGCCCGGGTCCCGACCGGCATGAACGCCGGGGTGGCCGTGACACCGTGTGAGGTGGTGAGTGTCCCGAGCCTGGCGGCTGTCAAGTCATCTGTTTTATCCAGACAAAATTTAAAAGTCATAACCTGAAGTTCATGCCTTGTGTATTCGTTGTAAAAAAAATTGAGAGGATCGTCTCCAACACCTTTTCTCGGAAGGCGCCAAAGCAATCCTCTCATTTCTAACCTTAAATTGTATTTCAAATCAAGTGACAGCGGAGGGGAATTTCCCTTTTTCGCATGAATTCAAAAATGTCACCTGTTAGCTTTCTTGATTCCCAGCGCATCCGTCGCCAGTATCATTTTCATGATGTTGGTGGCGCCCTCAAGTATCTTGTATACCTTGCCGTCCCTAAGAATCCTCGCTATCGGATATTCGTTCGAGTACCCATAAGCGCTCAACACTTCCAGCGCCAGATTGGGAACTTCGTCGGCGGCCTTGCAGGCATAATATTTCGCCAGCACGGTCTCTCTATTATTGTTGACCAATCCACGGTCCTTCTGAATGGCGCAACGCCACACCAAAGCTCTTGCGGCTTCCGTCTCGGCGACCATCCTGGCTATGACTTCCTGAACCATCTGATACTGGGCTATAGGCTGACCAAACTGATTTCTCTCGTTGGCGTATTTTATGGCTTCATCCAATGCCGCCTGACATGTTCCGACGGCTCCGGCCGCTGCGGACAGTCTGGTGCTGATCAGTTCCTTCATCAGGTAACCGAACCCGGCTCCTTCTTCGCCCAGGCGATAGGAAACGGGAACTCGCACGTCCTCCATGATCACTTCACCGGTAGGACAAGCCCAGATGCCAAGTTTTTCCTTGATTGCCTTTGTGGATACTCCCGGCATGTCCATGTCCATGACAAACACGCTCATGCCCTTATGTTTCGCCTTCTTGTCCGTCATGGCGAAAACTACGCACATGTCGGCCACCGGACACCAAGTAATCCACATTTTACGACCGTTTAGAACGTATTCATTGCCATCCCTGACGGCTGTAGTGGTCATGGAAGCGGTGTCGGAACCGGCGTCAGGCTCGGTGATTCCAAAACATCCCAAAATGTCAGCCGACATCAGGGCCGGGATATACTTCTTTTTGAGATCTTCACTTCCCCACTTCAGAATCGACATTGCAGTGCCCATGGTCTGCATGTTGAAAGCCACCCTCAGAGATCCGGAGGCACGTCCTATTTCCTCGGTGACTATAGCGTGAGCCAGATAGCCCATGTTGTTACCGCCATACTCCTCTGGAACGGGGCATCCGAATAGGCCCAGCTCACCCATTTGCTTGACAAGCTCGCGCTGAAAACGATGCTCATTCTCATCCTTCTCAACGACCGGCGCTATCTCTTTGGCCGCAAATTTCCGGACCATGTCACGCAGCATTATAAGCTCTTCATTTAGTTCAACATCATACTCGTCACTCATGGAAAGGACTCCTTAACTTTTTAATGTTCCGAAACCGGTGGGTTGCGGCTTTTCTGATATCTCTGTTTATTCCCAATAATTTTCAGACAAGAGTCAGCGTTGTTCAAAATACGATACTACATGAAATGGGCAATTCCAACACTAATTTCATGAATGTATCAAGAATATTGGTTAGTAGTCAAGAACTTAAAAAAAGGTGATCAATCAAAAAAATTCAGCCGGCTGTTTTTTATGTCGCCTTTCTTCGCTCACGCATCGCATGTTTTTCATTGGACAGCCTGAGTCCAACCGTTGGAGACAACTGTTTTTCCGCTCTCCAGTCACATTCAGATACCCCTCAGAACATCCATGACATTTTTCATATCTGACGCCATATCCGAGGTAAAGAGGGTTGTCTGGAGGCTTCCATTGATGAACAAGCCTAATTCGGCGGCATGCAGCGCCTGCCTATCAATGATTTTTAACAGCTTGGCAAGCATTCGGTCTTGTATGATCTGTTTTCTGGTGACAGCCCCGTAGACCTTATCCCCTAGAACCGGCATGTTGACTGAGTTGAGATGGGCCCGTATCTGATGAGTTCTGCCGGTCCTGGGCCTTATCTCCAGCAAAGCAAAGCCTTGAAAACGCTCGATAACTTTCCATTCAGACTTGGCATTTCGACCTCTGACCGGATTGGTGGTCATTTTTTTTCGGTCACGCGAATCACGTCCGATCGAAGAATCTATAATGTCTTCATCAGTTCGTGGTTTTCCTCGAACAATTGCCTTGTAGACTCGATGGATGGAATGCTGTTTGAACTGTTCGGAGAGTTCCTGGTGAGCCTTGAGCGATTTGGCAATGACCATCACTCCTGAAGTATCTTTGTCAAGACGGTGAACAATCCCCCACCGTCCAGGATCGCCAACCCCGGCAATTTCAGGGCGCATTCTAATGGCTATGTCCATCAGCGTCGGAGCATTCGTGCCGGCTCCGGGATGTGTGACCAAACCTGCAGGTTTATCCACCACCAGAATGTCCCTGTTTTCGAATATTATCGTAACGTCTGGAATGTTTCCGGATTCCACAACGGTTTCATCACTACCGCTGTCCAGAAATTCAATATGATCGCCGGGATTGAGCAGGCTCGAGGGTCGAATTGCAACCCCATTGCATTTAACCAAGCCGGCCCTGATTAATCTTGTGATTGATGAGCGCGTTTTGTTGATATTTGGGATCGATGACAGAACCCGGTCAGCTCTTACACCTTCACAATCCTCAGGTACAACGAAAAGAGTCCTGTCGTCCATTTTAACAACTATTCTGCGGCTTCAATCTCATCCAGGTTTTCAGAGTTCGCCAACTGGAATTCGACCATGAATTCGGATCCACCTTTTTCTGCGCACTCTTGCCAAGTCCTGCAATGTTCACAGGTTTCGATATTTCCGGGTGGGACCATTGCCCCATCAATCAAATGCGGGCACCTCTTGGAGGTAAAGTACAGCCTGAACCCATAGAGTTCTGAAAACATCCTGATCCTGAGAAGATCAATACCCTTTCCTCCGGCATTGAACGAATACGGCCGTCCACTGGAATATGCTTCGGTATCCTGAACGGGATAGAAGCCTTGAAAAATGAATTCCTGATCTTTATCGGGAATACCTATACCGGTGTCCTTGACCTTGAAGATGTACCTGTTGCCCCGGACATTCCCCGTGACAAAAACCTTGCCACCATCCGGTGTCGCTTCGATGGCATTCCTTATCAACCCTTCCTCGATGGCTTGCAGCACATGAGTCGGGATCAGAATAGACCCTTTTTCCATTTCAAAACTTACGTCAACGCGCCTGTTTTCAGCGTTAGCCTTTTCTTTGACGAGAGTTTCCACTGAATGGGAGAATGAGTCTATTTCGATTAAGTCAAGTTTGTCGTGCCTAGTC
>CAZVOU010000200.1:0-25127 GCA_964628605.1 uncultured Syntrophaceae bacterium
CAGTGAAAATCCCTTTATAAGCGATCCGGAATTCAGATTGGTCCTGTATGGAGCAAGTATGAACGAACTTAACGGTTCGCTGAATTCAGACTCAGCGTTTTTAAGCAATACCCGAGCGTCATGAACCATCATGGCAGGAATACTGTCCGCCGCTGGAGAGGCGTTGCCGACATTTCCGCCCAGTGTTCCGGTGTTGCGGATTTGAAGGCTTCCCACCTGAGAGCCGGCCTTAACCAACTCCGGGGCATATTTCTGTATGAGCGGATGTCTGGCTATTTCAGAATAGGTTAGCGCCGATCCGATCTCCAGGCGCCCATCATTGACTGAAACCTGCCTCAGTTCATCAAGTCGGGAAACATCCAGAACGTACCTGGAATTCAGGGTTCCGTTTCTGATTGCTATGAGAAGGTCTGTGCCGCCTGAAATGACTCGTGCATCCGGCCCGCGCCGGAGCAGGAAATCGGTCGCCTCCGCTAGATTCTCCGGCCTGAAGTATTTGAATTTTGATCTGATTTCATTCATGTCTTGAATCGTTGTCCAGCAGTGTTCTGGAGGCTCTTTCGATAGCCTCAACAATCTGCACGTAGCCCGTGCATCTGCAGAGGTTGCCTGAAATGGCCTCGACTATTTGGGCCCGGGAGGGTTCAGGATTTGAAGTAACAAGAGCATAAGACGACATCAACATCCCGGGAGTGCAAAATCCGCACTGTACTCCCCCTGTATCCGCAAAAGCCTTCTGTAGAGCTTGCCCTGATCGATTCCCTGACAATCCCTCCACGGTTATGACTTCCTTACCGTCCAGTTGAGCCGCCAGTGTCAAACACGAGTTCACAGCCTTACCGTCAACCAATATTGTGCAGGCCCCACATTCTCCAATACCACAACCTTCTTTAGTTCCAATTCGCCCCAACCTGTCTCTAAGACACATCAGCGCACTTTCAGAAGGGTCAACCATTAATGTCAATGTTTCTCCATTCAACCGAAAAGATATGGATAAACAATCAACAGTATCCTCAAAATGTTCTGACATTGAACTTTCCCAGAATTATTTTTGAATTGTGATTCAATTGACGCATCATCTATACGGTGTTTATTTCGCGCCAAAGACCGGCGGTTGACCGTTTTTATGAGCCCGAGCGTTTGTCGCAAGGACATACATCTTTGGCCGATCGACACGATCGTAGTTCTGTGTAAATCGATCAGATCAAAAAGTCGGCGGACTGATAACCCAAACTACTACCGTTTCAGACTTGCCTGGATTCGTCCAGCCATGGGGGTCCGAGGAATTATAATAGAAGCTCTCGAACTCCTTGACCAAATGAGTCAATCCGTTGAGTTCTATTTCAAGTTCACCTTTCAACACTATCCCGAATTCTTCACCCACATGGCTGTAAAGACCATGAGAACCACCTCCGGGCTGAATGGTGGTGAAGAACGGTTGCATACGCTTGTTCTTGGTATTCCGGACCAAGGACTGCATTTTGGCATTCCATCGGTCCAGCGTCAAAGTCAGGCGCTGGTCTTCCTGCAAAACCACCGGATCATCGTCCTGAGCCTCTACAAAAAAATCCGTGATCTTGGCCTGCAACGCCTCCGCTATTTTCTTCAGAGTGGATATCGATGGAGATACCCGACCATTTTCTATCTGGGATAAATACGCGTCTGAGCAACCTGCCTTTTCGCCAAGTTGACGAAGAGTCAAGTGATTACTTTGACGCCGCGCTTTTATCCGCTGGCCTATGTCAATTTCAACACTCATGATTTTGCACTAATTTAACTGATATTAAGTATCATCTAATATTCTAAGTATGTTCAAATTTATTATGGGTGTCAATGCCATTCTTATAGCCGAAAAAAGAAAAGCTGTGTGTTTAAATATTGGCAGTTGAACTCTTGGAGTGATCAGACAAAAAAAAAGCAATCCTGAAACTGGAGGATTGCTAAGAGGGTATGGTTAGGAGTCGTTGTTCGACAATCTAAGTAGCAAGCGGCATGCCAAAGGCGGTTAGGTATTATATTTCAACATGTTAGAGTCCAAAAGCCAATACGAACGCCAATGGTCTGGGAAAAAATTTTACACCTTTTTTTCTCTTGTGTTTAGCCGCGATGAAATTTTTCGCATATCTTGTTCGTCATTTCATTCACCAAATTTCAAGTGGCTAAATAACACACATTTCTAGACGCGCGATTTAACTTTACGAAAACGCGCTGCGAAAAAACCATCCATCGGGAAATCAGGAGAGGGAGGAAAGGTTGAGAGAAATCCTTTTTGGTCTATATGAACCGGGGAATTGACTGACGGAGGTTCGATGGGGTCGATAACAAAATCGGGATTGTTCGAGATAAATGAATTAGCTACGTCCAAGGTCTCTTCAGTGGAATTCGAGCAAACCGAATAAAGGATTATTCCGTCGGCCCTCAACAAGTGCGAAACAGCCTGTAGTAACCGGTATTGTTTTGCTGAATGCTCCTTGAGATCATGTTGATCAATGCTGTATTTGACTTCCGGATTGTGCCGCAAGACTCCGAGATTGGAACAGGGAGCGTCCACAAGAATTCTGTCGAAGCTTCCCAGGTTCAGATTAAAAGATTCATCTGAACAGTCGCCACAAATTGTCCTAACGTTCTGTGCGCCTAGTCGATCCAGATTCTGTCTGGTTTGAGCCAGCCTTTGGGGACTAATGTCGCAAGCAATGATTTCTCCTCCTGAATCTATCCTGGAGGCCAGATGAAAAGTTTTGTTACCCGGAGCAGCGCACGAATCGAGAACTCTCTGACAGTTGTCGGCCTTCAATAGACCTGGAATAAGTTGTGAAGCAAAATCCTGAACAAGAAAAAGACCTTTTCTGAACCCATCGATCGATGACACAGGCTGTCCAAATCCGGCCAGCTCTACTGAGTCCCAGTCCGGGTAATCTTTGGTCCATGATATGTTTTGCCTCTCCAGCAATGTCAAGAAGTCGGGCAAAGATATTCTGGCGGTATTTACCTTAAGCAAGAGTCTTGATCTGGAGTTATTGAATCGTAAAATATTTTTGGTCTCCTCAACTCCAAATTCATCTACCCATCTTTTAACAAGCCACTCCGGATGTGAGAAATAATTGCTCAATTGATTCAGATTGTCTTCAGGCTCTGCCAGCAGAGTTTCCCTGGTCTGTGAAACCTTCCTCAACAATCCGTTAACCAAACCTGCCATGGAGGCATTAAGCATTCGCTTCGCCTGAAGATTCGACTCGTTTACTGCTGCCCGAAGCGGGATTCGGTCGAGATAAAGCAGTTGATAGATCCCCATCCTGAGAATGAGTCTTAGCGTCGGGCTGATTTTTTTTTGTGGGTTGTTTAAAAAAAGGCTTATTATCTGGTCTAGATGAGATTTGTTGCGTGTTACCCCATACACCAGTTCGGTTATCAAGGCCCTATCTTTCCCTGAAACGTTGCTTCGTGACAATTCCCTGTCAATTGCGGTTTCAGCAAAGGTCCCCTTTTCGACTGCCATGAGTGTGCTAAAGGCTATTTTTCTGGAAACGCTTTCATTTTGGTTCGGGTTTGTTGATGTACAAGAATTCATGCTTTAATCGCCATAGTGACACCAGCTCCAATCAGACATAAAAACAAGCGTCCATGTCTCGGGTGTGCTGACATGGACGCCTGTGATTGTAAATGAAATAAAGTGAAGAAAGTCGGCCTAAACGCTCATTTTGTTCAACCGGGCTATTCTTTCTTCCATGGGGGGGTGCGTGGAAAAAAGACTTGCCATTGTGCTTCCGGAGAGCGGGCTGACTATGAACATGTTTGCCGTTGACGGGTTGGCGTCCATAGGAATTGCTTCGGCCCCTCTTTGCAACTTTGCCAGAGCGGAGGCCAACCAGTTGGGGTGACCGCATATTTCGGCCCCTGTTTCATCAGCAATGTATTCCCTTGACCGGGATATGGCCATCTGGATGATCATGGCGGCCATTGGAGCTAGGATCATCATAAGTATCGAGCCGACGAGAGAACCGCGTCCCTCTTCATCATCGGAGCGCCCACCGAAGAGAAAGCCGAACTGGGCGATGTAGGTTATGGCCGCTCCTATGGTTGCGGCAACGGACTGAATAAGGATGTCACGGTTCTTTACGTGACCCAGTTCATGTCCTATGACACCCGCCAACTCCTCCCAGGTTAAAATCCTCATGATTCCGTTAGTGACCGCCACGGCCGCGTGTTCAGGGTTGCGTCCCGTCGCAAAGGCGTTTGGAGACTCGTCCGGAATTATATAAACTTTAGGCATCGGCAACCCCGCCTTATGAGCAAGCTGTTGCACCATGCGATAAAGATCGGGAGCTTGCGATTCATTAACTTCCTGAGCATTGTACATTGACAGGACTATCCTGTCACTGAACCAGTAGCTGCCAAAATTAAGGGCAATAGCAATCACCAACGCAATAGTTGCGCCGTTTTTGCCACCCATGTAACCACCCAGGACAACCAACAAACCACCTAACGCAGCTAAAAGAATTAGTGTTTTAAATTGATTCATATTTCTTTCTCCACTTCAAAATATTCCATGCTCAAATTATCCCCTGGTTTTATGCCCTTGGATGAGGCCAGTTCAAAAGCCGTCACTTTCTTTTTTCCCGGAGCCTGCAACTGTCTGAGAACAAGCAAACCCGTTTTGGTTCCAACAGTCAATCCGTCTTTGTTCACGTCCATAACTTGACCACTCAAGCCTTCTCCACAAATTGCCTTGGATTCCCAAACTTTTATTGACTCTCCCTTGAGTTCAAAAAAAGCCACGGGCCACGGATTCATTGCCCTTATCAATCTGTCAATTTCAATTGCGGATCGGGTCCAGTCTATTTTGCCGTCACTTTTTTCCAGTAATCTGGTATTGGTGGCCTGTGAACCATCCTGACACGTTCGACAGAGAGAATTTTCCATAAGCCTCAAGATAGTTTTGACTACCAGGTCTGACCCTAGTTCCATGAGCTTTTCACTTAGAGAGTCCGTAGTCGCATTATCATCGATTTCCACACAGGCCTGAAGCAGAACATCCCCGGTGTCCAAGCCCTTGTCCATCATCATGGTGGTCACGCCGGTAGTCTTGTCACCTTCAACTATCGCGCTGGAGATAGGAGAAGCGCCTCTGTGGCGAGGTAAAATGGAAGCGTGAACATTTATACATCCCATTTTTGGGAATTCCAGCAACCACTCCGGTAAAATTTTTCCGTATGCCACAACAACTATGACGTCAGGAGACCATTCCAGGAGTTTAGTTCGAAAGGAATTTTCACAAAGATCTTTTGGCTGAATACACGAAATGTTGAGTTTAATAGCTTCAGTTTTTACTGCATTGGGCGTCAATTTGCGCCCTCGGCCCGTAGGCTTGTCGGGTTGGGTTATCACTCCTACCACATTGAAAGCATTGTTCAAGGCTCTTAATGTCGGCACTGCAAATTCCGGAGACCCCATGAATACTACCTTGGGTTTCAAGGATCCCTCCGGTTTCTTTTTTTCATCTTTCGCTCGTACAAACTGCGTTTCAGGGCCGAGGCATGATTCAGGAGAGTAGACCCTCTCAGATGGTCTATTTCATGCTGAAGCACCCGCGCCAGTAATCCCTCCGCTTCCAGTTTCAGAGGTTTACCCTTTAAATCAATTCCTTCAACCTGTACTTTTGTGTGTCTCTTCACTTCCAGTGAAAAATCCGGAACGCTCAGACACCCCTCTTCTCTGAAGTCTTCACCCTCGCTCATGACTATTTTAGGGTTGACTACAACGATGGGCGCTTTTTTTTTGTGTTGAGGCTCAGCATAGGCGTATTCCACGTCCATGACTATCAGGCTAAGCGGTTTACCTACCTGATTGGCCGCCAAACCTATGCCCGGGGCCTTGTACATGGTTTCGATCATATCCTTTGCCAATTTGCATATTGCATCGTCGATGTCGGAAATATCTTCAGCCTGACATCGTAATATTTCATTCGGAACTGTGACTATCGGTAGTACAGACATTTCATTTCACTCCATAAACTAATATTTGCTATTAGAAGGACCCGGTGTCAAGCTGATCTTGCCTGGAACATCTTTTTCCGGATGACTGAAGAATCGTCGAAACGGTAAACAGCGTCTCCGGGAACAATTGTGGTTTCATCGGGTGAGGCGGGATGAACTGTGATATGTTCTACAATTCCTTTTATCGTTGGTTTTTGGAAAGACATTTTTTCGATACGGTGTGATCTTGGTAGATAAATCGACAAAAAATGCGGTTCTCCTCGTGGCTATCATGGCCTCTTTTCTGACCCCGTTTATGGCGTCTTCGATCAACGTAGCTTTACCAAACATTCAAAAAGATTTTGACGTGGACGCGATGATATTGACATGGGTACCGACCACCTATCTGCTGTCATGCTGCGTGTTCATGATTCCTTTAGGCAAGCTGGCGGATCTCGTTGGCCGAAAACTCATTTTCGTACTCGGTATATCAATTTTTACCGTCTCTTCACTTTTATGCGCCGCCTCTCCCAATATGTGGGCATTTCTTGTATTCAGAACATTCCAGGGACTTGGCACATCCATGATATTCGGCACGGCGATGGCCATGCTGGCTACCGTATATCCTCCCGGAGAGAGAGGCAAAGCCATCGGAATGAATGTTGCGGTGGTCTATATTGGTCTATCCAGCGGACCTTTCATAGGAGGACTGATAACAGAGTATTTTTCATGGCGAGGAATTTTCTGGTCGACCATACCTCTTGGTTTGGTAACTATTTTTGTGTCGTTACGAAAACTAACCTGGGTGTGGAGATATACCGGGGAAGAGAAGTTCGATATTCTTGGTTCGTTTCTGTATGGTTTGTCCATACTGACTTTCATGATAGGGCTGTCACGGTTACCTGCTCTCAAGGGTGCAGGTTTAATCGTCGTGGGCATAGGCCTGTTTTATTTGTTTTTGCGTTATGAACTCAGGCTGAAGTTTCCGGTAATAAATCTGCAGCTCTTCAGAACAAACAGAGCCTTCACTTTCTCGAGTGTCGCAGCTTTGATAAACTATAGCGCCACTTTCGCAGTAACTTTTCTGTTGAGTCTTTATCTACAATACATTAAGGGGCTTACACCCAAAGAAGCAGGACTGATATTGATGGCGCAACCCATAACGATGGCGGTGGTGGCGCCAATCAGCGGAAAACTTTCAGACGTGATCGAACCGGGAAAACTGGCCTCTGTGGGAATGTTCATAACCTCCGTTGGTTTGTTTATGCTTTCATTTCTTTCGGAAACAACCGGAATGAAAGCAGTCATACTGAACCTGATCTTTTTGGGTGTTGGTTTTTCCGTTTTCTCGTCACCCAACATGAATGCAATAATGAATTCGGTGGAAAAAACGGACTATGGTTTCGCCTCAGGCGTTGCCGGTTCCATGCGCTTGCTGGGGCAGACGCTGAGCATGGGGCTGGCTCAACTCATTTTTGCGCTATTCTTGGGAGCCGTGCGGATTACCCCCGAAATCTACCCACTCTTCATGCAAAGCATGAAAGTCGCGCTCGTGTTGTTCAGTGTAATCTGCGCAGTGGGTATTTTCCCCTCTATTGTAAGAGGGAATGTTTATAGGAGGGAATAGTCACCTGAATCAAAAAAAAGTATGAAAGCCGAGGTCAGCAACAGTAAGGTATCCCTGATCAAATACAACGGTCCTATTTTACCGGAAGACTCTGTGGAAGCTGAAAAACATCCGCAATCAATGTCCAGGCCTACAGAATAAGCGTAAATGAGGGCCGCCAGGAATACAGCCATCATTCCCGTTGTGAGAAGAGCTGATGGTCGGATTAACACCCCGAGGACAAGAAACAAACCTGAGCCCAATTCCACCCACGGCAGTGTGATCGCTACAAGATTGGTCCATTCAAGAGGTAGAATGGTGTAATTTCTCACCGCGACCGAAAAATCGGCCGGGTTTAAAACCTTGTAGATACTGGCGTAAATAAATAACCCGCCTATGATCAATCTAGCCACTAAAACCAAATGCTTCATCTGTATTTTCGTCAACGGGTCATCTCCTCACACTCTCTACCGGGTTTCCGGACGTCTTCCAGGCTTGAAATCCTGTAGCCATGATCATGAATTTTTCATATCCCATCTGCGCAAGGAATTCGGCTGTCTTTTCCGCCATGTCACAGTCCGGCCCATAACAGTACAAAATCAGTGTGTCGTTTTCCTGGAGAAATGGCTGAACCTCTATGAAACGGTCCTGCACATCATTGGGTGGTAAAAATACGGCCCCCGGAACATGCCCTTCGTTGAAATGTTCCAGGTGACGGGTATCAACAAAGACATGCCCCGGTTCGTTGAAGTACTTCCGTGCCTGTTTTTCGTCGATCAAAGGAACCTTGAAGCCTGCTATCACTGTTTCGGGTGGGGCCTGATACCACCATGGAATGCCATGGGCAGAAAAGTGGTTGACTGAAATCCCCACAACCGAAAGACCAATGAAAATGATCATCGCCTTGAGGCATGTTTTCACGGCATACATCAATTTTGAAAACTCCGGGTGATTATTTCACGAATTGTTTTATTAAGTCCTTGATTTTTCTTTCGGAAAGGCTGGAGCCCGACGAAACGAGTTTCCCGTTGATCATTAAAGCCGGCGTTGAGAAAAGACCCATACTCGCTATCTTCTTGATGTCTGTAATGTGTTCTACTGAAGCTGGACAGTCCATTTCGCTGAGCGCTTTGATCACTGTTTTTTCAAGAGTGTCACACTGGTAACAACCAGGCCCCAGAATTTTTATCTGAATCGCTCCAGCGTCCATTTCTTCTACCTGGTCACCACGCATTCGCTTGAATTCAAGCAGAAAAGCTTCACTGTACTTCTGTCTGGCGGACGAGGGGATATAATTTTTGCGGGATAACGTTTCCAGCAGTTCCATCGCAACGTCTTTATCTTCCTTTTTCGAACCAGAAGACAAGGCTTGGGTTAGGGCGGATTTCAATCCTACGATCCCGACTTCATAATCGTCCACCCTTATTCTGGTGACTTCCGAGTCCGACAATTTTTTCACCCAACTTAAAGCATAGACTATGGACTTGTCATTCTGACGTCTCAGGTTACTCCCGGATGTCATATGTCAACGCGGAACAACGCCAGATTGTCATAACTGTGGCACACTTGCAAGCGATGAACAGTGTGGCAAGGCTTTTTGAATCTACCCATTTCAGCATGTTCAGGTCATTACAAATTTAATTCAGAAAATCCGAGCCCAGTAATTGAAGATCCTCGCGTGCTATTGACGACAGGCCGTTCTTTCTGTCTTTCAATAGAATGTCTACCGATTCCTTGTCACCCAGGTGAGCCGCAATTGAGAGAGCGTTTTTTCCACTACTGTCACGAAGACTGGAGTTGGCGCCACTATCCAGCAATATTTCGACAACAGCGCCATGTCTGAAATTGGCGGCGGTTATAAGCGCAGTCTCATTATTTTTATCCCTTGCGTCTACATCCGCTCCAAAAAACAAAAGCTTCCGGGTCAATTCAACATCACCGTTTCGCGCAGATATCATTAGTGGTGTCTCAGTGTTTGCAGCTCGCTGATTGACGTCCGCTCCATTCTCCAGGAGTATCTGGGTAATAATATGATTACCGGATGTGACTGATTTGATTAAAGCAGTGTCGCCGTTCCGGTCTCGAGCGTCTACATTCGCGCCACCTTCCAAAAGCTGTTCTATTTCGCAAAACGATCCGTTAAAAAGGTCTTTTGAGAGCTTGTCCATACGGCATGAAGCGAACGGTGGAGCACATGACAAATAAACTCCAGCAAAAGTCAGGCAAATAATAAATGATATTTTAATTATTGATTTCAATATAGTAACTCCTATGTTGCTAATCACTGTTATGTTTATTTCATTAATCACTTTGTTTAAAGTAACCCGTGATCAATTTTTGTTCCTATTTTTGATTACCAACCAAAAAATAATTCCTTGCGATCGATGGTAATTTTTTTAGAACTCAATTCCCACCCCGTGTTCCCCATCTCGTTGAGCAACGCCAGGATGTTTCTTTTGCAGAAAATCCGGAACTTCATGGTCACTCTTACCAAGGACACGGAAGGAACGCCATCTTGAGCCTAGTCCCGGTTGATGATGGCCATTGTGACAGGATTCTCCTAACTCAACATCCGAATCGGTAGTCGGCCCCATAGACCCTACCGACGCGCTAGTCAATTGTTGTTCATCTATTCAGACAGTCCGTCTGGCGCGTATTGTCACTTTTCTTGGTTTTTCGGTATGTTCTGCCACCCAAAAATAATTGCAAACAAAATAGATGGTATTCGTTTAGGTGATTTTTTCGCAAATGCTCATCAACCTTACGCGTCATACCGTTTCAATCTGGTTCATATTGAATAGCATTTTAATCGTCTTTCTTTTTACTCAAACTTTATTGTTTTATTTCCTAGCTACCACTTTTTAATAGTGGATTTTTGATAAAGATTCTTCTATATCTCTTGAATGGAGAAACTCTACACTTACAATCAACAAGTGGAACAGAACAACAAAGTAATACAAATATAGTTATATAGCATTGTTGATATATTCTATCGGTTGATATTTTGTCTGTTTATAAAAATTGTCAAGTATGTTGGTTTTAGTACAAAATGTTCTTGACTTGTTCACTCAAGGACAATATTCTGACTAATAATTAAATCAATCGGCTGCGTCTTCCGGTCACAGGTGTGTAAACGCCATAGACAGACCGAACTAAACCAGGTTGGTCGTCTTACATCTGTAAAAGTCAAGCGTCATCCGTGAATAGGCCATCCACCCTCCGGGGATAAATCTAATACCATTCCGCACGAAAGAGAGGATTCATGGAAAACAACGTAAGTCACGCTCTGCTTTTTTTGGAAGAAGAGATTCAGTACATAGCATTGGCTTTTATGGCCACTATGTATGCGATTAAAATAATTACATTGCTCAAGAAGCCTGTTCCACCTGAGAAAGCCGAATTGAAAGGTGATCGAGTGGCAGGGGCTTTTGAGTCGTTGCTGAACTTTTTAAGACCCTGGTCCATGGAAAGTTCCAGAAAAAACATGTTCATGTATGTTGAGTTCATGATTTTTCACATTGCCGTGGCTCTTACCATCGGCGCAACTTTCCTGATCCCCTTGGCGCCTCAGGTAATGACACCGGCGGTAACCGTGATTTTCATGATCTTCATGGCCCTGGCGTTTCTCATTGGTCTTAGAAGGCTTCATCGGCGCTTGACTACCCCTGAACTGAGAATCATATCGTCCCCTGATGATTACTTCGCTATTATCCTGATGACGACTTTCTTCGGCATCGGCGTTATCACCATGTATTTCTGGCTCAACAAAATGCCCGAAACCGCATGGATGTGGATATTCTTCCTGATGACCACTTTCTTCCTTCTTTATGTTCCTTTCAGTAAAATTTCACACTACATACTTTATCCTTTTGGTCGTGTTAATTTTGGAAGAACTTTCGGTGGAAGGGGAGTCATCAACAAGAAGGCCAAGGACTCTAACTGGAATCCAACTCTGTAAAACATTTTCAAGATAGATATATAACGGAGGCTTTAAATGTCGGAGAAAGCGGAAAAATTGGGCGCAGAAAAAGAACGCACATGGCCCACCAAGACTGAATTTACCCCTGAAATGCTGGCAGAAATGGAAGAGATGCTTCCGAGCAAGTTGAATCGAGTTGTGGCCGCTTCTCTTGCAGGTTGCATACATTGTGGAATGTGTAGCGACGCCTGTCACTATAGTGTTTCCATACCTGAGGACAAGAAACTTGTTCCGGCGTATAAAGCGGACCGATTCAGAAAGTGGTATAAAAGCCGCTATGACTGGATGGCCAAATGGTTCCCGAATTTTGTGGGCGCCCAGCCCTTAACGAAGGAATTGGCCGATGAGATGTACGATAAACTATGGGGTGGTTGCACGATGTGTAGAAGATGCACTCTCAACTGTCCCATGGGTGTTGATTACGGAATGATGGTCAGGGCAGCCCGAAGCTTGATGCAGCAGGTAGGACGGATCCCTCAGCATCTTCAGGATACGGTGGACACCCACTACAACGCCGGCAACAACATGGCGGTTCCTCAGGATGAAATGATAGAAACGATTGAATGGATCGAAGAGGAGCTTCAGGATGAGGAGGGCTGTGAGAATTTCAAGATACCGGTAGATAAAAAAGGGGCCAAGTATTTTCTTACCCTCAATCCTAGAGAGCCCAAGTATTATCCATTGACCATTCAAGCTACGGCCAAGGTTCTGAACGCTGCGGGTGTAGACTTTACAATTTCTTCACGTTACTGGGATTTGACCAACTATGCCCTGTTCAACGGCAACGACGCCGACGCCAAACTATTTTCTATGTGGCAGGTAGAGGATGTCAAGAGACTCGGCTGTGAATATCTTCTTGCCGGTGAGTGCGGCCACGGATACAGGGCTCTTCGATGGGAACTTCCCAACTGGGTTGGCGGCGTTCCTTTCAAGATTACCAGTGTCCTCGAGTTATTCGCAAAGTTGATCCAGGAAAAGAGGATCAAGCTGGACAAATCTGTTTGGGACGGTCATCGGTTCACTTATCATGACTCCTGCAACATCGCCAGATCCGGCGGTATATGGGAAGAGCCCCGCATAATCATTAACGCAGCGGCCAATGATTTCAAGGAAATGGAACATCACGGAGCTGAAAGTTTCTGCTGCGGCGGTGGTGGTGGCGCTTTGGCAATGCCCGAATTTACTCCTCGCCGATTGGCTGCGGCCAAAATAAAGGCTGATGAAATTAGGGCCACGGGCGCAAATGTGTGCTTGCAATCCTGCCACAATTGCACCGACCAACTCAAGGAGTTGATAGAGCACTATCACATAGACGCCAAAGTCATGAACCTGGCGGAATTGTTGTCTCCCGCGCTGATACTTGACTAACAGGCTTTCTGTGGGGCCGGCTTTTATCCGAGTGTTTGGGATCATGTAATGAAGAATTGCGCTAATATTTTAGTAAAAAAGTCATAAAAATCGTGTTATATTTGAATCAGGATTCCATTTGCATGATAGTGTGTGTTCAAATCTAACTGCTACTCAACACTCAGGAAAGCAAATAGTTAGCTTATTCAAGGAAGGAAGATGAACAAGCTTGACTAAGGCCCTCGAATCAGAGAGCAAAAAACTTTTTCCAGTTGCGCGAAGGAGGTAGTTATGGCCAAGAAAATTCTAGTGATAGACGACGAGCCGGATATGGTCACTTTTTTGACCACTTTGTTGGAAGATCACGGGTACGAGACTGTTACGGCTACGGACGGTGACGAAGGATTGGCACAACTTAAGGCTGAAAAGCCTGATCTGGTGAGTCTGGATCTGTTGATGCCCAACAAGACCGGTATCAAAATGTTCCGTGAACTTCGCCGGGACCCGGATCTCGCGAATACCCCAGTGGTCATGGTGACCGGTTTTGGGACAGATGACACTCCGAACATGGATTTTAAAAAATGGATTCATGAACGCTCAATTAAACCACCTGAAGCCTATATAGAAAAACCGGTTGATAAAGACGCCTTGTTAACCGCCATAAAAAAGATCATAGGCTAGCTTGACGGCCAGGCCGCAGCGTCAGTGTGAATAACGCTGTGGCTTGGCGCACCTTTTTTTGAGAAAAAACGTGGGGAACTGATTTTAGCCCTATTGGAACCGTTTGAGGCGTCTTTGACAGAGATTTGACCATTGGAGTCCTTGTTTGATGGACTCCGTAGCAATTAGATGACCGTAATAGAATTGCCACTATGTTCAAAAGCGCCATCCACTGGTTCAAAAAGTTCACACACAGCCTGAGTTTCAAGCTCAGCTTTTATGCTGGGCTGATAATGTTTCTCGTCATAATTGTCTTTTCCTACCAATCGATCTCAACCCATGAAACCAATCTGATAAACAAGATGATCCAGGAATCACTCAAGGATTCCGAAGTCATCAAGGCCGCAATCTGGAATGGGATGATGACCAAGGATAGAGAGGTTATCCGACAGATAGTTAAGGCGATTGGAGAGCAGGAACGATTCAAGGAAATCAATATCTTTGATAACAGGGGTGAGCTTCATTATTCTACCAAACCCATAACCTCCAGGACCATGGTAGACACTACGACTGAGCCTTTGATGGAAGATTTCAAAAATGATGTGAGACTTCGTCACCGTATATCTGGCGACGGAAACTCGATCATTGTTGTCAATCCTCTGATAAACACGTCAAGCTGCTCAACTGCCGGGTGCCATTTTGGTCCTGAAATCGAGAAAACACTTGGCGCCCTTCAAGTCAAGCTCGGCCTGGAAAAACTCAACCAGGAAGTATCCAGAAACACTAAACAGACTATTATTTTTGCCATTTCACTGTTTTTTCTAATATCCAGCGTTTCAGGACTTGGAGTGCTTTGGTTCGTGAACCCCAAGATCAGGCAACTTCAGGAAAATGCGGCCAAGATGGCTCGAGGGGAATACAATCCACTCGGCAAGGATGGCGGTTCTGACGAAATGGCCGAATTGATGCGCTCATTCGACAAAATGAGCATGCAAATAAATCAGCGTACCATGGAGTTGGAAGCCAGTCGAAAACTTTACAAATCACTTTTTGATGAAGTGCCGTGTTACCTGACAGTAGTTGATCGGAACTTTAAAATTGTCAGGGCCAATCGGGCATTCATAAATGAATTCGGTGATCAGGTAGGCAAGAATTGTTTCGAGGGATACAAGAACCGGACTGAGCGTTGTGAAAATTGTTCGGTCGCCAAAACGTTCGAAGATGGAGCAGTTCATCAGTCTGAAGAAATATGGCGACTGCACAGGAGAGACTGTTACGTAATGGTCAAGACATCACCGATCTTTGATGATCGGGGCAAAGTCTACGAAGTTCTTGAAATGGCTGTAGATGTCACGCTCCTGAAAAGACTTCAGTTCAGGCTTGAGAGAAAACAGGTTGAATTCAAGAGACTTTTTTCCAATGTTCCATGTTATCTCACTGTGATAGACAGGGATTTCAACATTGTCACGACAAATAATCTGTTTGACAGGGATTTCGGCCAGAGTATCGGGAAAAAATGTTACGAAACCTATAAAAATTCTGATCACAAATGTGACAATTGCCCTGTTGAGAAGACTTTTGCCGATGGAACTACTCACTATTCCGAGGAGATTTGGAGACAGAACGGAGAAGAAACTTACATAGTGGTTTATACGGCTCCTGTTCACAATGATGAGGGCAAGATCATTTCTGTCATGGAAATGAGCACAAATATTACCGAGGTTAAACGCCTGCAAGGTGAGTTGGCAATATTGGGCGAAACAATAGCCGGAATGTCTCACACAATCAAAAATATACTATCGGGGTTACAGGGTGGTGTCTACGTTTTGGATTCGGGTTTAACCAGGGGTAAAGAGGACAAGATACTAGCGGGCTGGGCAATGGTAAAGAACAATGTTGAAAAAATCTCTGACCTGGTCAAGGGGATTCTATATGCCTCGAAGGAGAGAGCCCCTGAATACCGGGTATATTCTCCTGCCAAACTGTTGGCTGAAGTGTGCGATTTGTACGAAGTCAAAGCCCGCAATGAAGGTGTCTCGTTAGTTCGCGATTTTCAGGATGACATAAGACCGTGCTTCATAGATCCTTCTGGTATACACAGCGCCGTTTCCAATCTGGTTTCGAACGCTATCTATGCTTGTAAGAATCAAAACGAGGAGCAATCCCATACGGTTACGGTTTCATGTCAGAGTGAAAATGAGACTCTTGTTATTCAGGTTAGTGATGACGGGGAAGGCATGCCGGAGGAAGTATCAAAAAGTCTTTTTAAGAAATTTTATTCGACCAAGGGCTCCAGAGGAACTGGATTGGGACTCGTTATAACCCGGAAAGTAGTTCATGAACATGGAGGGAGCATACGGGTGGAATCTGAATTAGGGGTTGGGACGACCTTCATCATTGAGATTCCAGCAAAGTTTGAGCAGACTCAACAAGCGTTACAAGAAGCGTCATAAGCTTGAATGGTTACTCTATTTCGAAATAATCTAGGAGGATGAAATGAATGGTGTAGGACTTTGTGCAACATTTTCAAGACAGGGAGATTGGGCTTTCGATTACGCCCTATCATTGGCCAGATCTCATAAAACCAAACTAAATGTTTTCCAGTTCCTTGAGTCCCCGTACACGATGCGTCGAGACGTGGTTTTTGTGGACGCAGCCAAGACTAAAACGGCTCCCGTGACCCCGGATCTCATCGCACAGAAGGACAAAGAACTGAGAATGGGTTTTGATGATCGTCTTGGAGATTACACTGATGTTGGTTTCAGGCTATGCGAAGGGGTAGATGAAGTAGAATTGAGGAAATGTTTTCGTAGAGGCGATTATGAAGTGCTCGTTATAGGGTACATCGAAAAAGGCGCTTCTTTTGGTGGAACCACCACAATTGAAGAATTTTGCGAAAAATTTCATGGTCCGGTCGTCCTGGTTGGTCCGGAAACACCCTCTACTTTCTATTTAAACAAACTTGCCATTGATCGGATAACAGAATTGAATATTC
The DNA here is from genome assembly GCA_964628605.1 of uncultured Syntrophaceae bacterium. Classification (GTDB taxonomy): domain Bacteria; phylum Desulfobacterota; class Desulfomonilia; order Desulfomonilales; family Desulfomonilaceae; genus CAITZA01. Next base: position 16,560 of record CAZVOU010000200.1, read on the forward strand.
CAGAAGACAAATGGCATCCCATCAATGGTTCCAAATAGGCTCATCGGCTGACCGGCCTGTTTAACTCGCAGCCCTTTCGGGCTATCTTTTGGTTTTTGTCATGTTGATTCTGGAGCTAGCCCCTCCAGAATCAATCGCCCAGGAGTTCAGAAACCGGGGTGTGTTTTTGGGGAGCGCAAACAGTGAATTTCTCAAATGCCGACGAATTTGAACTACATGTTCACAAATGCTTCAATAGAATTTTTGAACTTCTTCTTCAAATGGATAAAACAGTTCGACTGGAAGCCGAAAAGGAAGAAGCCAACGGCAATTACGGCCCCATGACCGACATGAGGGACTGGATGGAGGAAGTAATGCTTCACTGTCACCTTGCCTGGCAATATCATCGTCTTTCCAAAGGCTCAAATATAAATACTTGGGATCAGATGGAACAATCTAAAGAGACCAACTCGGAATAGCGAGTTTCAGTTTATAAGATCTGCCACAATTTTTAAACCGGGATGTTTAGAATTAGTTTGAGTTAATGATGTCGGCAATGTAATGTTGAACATTCCATCATTTATCCCGGAGATTTTATGTCCATAAAATCTTGTCCGATAGATCTCAGGCGTAATTCCAGGGAAGCATTGGACAACCCCTCTTTGCGTTCTGCAATGAAATCCGCTACCCACTTGTTCACTTCCTTGAGAGAACGCGGTCTTTCCGGTTTACCTGTGGAGGAAATGCGTCAGAAGGCTTCTACGGTTAGAGATCACGTGCTGGACAACCTTGAAGCGTTTATCGACCAATTTTCAGCCAATGCCACCAACGCCGGCGCTGTAGTTCACAGGGCCAAGGATTCTGAATTCGCCGGAAATATCATTGTCGATCTGCTAAAGGACAACAGCGTTAGAAAGATTGTTAAAGCCAAATCAATGGTCTCGGAAGAAATTCATTTGAATCACCTTCTTGAGCAGAACAATATCGAAGTTGTAGAGACGGATCTTGGCGAGTACATCATCCAGTTAGCCGGGGAAAGCCCTTCTCACATACTTGGTCCGGCCATTCACAAGAATCGAAAACAGATTGGAAATCTGTTTGCCGAAAAATTGGGAGTGGAATATTCCGAAAACACGGAAACGCTGGCAAGAACCGCCCGTGGAATTCTCAGAACTCAATTTTTGACGGCCGACGCGGGTTTTTCAGGGGTCAATTTTGCCGTTGCTGAGTCGGGAAGTCTTGCAATATTTTCGAATGAAGGAAATGGGCGAATGTGTACGACTGTTCCTCCATTACACATAGCCCTGTTGAGCATTGAGAAAATTCTGCCCACTTTCAAAGATCTCGCTCTTTTCTCCGGGTTCCTCACAAGATCTGCCACGGGTCAGCCTTTATCCTCATATATGTCCCTAATCACTGGCACTAGAAAACACGGCGAAGCCACTGGGGCCGCTAAACTCCACATCGTGCTTCTCGATAATGGCAGATCCGGAATTTTGAAAGGTCCTTTCAGGGATATCCTGAAATGTATCAGGTGCAGCGCTTGTCTGAACATATGCCCTGTTTACAGGGCCATCGGAGGACATGCCTATGACTCGGTTTATCCGGGGCCAATGGGAATAATACTCACCAATCTTCTTGAGGTTCCTGAAAGAGCGCAACCATTACTCGACGCGTCCACCCTTTGCGGCGCATGCGAGGAAGTCTGTCCTGTGAAAATTCCTTTCGTGAAACTTATCACCTCATTACGTGAAATGCGCGTTAACATGCACAAGTCTTTGTCTGCTGAGAATTTTTTAATGGCCTCGTTCGGAGTAGCCGTGAAAAATCCGCAGCTTTTTGGAATTCTTCAGAAAGTATCGGGCACAGCCATGCCGGCGCTGCGCAATCTTTTCAAGGGACTACGCCTGGACAGATTCCCAGCGGCAGCAGAGAAAACTTTCAGAAATCGTTAACCGGACGTTTATTGCGTTCGGGTCTGACCAATTTCTCACTTTCTTTCATTGCAGATAAAAACGCAAAGGCGGGTAGACCATGGAAATTAGGGAGCCGGAAATAACCAGGGATCAGATACTTGTTCTGGATGACCCAAGTTTCACATCCGAGAACGTATGTATTGTCACAGGGGTAGGTGGAGGAATCGGAAGAGCTACAGCCATTGCATGTTCGGTAAACGGACTACATGTGCTAGGACTGGACATCAATATCGAAGAAGCTGAAAACACCGTTAAAATGGCCAATGCCCTGGGAGGTGAGATGTCGGCCATGAGAGTTGATCTTGCCAAAGATGACGATCTTGTCCATGCGGTGGATGAGGCTTCGAGCATTGGCAAAGTCAAATATTTGGCTAATATCGCCGGTATTCAGCATATTGACTCCGTGGAGAACTTTCCCATGGAAAAATACGACCTGATGCAGAAAATAATGCTTAGGGCTCCTTTTTATCTGTCCAAATTGACCATACCACTAATGAAAAAATCCTCAGATGGAGTGGGTGTGGTTGGAAACATGTCATCGGTTCACGGTCATATATGCACAATGAACAAACCGGTTTATAATATTACAAAATTCGGCTTGAGGGCGCTCTCGCAGTCAATATCTGCCGAAGGCGCGGGAAAAATCAGGTCATTTAGTGTGAGTGTCGGTTTTGTCAAAACCGGACTTGCCCTGAAACAGATACCGGCTCAGGCTGCCCAACGTGGAATTTCACATGAGGAAGTCGTCAGGGATGTCATGATGGGAAAGTCTCGAGTCAAGGAAATGATGTCTCCTGTTGATGTGGGAAACATTTTTGTTATAGGTTTTTCTAAATACTCAAATTACCTGGTAGGTGGCGATTTGCTGTTTGATGGAGGTATGGTGCTGACCTATTAGGTGAGTTTTAGTCGATCGAGAATGTGAGCAGAATTCCGTAAAAGCGTTCTTTTTACGGCCCGGCCCAAGGTCTTGTTTGTAAAAGGCTTCTGAATCATGCAGTCGATGGCTCCAGATTCATGGGTAGAGGCTTCGTCGGTGGTGTCATAGCCGGTGATCAGCAACACCGAGATGTCAGGCCTGATCTTTTTCACTTCCTGGGCCAGTGATAGTCCGGTCATTTCATTCATGGTCAAGTCGGTTATCAACAAATCAAAGTCGTAAGGACCGACTCTGAATATGTTCAAGGCAACTATGGGATTCGAGAATGTAAAGACCTTATATCCGAAGTTCTCAAGCATTTCCCTGGCTATCTCGGTGACAACCTTTTCATCATCGACCACCATGATCCTCTGGTTGCCAAAAAAATCCTCCTCGGATTCACTTTCGTCTGTTGTTTCGACTGGCTCCACTACCGGCAGGTAAACCTCGAAACGGGCTCCGTGGATGCAGGATTGGTCAAGTCGTATGACACCCCCATGACTTGTTACAATTCCGTGGACCACTGCCAATCCTAATCCGCTACCTTCACCTGACGGTTTGGTAGTAAAATATGGCTCGAACATCCTCCCTCTTATTTCCGGTTCGACTCCAGGACCCGAATCTTTTACCGTAAGTTTGAGATAGTCTCCCGGCGTAGGAACATCAATTCCCTCAGATTCCAGATATCCAGGGTTTACGACTTCCAAAACTACCTCAAGGACTCCCCCTTCCTTGCGCATTGCATAGCCTGCATTTGAGAACAGATTCATCAGGATCTGGTGAAATTGACTCGGATCACCCAATATCAGACTGTCATTCGCCAATATTTTACTCTGAATTTTTATGGTAGCCGGAAAAGACGCTTCCAGGAACTTGAGCGTTTCTTTTATGATCGGAACCACATTGAGAGGTCTTTTCTCCTGTTCAGCCTTTCGACAAAAGGTCAGTATCTGATGCACCAGATCTCGAGCCCTTTTTGCCGCTTCAATTATTTGTTCCAATTGTGTCGTGATAACATGATTACGACCTACATCCATCAGCGCTATTTCGGCAAATCCCATGATGATGGTAAGAACATTGTTGAAATCATGAGCGATCCCTCCGGCGAAGGTTCCTAAAGCCTCCATTTTTTGAGAGTGCAACAATTGGTTTTGCAGAGCTTTTTCCCGACTTTTGTCGATCACAAATCCAATGATCGTCGCTTCGCTCCCTGAGAACATTTTGCTGCAATAAAAATCCACGTCCAGGATGCTGCCATCTTTTCTAACTGCCTGGAAGTCCAAGTACTCTTTTTCGACTAACTCTCCGGAATTTCCTGATTCCAATACTTTTTCATCGAATTGTCCTCTTCGAAAAAAGGAACCAGGCTTAAGGCCTTCCATCTCCAGGGGCGAAGAAACCCCGTAAAGTTGTGATAGCGCTTTGTTTGCAAATGATATGGCGCCGTGACTCATGAGAAAGATTCCAACCGGCGCCGATTCCAGAAGGTTTCTAAGTTTTTGTTCAGAGCGCCTGATCTCGTCTTGAGCCACATTCAGTTCATTGATCATCCTTGCCTGGAACAGGTTCTGGAGTCCGAGAGCCGAAACCTGGGCGGATACCATACTAAGGAGATGACATGCTTTCAGGAGTTCATCTTCATCAATCGCGGGGGTGGAGGCAATGGATTCAAGAAGGAGGCTTGTGTCTGCGCCCGTTTCTAAAGCCAGTTTACCGACTTCTTGTTGCGCGGTTTTTGAATCCAAGCCTTTCCATATTTTCCATGCGCCCATGTTCCGTTCCTGAATGACGATCGGTATCAGGAAAATAGAATCGCCTGCCAATAAATAATTTTTGTGAACCTGAACTGGTTCTTGACTCATCTTCGACAGAAACTCGGCATTTTTTCCTTCAATCAGCATTTTTCCAGCCACCGTGGACACAAGTGACCTGTAAGGATCAGGCAAACTGACCGGAGTTGTGATCATCTGACCCGCCATATTTACCAGCTCAACCTGTATACCCCAAACATCGCAGAAAAAATCCTGAAATTTCTGTAATGCCGCAACATCGATCAAATCGGTTAATTCCAGATCTCCTGTGTCCATATTTGGCTTAGTCAAAGCCCACAATTTTTTATCGAGCGCTTCTTCAATTCTCTTGCGCCTTTTTATCTCCTGGCGCAGTTCTGTGTTAAGCAATTCCAACTCTGCCGTCCTATCCCGGATTTCACGTTCAAGCTCAGAATGGGATTCCCTCAGTTTTTGTTCTTTCATCCTGGGTTCGGTGATGTCACGACCAACGAGTTGAAATTCCAGGCTGAGCGAATCTGAATCAGTGCGGGCGTCAACCGTCCAGTGATACAGCCTGGATTCGCCGGAGGCTCCCACCAAGGGGCACTCAAACGAACCATGATAGTCTTCGGAACGATGAGCCGACAGAAACTCCCTCAAATGATCCTTGGAAGACTCAGGAACAAAAATTTCAAGGTCAAGTCCTTGCAAGCTGCTCCGAGACAAGCCGGCAAATCTGCAGAATGCATTATTGACAAAGCTGATTACTCCTTTTTGCGTCATTCGGCAAATGAGGTCCGAACTGGCCTCTATGAATTTTAGAGCCTCTTCGCCTATTTTGCGTCTAAATTGATCACGAAGGTATTCATAGCCCAAGGCCATCAGCAATTCGCGCAGATGTGACATGTCTACTGAGGAAATATCAATTATTTCAAAACCGCTGTGCAAAACGCCGTCAGATTGCTCTTCATGGGACCATCTACAAACCGCAACGAAAGAGAAACTTTGCAGGTTGAGATCCTCCGGAGGACAAACTTCCAGTTTCAGGGTCTCCTGAGCTTTGCAATGAATCCCTCTAACTCCCAGGCCCTTCACTGTCATGTTTAGAATCGTCCCAACGTTATGAGGGTCCCCAACCACCACTACCGGAACTTCTATGAACAGGGGCTTGCGATCAAGTATTCGGACCTCTTTGAATGTCTCATCAGATGTCAGTTTTGACTCAAGACCAGGCGTGGGATTTTCCAAATCGGAGACTCGCTTGCGAAGCATTTCTATTTCCTGCTGGAGTTCTTCGTAGGAGCGAGCTTCTGCCGACATATTACTTCCTCATGATTAATTCAATTAAAAAGACGGCTTGCTGTAGTTTTACAATTTCCGGACGGTTTACAAGTTTATAATGTATACCCCTCTTATGTCAAAGATAAAGCCGGGGGGATTACAGGGAAAAGATCTTCCGAAAAAGATTGAATGACCTGGACCTTTCGAAGCGGTACTAATGGACGATTTCATCAACCGCAAACTCGTATTGGCCCCAACCGAATACCTGATACCTGAACTCAAACCACTCCTGGATGAAACCTACGGCCTGATAATTTACGATGAACAGGTCATCCGGATAGCGACTGCCATCACCGGATGTTCAGAGGCCGATGCGGATCTACTGCGCAGGGCTTTGGTAAGGAGAAAAGCGCCGGAACTAACCCATGAAAAAAGTAAGTTCATCGACGGCGCTCGGCAAAACGGGATCAGCCAAGGAAGAGCCTCGAAAATATTTGAACTTCTTGAGAGTTACAATGGTTACTCTTTTCCCAAGGCTCATTCGGTGGCGTACGGCTTGATTACCTATCAGACTGCATACCTGACAAGTCATGGTGGGCCAGAAATTTTGTTTGCTTAACAGGCTCTGGCCGCTTGAGCCTGTGGTGTTTTTTTGACCGCATTGTGCCGGACATGAGCGTCACATAGGAAATACAAGGTGTTCTTTTTTTGACTGCTTTACTGATTAGGATGGCGGCCCACCGTTTTGAGAACACCTTTTTTAGTGCCTCAGGCCTGTACATTGTTAACGGTCGCTACTTTTAAGCGCCACCTTCCTTCAGTAACAATATACTCTGATAATTCTGCCCCTCAAGTCAACGTATTATGAAAAAATCACTACCTTTCTGTCAGGGTGATTTGAAAAATTACAAATGGCATCATGCAGGGCTCCAATCCGAAGACATCATCAACAGGGCATCATGAGCTCCTTTGGCGTCATAAATCGGATATGAACTCCTCAAACGTGTCAAATTGAGATAGGCATCTGGATTGTTGGAGAATTTTCCGTCGTCATTGCGAGTGTAGACACCATATCTTAATCCATCTGTAACTAGAAGGCGTTTGCAAGAGGTCCTCTCAGTTCCAAGGGCGTAACTTTCCGCTTGGGATTTTGCTGACAGGCAGGATCTATCTTTTTGCTTGGCTTCCACAACTACTGAGAGGTTCTTATCTTCTCTTGGCAAAGCAGAGAATAAAGCAAGATCGACATAATTCCACTCAATAGCCATTTTCTGAGGAGTCCATCCTAAAGCCCGAAGTAGCGGAACCACCAAGTATGCAACTGTCTCGTGTTCAGAGGGATTGGAAGACTTTTGATACCAACGTGCGATACGAAACAACTCGTCAATCTCACCCCTCAATCCTTTAATTGATCTGCTTGATACCCCATTATCGAACAAAAACTCTCCCATGAATTCTAAATCAACATTTGAAGCGATTGGTATCAAGGAATCACTCGAGCGTCCAATGTCAAAAAGAAATTTTCCATTCGATATCAATTCCTCTTTTGAGTGAGCCGGCTCTGGCAAGTCAGGAATGGGATCATTTAGATCCGACGCATTCAGTGGCAATTGTTGAATCCAATCCTTAACGTCTTGGGAATCCAGCATCTGAACGGTATCACCCAGTTTCATGGCATACGAATGAAACGATTCTAGAGGCTCTTGGTTTTGTCTGGGAATTTGTAGCCATCTGACTCGACGTACGTGTTCCAGATTCCACCCATCCACGTCACCAAATTCTGAATTCCAGAGATAGCTTCCGACTATTGTTCCGATTCCGTAGACATCATTCGTGCCGAGACGTAAAACAACGATGTCACCTTCAAGAATATCCTCGCAAAAACGTTTCAAATCGGTTATTTTGCGCTCAGCTAACTTCCACTTGTCTCTCAAAACTGAGGCACATTTTGGCCAGGGTCCTGCCGACCCGGGTCCATTCAAAATTACTCCCCAGCGAAGACAGAGGTCTACATAATTTCTATTTTTATCACCGGCCGCTACCTGCCAAATTTTTTTTCCTGTGATATCCATTTGTTGTCCTCCTACAAGTGGCACGTGCCACTGCCTGTTTAAAGATTGAGTTCAAGCCTGAATCCATTCCGGAAGTGAACAGAGTAAACTTTGTGGCCTGAACTTGACCAAACAAATTAAGTCTGTGCAAAAAGGTCATAGAAAACGTCAGTCCGAATGATAGAATGAATCAGTTCTTATAAATCTCTGTAATGATAGTAAAGGTGCTCAATATTGACAGCGATCGTTTTAACTATCTCCTTAGGCCCCAACAACCTCCCTTCCTCCCCAAACGATAGAATCCACGACACGATCTCCGGCTCACTTGACGCAGTAAACCTGATCCTGACCTTGTCCCCATCCCTGGTCAACTCCTGGTCCGGACTCCAGACTCGCTCCTCCACGTAAATGGCCGCCCAGCCCGTGAACTCAGCCTCAACTGTAAACTGACCGTCCTTGATAATCCCGAACGTCTGATTAAAAGCTTTCTGGAAATCGTATTCTTTCGGGACTTCAAAGTGCGCTTTGGTATTGTCAATCTCTACTTTTTCGAAGCGATGTATTGCCAGCACCGGGTCGAATTCAGGTTC
>CAZVOU010000201.1:0-5876 GCA_964628605.1 uncultured Syntrophaceae bacterium
AGCCCGGAGAAGGCGGCGGTATGCAAAAGCGGGCTCGATAACGCCGACATGGTGATAGGCCTCAGTAATGACCTTATCGAGATGGCCGACGCCCTGACTCCGGTTAAGAGCAAATCCCGTATCATTTTCAACTCCGTGGCCATCCCTGAAACTCAATGGGACAAGGCGCGTGAAGATACTTTTGTCATTGGCGCCGCCGGCATCTTCAAATATGCCAAAGGTTTGCCGTATCTTTTCAAGGCTGTGGAAAAGCTGTCCAAGAAATACCCGGTCCGTCTGTCACTCAAGGGACAATTGAGAGACTCGGAAATCGACATTTACCATTACATGCTCAACAGATCAGGAATAACCGACCTTGTTGACTCGCCCACTACCCTTGACCACCGTAAAATCCCGGACTGGGTGATGGGGTTGGATGTATTCTGTCTTCCATCGCTGACGGAGGGCTGTCCCAACATACTCATGGAGGCCATGGCCTGCGGCGCGCCTTGCGTCGCCACAAGGACCGGCGCTTGCGATGAGTTAATAGAAGATCGAATTGACGGGTTGCTTACCCCATGGGCCGATTCCTCGTCACTGGCCGAATCCATCGAATATGCGCTCGATCATGAACAGCAGGCCCGAGCGATGGGGCGGGCTGCAAGAAAAAAGATTCAGACCTATTCAAAGGATTATGAGCGCTCAAAATGGTCGGAGGTTTATGATCATTTTGTTAAATGACATATTTGTCTTATAATAGGAGTCAGGCGGCGAGACGGTTCTACCCGGCAGGAGTCTTTAAGAGTATCCTAATGCAAACCCCCAGGAAACGATACCCTGACGATCACTGGCTGCGCTCACATGACAGCGCTAAAGCGCTAGAGGCTTATCTTGAGCAGCAGAGCAAATCTTACAGCGTGGTTAAAAACAACTTTATCAGTGAATTGTTGGGTGATCTTTCCGGCAAGCGGTTCCTCGATTATGGCTGCGGCGCAGGCATGTTCAGTGTCCATGCAGCTAAACAGGGCGCTATCGAGGTGGTGGGCGTAGACGCTGAAGACTCGGTTCTGGCGACAGCCAGATTCTTTGCCGAGAGTGAAGGGGTCGGATCAAAATGCGCTTTCATCAAGAGCGCCACTTTTCCATCACTACCGCGAATCCGGGGCTTTGATGTAATCCTGCTCAAGGACGTCATAGAGCATGTCGCTGACGACCAGGCCCTGGTGGAAACAGCAGCCAGATATTTGACGCCAGGCGGTATCATGGTGTTGAGCACCCAGAACTCGTTGTCCCTGAATTACCTGATTGAAGGGACCTACCACAAGAAGATTCTCGGTAAAAAAAACTGGCAGGGATGGGATGAGACTCACCTGAGGTTTTACACGTCGTTGAGCCTGAGTAGAATTATCCGGAAGGCCGGTCTTGAGCCACAGGCATGGCGTTCAGTTTATATAATCCCTCACAAGATACCCAAACCGGGCTCTTCAGGGAAGGCGTTCTTCAGAATAGAAGCGTTCAGTTGGCTGGACAGAACTCTCGGGGCAGTCTTTCCATATAATCGTCTCGGTTGGAACATCATAGTCAGCGCTCAGGACTCGGGATTGGCCCCAAGCAAGTCGAGGATAAACCCTGTCATTCAACGGGTGATGCCCACTGCCCCTATTTCAGTCAACAGGAACGCTCTCGAACTTAAAGAAGGAAAAACGCCTGAGCCCAAAACAGTTTAGGCGGCTCATCGAACACAGTGTCATTCCGTTTCCGGTAAAAACCCTTCTTCATGTCCCCTGTCCGGATGAATGCGCCTCACTTGGTTACCCGGTTCAATCACATATAAGGTGTCATGAGGACATCTGATCATTCTGGCCGCGTCGGGCTCCATTTTCAGCCACAATTTGAGAAAAACCCGGTTGAGTCCGGCATGAGCCACTACCAGTATTGTTTGGTGCGCTTTGAGCAAAGTTATTTCATCGATGAAAGATTTCACCCTGCTCTCCGCGTCCAGATAGCTTTCACCATCTGGGGGCCTGTCATCCCAGGATTCACGAATGGTAGTGGACCATCCCTTAACATCGCTCCTGCGCATCCCCTCCCACTTTCCACAGGATAGCTCAACAATGGAATCCCTAAAGTGGATGGGAGCGCCCAACTGTTGGGAGTAAATCGATCCGGTGAACGCGGCGCGTCCTAAAGCGCTTGCATAAATGACTGTGGGTTTCTCGGGCTCGGCCAGAGAGGGCAGGCGCTTTATTTCAGGGACCCCGAAATAGGTCAGCAGAGAATCAGCGCGTCCCTGAATGAAGCCGTCACGATTGAAAACCGTCTGGCCATGACGCGCCAGAATAATTTTTTTGTCATAAGGCGCCATGATCGACTGACTTTAATAATCCATTTTTGATAATTGGATCATATACAATTGTTTGCTTTCCAAAAAATGTTCATCAACCACAAGTTTGTGATAGTGTTGACAGTATGAGTAATTTTTCCAACTTTGTCAAAGCAGGCTTATGTTCAGCGCTATGGTTCGGTTACTCGCCGTTCGCTTCCGGAACAGTAGGGACCATTCCGGCGGTCGCGCTTTTCGTATTGATTCAAAAGCTGTTTTCCGGCGCCTGGCAGACCATGGTGATAATGCTAGCGCTCATTGTCACGTCCCTGACCTGTGTTGTTCTAGGGCCATGGGCGGAATCATACTGGGGAAAAAAAGACCCGTCGAAATTCGTGCTGGATGAGGTCGCCGGTTTTTTACTTACAGTCATGCTCTTTCGAACGCCGGACCTGATTCTTACTGTTGTATGGGCTTTCCTCGCGACGCGTTTTTTTGACATAATCAAACCGCCGCCCGCATTTCAGGCTCAGAGCGCGCCCGAGGGCTGGGGCATACTGCTCGATGACCTGATCTCATCGCTTTATGCGGCCCTTTCCCTGCATCTGGCAAACTGGATGTTCCCATGGGCGTTCGGCTCCTCAACGATGTGAAGGCTGGGCTGACGCCTCCCCGTTCGGGAGGCTTCAAAAAACGGCAAAAAACTTTTCCCTTGACACAGGTTTTTTAAAGTGGTTTTATTATTTGTTACATTTAATGGAGGCTAGAACATGTACGCCATAGTCCAAACCGGCGGGAAGCAATATAAGGTTAGTCCCGGTGATCAGTTGAAGGTCGAAAAGATTAAAGGCGCCCCAGGCGACAAGGTAGAACTTGGTCAAATCCTGGCGCTTATCGAACCTGACAATGTCAGGCTCGGCTCTCCTGTCCTCGAGGACGTGGCCATAAGCGCTACACTCGTCAAAACGGCTCGTGACCGAAAAATCATAGTTTACAAGAAGAAACGCCGTCATGGTTACCACAAGAAACAGGGCCATAGACAATGGTATTCTCTTCTAAAAATAGACAATATATCCGTTAGCGGCGCGCCTGAAGTGGCGGTCGCAACCGAAGCGTAATCAAGGAGGTATAACCATGGCTCACAAAAAAGCGGGTGGAAGTTCCAGGAACGGCAGGGACAGCCCAGGCCAGAGGTTAGGCGTTAAACGCTTCGGCGGTCAGGTTGTTAGAGCGGGTAACATACTTGTTCGTCAAAAAGGCACCAAGATACATCCTGGCGATAACGTTGGCCTCGGTAAAGATTACACTCTTTTTGCCCTGATTGATGGCGTCGTCCAGTATCAGGTCAAGGATCGTGGCCGCAAACAGGTGGCAGTGCTTCCTGTAGCTGAATAAGCCCCAACCGGCCCTCTTTGCGGAGGGTCTTTCCATAACCGTCGGACTAGGGGTAGGCATCATCGCCTCCTCTACCCGGCCGGCCTAAAAAGCATTCAATTGAAATTCGTAGATCAAGCGCGCATAAACGTGGTTTCAGGCAAAGGGGGCAATGGTTGTCTGAGTTTCAGGCGTGAGGCTTTCGTCCCGAAGGGTGGCCCCGATGGAGGCGATGGCGGAAAAGGCGGCGATGTAATCCTTTACGCCGACCCCATGATGAACACTCTACTGGACTGTCAGTACCAGCAGCTTTATCGCGCCAAGAACGGGTCGCCCGGCTCCGGATCAAACAAGACGGGGAAGAGCGCCCAGAACCTCATTATCAAACTTCCAGTCGGCACTCTTGTTTACGACGCCCTGACTGATGAGCTGCTTTGTGACCTTGATGAGCCTGAAATGACATTCATCGTGGCAAAGGGCGGCGATGGCGGTAGAGGCAACGCCCGGTTCGCATCGTCCAGAAACAGGACTCCGCGTCGTGCCGATGAGGGATATCCCGGAGAGGATAAGCTCGTTCGTCTTGAACTCAAACTCATAGCGGATGTCGGGCTTGTCGGGCTGCCCAATAGTGGAAAATCTACTCTAATATCAAGGGTCAGCAACGCGCGTCCGGAAATTGCCGATTACCCGTTCACGACCAAAGTGCCTGGTTTGGGAGTCGTCAGGATTCCTAACGTGAGAGATTTCGTCATGGCAGACATCCCTGGCCTCATTGAAGGGGCATCCAGGGGAGCCGGAATGGGAGATCGCTTTCTACGTCATGTCGAACGCACCAGACTTCTGTTGCACCTGATAGATCCGAACCCCTCCATCGAGCCATCGGCCATTGAGCGTTTCAGGATAATCATGACCGAACTGGAATCTTATGGGGCCGATTTGTTGCACCGGGAAATGGTCGTAGTGATCACGAAAATGGATGTTACGGAAAATGTAGCTGCGGCTGAAGATCTCAAAGAGACGCTGGAGGCTTCAGGCAGGACGGTTCATTGTATATCCGCAGTCACTGGCCTCGGAGTTCGAGACCTCATGATGGCAGTCTCCCAAAAATTAAGAAAAATGAAATAATCCTGCCGGATCATCAGAGGGTTCTAATGGACCATTCAAGTGTTCGTCAAAACATTCTGGGTCATGTAAGACGGGTCGTGGTCAAGCTCGGCTCAAGCGTGGTCACCACGGATAATGGGCTGGACCGCAGGATGATAAAGAACCTGGCCGACGACATCCATGCCATGCGCAACAAGGGCAAGGAATTTATTATTGTGTCTTCCGGGGCAATAGCCGCTGGTGTCAGAAGACTCGGACTCAAGGAAGGCGCAAGGACCATACCGCAAAAACAGGCGGCCGCTTCCGTCGGACAGAGCAGGCTTATGACCGCTTATGACGAGGCGTTCGGTCGCTATGGCATTCGCGTCGGACAGATGCTGCTCACCCGTGATGATCTAACTCACCGACAAAGGTATCTCAACGCACGTAACACTCTGACGACACTGCTGGCTTGGGGAGTGGTGCCCATAATCAATGAGAATGACACTGTAGTTGTTGATGAAATCAAGCTGGGTGACAATGACAATCTTTCAGCCCTGGTCGCAGTTCTGGCAAGCGCAGACCTTCTCATCACACTTACGGACATAGATGGCCTGATGGATTGTGATCCTCGGGTCAACTGTGACGCCTGCCTCATCCCGGTGGTGGAAAGCATTACACCGGAACTCAAAGAACTGGCGGGTGGGACTTCATCCGGGGTCGGCCGCGGAGGAATGGCGTCGAAGCTCGAGGCGGCGTCCAAGGCTCAGGTTTCAGGTGTGCCAATGATCATCACCAGGGGGAAAGTCGAAAATGTTATTGCCAGGGCGCTCTCCGGTGAATTGTGCGGCACTCTCATATTGCCGGCAAAAGAGAAAATGTCTGCCCGAAAAAGCTGGATTAGATATAATTTAAGACCCGAGGGCGCCCTGCGAATCGACAAAGGCGCCGCTCGCGCTATCATGCACGGCGGGAAGAGCTTGCTTCCCATTGGTGTAGTGGAGGTTGAAGGTAGTTTTGACGACGGGGCAGCAGTTGACGTGATTGACCCTGCTGATAACAAGATAGCTGTGGGGCTGGTCAATTACCCTGCAGACGAGATGAAAAAGATAGCCGG
>CAZVOU010000202.1:0-5799 GCA_964628605.1 uncultured Syntrophaceae bacterium
CAAGGCCGGCTCGAGTTCTCTCAACTTAGGCATCAGCACTTTTACTTTTTCCTGATTATTCCTGTCCATCACGTCAGGTTCAGGCATCGATAATTCCCAGTCGGGATATTGGAACAGCATGTTGGCCCGCTCCTGTTCCAGCGCCTGAATTTTTCTTATCATGGCATCCATGTCGGTTCGATCCAGAACTTTTTCCAACTCGGCCTGCCGGCTGTTGATTTCTCTGTCGAGTTCCACTGCCTCATCCAGTATTTTCTCAAGATCATCAGTATTTATCGTCCCAAACGTCCCCTGTATGCGTGCCAATTCTGTATTTGATTTTTCTATGGTGAGTTTTTGATTCTCGACAGAAACCATTGGTCCGGAAACTTTCATTTTAACAACACCTGGTATCCTCGCAGTTACCGTAGGCGATCCTGAAAATTCCACCGGCGCTTCTGGAGCAATTTTCTCAATTCGGGTTCCCTCGTCCTCTATGATCTCAACTGACAGATCGACCTCCGGCGTCAATTCGAGTCTTATAAGGGACAGTTCAAGAGTTTTGAGAGCCTCACTTACGTCAGATTCAAGTTTTCTGACACGAGCAATGGTTTTCTTTTCCGGGGCTTTGAAAGCCGCGCGCTCCGCTTGCATTAAGTTGATGGAAGCCGATAGAAAATCCGCCAGCGTCTTCTTCTCCGTCGTGGTTTGCAGATCTTTTGAAATCTTGACGAAATCTCTTGCATGCTGGATGGACGTACGCTGGGACGCTAGTGATTCTTCGAGCTTCTTGAGATTTAGCGCCATCTGATTGAGGCTCCTGAATTTTTCATCAGCTTGGGCAGCTTCTTCTTTTTTGGTAGGAATCATTTCACTAATGGCTCTTATTTTTGCGCTGGTCAGGGCAATTTGCCCGGTCAGCTTCTCAATGTCCTTGATCCTTTGTTCCAAGCTGCTGAACACAAGTCGCTCCCTAGCGCTCTGCTCAGAAAGAAGTGATTTCTTGTTCAGGAGTTCTGAATATTTTTTTCTCTTCTCATCCAAACCGACTTTCTGAGCGTTCAGATCGGAGAGTCGCCGTTGAGCAATCGCTAGACCGGCTCTAAGCTCTGAAACTCTCCCGGAGAGGCTTTCGTAGTTTTCATAGTCTGCCCTGGCTTCTGCAAGTTCTTTTTCCAGGATCTCATGGTCCTCCGTCAGGAGTGTTAATTCCTTTGGAGCCTTAGACCCACTGGTGTATTTACCGGTGGGGGTAAAATACTTTGAGTGCCTGGTTTGAACAAACTCCTCGTAGGGGCCTGCGCTACCAACTTGGGCGCTCAAAACAGTCCTGATGTTTTTCTGAAGATCATCGGACAGGGAGTCTATTGCTATTTTTCCCTGGTGCGCCAGAAGGATTTTTGACAACAGCCACTTTTCCTTTTTTCCGGGCTCCAAAGCGCGGTCCAGAATCCTTAAAATAGCCTCATCCGCTGACTTACCCTCAGAATCCTTGAAGAATTTTCCATTCTTGCGTGTCGAAAATTCACATTTCCTATCGACAAGGAATTTCTTCTTTAGATTGTATTCTGCGTCACCATCTTCAAAATCAATTTCAACGTAAGGCCCGAGGCGTGTTGATCCCCACGGCATGACGGACCTGATTTCTCCTCGTGAGGTATCGTGTCCCACTAGAAAAGCGCTTCTGATGGCCTCAAACAGGGACGACTTCCCGGACCCATTTGGAGCATGAACGATGTTCAGTCCAGGCTCAAAATGAAATTTCGCCGGACCCTCAAAACACTTCCACGACTCTACCAAAACCGATTGCAGTATCATCTGGGGGCCTCGTGAGACATCTTGTACAACTCCATCAGGGCGACAAGAGCAACTTCTCCATTGCGCCCCGGGACTTCGGACATTTTTTTCAGGTCAGCGGCGGTATCACGCACAATGCCCACGGGCAGGCTTTCAAGCCAGGAATCATCATCAGGCGCTGGGCGCATCCTGGAAACATCAATGCCCAATGACATGAACGTATTTTTCCATTCGAGTACAAGACGATCCAACCGCGCTATAGTTTCAGGATAGAGAAATCCGGAAATAATCACTGAAAGAATAGTGTGCTGGGGATCATGGATATTCGAAATCTCCGACCCTATTGTCAGCAGGTCTCCTTCAAGACCGACATCGTATTCCTTGCGTTCCCATTTCAGAATTCCGGTCGGAATCGTTTCTATTGACGGAGTGGCCATGCGTTCGTCTATTTGGACCAGAAGAGCATAACCGCTGTCCTTCTCGCCAAAGCCCCCCCGTTCGTGCGCCCCGGAATATGCCATTCGCTTGACACCGGATTGACCGTACAGCACCGGTGAGTGCCAGTGGCCAAGAGCAAGGTAGTCCAAGCCTGTCCTGTCTGCCGCATTCACTGATATAGGAATGTCTGTGGCTTCATCTTTAAGCGCATCAACATTGCCGTGAGCAATTCCAATCGATATTTGGGACTGAGCCGAAGCGTCTACCCATGAAGTTGGATCCTTGCTGTTGTACTTTGCTGTGGGAACGCATGGATACAAAACGCATCCATGAATATCGTAAGGAGCGCTTTCACGAAATATGGTGATATTGTCGTAATCCTTCCAACTTGGTGAATGATCCCAAACGCTCCCGGGAACCAGAGGATCGTGATTGCCTGGAATAATGAAAACCCTGCCATTAAATTTGCTAAGTATGTTGGCTGTCTCTGAAACCAGCCGTCTTTCCACAGCGTTGTCGTGGAACAGATCGCCGGCAATCACGATGAATTCGGCCCGATTCTCATTGGCTAGTCGAACCACCAGTTTACCCGCTTCCAGTCTGGCCTGCCTGGCCTTCTGAGCCTGAGCGGGTTCAAATGAACTGAACTTCATGCCTATGTGCCAGTCAGCGGTATGAACAAATTTCATATAGCGCGACCTCCAGATCCGCCACCATTTGTGCGCATACGTTTGCCCCGATCAATTTTTTTTAGAAACAGATTGCTCTGGTACAAAGCATTTCGGAAAAGTATTTTTTGAAGCGTATACACGGCGCCCCCAAACAACTCCCACACCTCAAGAAATGAACTGCAACCACAATACAGATTAGACCATCATTTGTGTGATTTCAACAAACGGTAGCCAAAATACACTTCGACCAGGTATTACATTTTCTACAAACATGCTATATTGGTTGGCATTCGGTAGAATCGGTTGACAGATGTTGATGCGTCGGTCCTGTCAACAAATTCCCAGATCATAGCTGAGGTGAATTAACATAATGGAATTGAACGAAATTCTGGAAAGTGAATTGTGGAAAACTGCTGCAAAATTTCATGGTCATGTTTGTCCGGGCCTGGCTATAGGCTACAAAGCTGCCATCACGGCCATGGACAAGCTCAGGGACAGTCGGTCCGCCGATGAAGAAATAGTGGCGATAGCCGAGACAAATGCATGTGGAGTGGATGCAATTCAGACTATCACCGGATGTACATCCGGCAAGGGGAATCTCATCGTAAAAGACTATGGCAAGACAGTCTTCACACTGGTGAGTCGATCATCCGGCAAAGGTGTTCGCATTTCCCTCAAACCCGGCATAATGACACTGGAACCGCGGCATCGTGAACTCATTGATCTCATGAGATCCGATAAAGCCTCAGAATCCGAAATGGCCGAATTCAGGAAGATACATACCGAGAAGAGTCACTCCATTCTCACCAGAACCCCGGAAGAGCTTTTCGCGGTAACCGAGACTGTGGTGGAAATGCCGGCCAAGGCGCTTATCGAACCATCTGAGCCTTGTGGCAAATGCCAGGAACCGACTATGCCGTCCAAAACAGTTGCGGTTGGCGACATAAGGGTATGTCAGGATTGTTTTTCCAGGATGTGATTTGATCAGACGTGTTGGTCTAATCGGACGATATCATTTGGGATGTATATTTGGGCGCCTCTATACGGCCCATATCTATAATCCCAGTAGTTTTCTTTCAGGACCCATTCCAGCAGTTCCGGTTCCTGTCGAACCTTTCGTTGATGGAAGGCGAAGCCCAAACGCCAGGCTTCGTTGATCCTCTGTTTGACCACTGAATGGGGATCGCTGGAAATATGGCTTCGAAGCCGTCGGATCAGCCTCCTCAATGATGGGATAGGTTCAGTCATTTTCCAGTCAAATTTGAGGCCCCCGTCTTTTCTTATTTTGGCATAGGAGTCACTAACGCCATAAAGAAACATTCTCTTTTCAAAATAATCGAGTGTCAGACGTTGTTGAGGGATTCTGTGCCATACCACGGCCCTTGGTTGATAGACTATTTTCATCCCTTTTTCTTTTGCCTTTAACGCCAGCCCTGTCTCGGAGTCACCCTGGTAATATTCGAAAGGATGAGGAACATAATCCGGATGGAACCCTCCGAGTTCGATGAGGGAACTGCGCCTGATAGCGAAATTCAGGCCCCAGATGAACAGTGGATCGAGCGCTACCGGTTCGTCTCCAAAATCAAGCACACTGATGAAGTCCAACCAATTGCGAGGTCCTTCTCTGTTCCAAAAATGATCTAGCCATTGGGGAGGCCCACTGAGGTATCGAGGCAGACTCTTTCCGCCCACAAGATGAACTTCAGGGTCCTCAAAAGTTTCGATGATTGCATTGAGCCACCCAGGATCAACAGCTACATCATCATCAATGAAAACCAGGATATCCCCAGAAGATTCAAACAATCCCCTGTGTCTTCCCGAGAGAAGTCCCCGGATTGGTTCGAAAAAATATTTTATCGATAAATGGGGATTGGATTCGATTATGGACAGAGAGACGGCTCGTGTGTGATCAGAGGACCCATTGTCAACTATTATTATTTCAACGGAATCGTAATTTACGTTCAGTGAGCGTAATGAGGCAAATGTCTCTTTTAAGGAAGCGCTCCGGTTAACAGTCGGAATTATTATGGACGTTTTCATCGATTGTGAGTTGACAACTCCTAAACGCGGAAACGCGGTTTCATATCCCTGGGTTTAATCTGTTCCTGAAAAGAAGTTCCTGATTCATGTAAGGGCCATAACGATAGTCCATGTAATCTTCCCTGAGGACCCACTCCAAAACTGCGGGATCCTTGCGGACGGCATCCTGGTGAAACTGATATCCCCTTAACCACTCTGCACGGACCGTTTTCTTCAATTCCGCATAAGGATCAGAAGAGAACTTCGCAAGAACTCCGCGGATCATCCTCTTGATTTCAGGAATCGGCTTCTGCATGCGCCATTCGTATTTAAGCCCTTTGTTGGCTCTGACCCTTGTAAAAGAGTCAAATATCCCGTAGAAAAACATCCTTTTCATAAAATATGAGACATCAACCCGTTTATCAGGAATTATGTGGTGGATCATGGCCTTGGGTTGATACATGACCTTGTAACCCTTGGCCTTGACCTTCCATG
The DNA here is from genome assembly GCA_964628605.1 of uncultured Syntrophaceae bacterium. Classification (GTDB taxonomy): domain Bacteria; phylum Desulfobacterota; class Desulfomonilia; order Desulfomonilales; family Desulfomonilaceae; genus CAITZA01. Next base: position 5,400 of record CAZVOU010000202.1, read on the forward strand.
CCAGGCCGGTTTCCCCGTCGCCCTGGTAGTGTTCATATGGCGCAGGAACGATATCGGGATGGAACCCGCCCAGCTCGAAAAGTGTTGAACGTCGAATCGCATAATTGAGACTCCAGATGTCAACCGGATCTATTTCCATCACTGCGTCGCCAAAATCCAGAAGGCTTAGGTCGGCGCACCAGATTTTACCTTCTTCCTTGAACCAAAAAGCGTTGATCCATTCTGGCGGGGTCGATTCGAACCTGGGTAGGTTTTTCCCACCCACTAGGTGAACCTGCGGATCTTCAAGTGTTTCCACAATAGCGTCAAGCCACTCAGGGCATACGATCACATCGTCATCGACAAATATGAGGATTTCACCTTCAGCCTCGAAGGCGCCTCTATGCCTGGCAGACAATGA
>CAZVOU010000203.1:0-5174 GCA_964628605.1 uncultured Syntrophaceae bacterium
GGTATAGACTGGAAACTCATCGAAGGCTATGTATTGACGGCCAGGGTGGCCTACTGGAAACCCGGCGACTGGTTCAAGTACGCATGTGTGGACAGGAGACAATCGGGTTGGAACAATCCGAACTCAAGTAACCATTGGGGAGTTAACTGGAATCGCGAGATTAACCCCATCTTTGGTGTTCGTGGCGCAGTCCAGGTTGACTTCTGACACAATAAATGCCCCCAATATTAGATCAGGAATGCAGTCCGGAGGTTAACATCGCCAAATATTCCGATGGCGTTTTTACAGGATTTGAATGTATTCCAAAAAAGTTTCGGAATTGAGCCTGAAAGACTTCATTAAGTTGGCGTATTGTCAATGACGACAATGGAATATGGATCCAAGGCCTGTTTGTCGTTGCCGGAAGGCAGTTCAAAAATTTTGTAAAAATCATCACGAGCTTTTAGAATTAAATCGTTTTCTTTAAAAGTAAATTCTCCTGATTTCTCCATGGAGTTTGGGTCTATCCAGTTTCCCCGAATCTGCAGGTCTTGCCAAGTTCGATTTGATGGAACTTTCACGTAAAGACGAAGACTGTTCGAAAGGCCTTTGAGACTGTTTCCATGACCGGGCTGCAGACGTTTTAGATTTGCTGCGACTACATATCCGGAATCACCAGAATTTGCTTCATACTTGATAGAAATCATTCCTGGTTGTAAAGAATTGTCGTTCGGTCTGAAAAGGCGGTCCAGTATTACCCCCTGAGCTTTTCTGAATGCTGCGGAGTATCCGGTGAATAACTTGGCAGGCACAATGTCTTGTTGAAAATCATAACACTTTTCCCCATTCCCAAGAGATGTGGCATATTCACTAAATGCCTCTTCATAGGAGATTGAGCCAAGTTGCCAGTCCATCTCAAATCCCGGAGGTTTCACTATCTGGAATGTAAGTCCTGAGTGCATCTTGTAGAATGCGGCCTGATCCCAACTGCGCACCGGTTCCCCAAACACCAGGAATGAACCTTCTGGTGTTCCCTTGATGAGTCCACTTGAGATTGCATGTTCAATCAGGTCACGGTGGAAGAATTCCGAACGGTTATAAGCATGGACCACCATGCTGTTGTTGACAAAGTTCACCCCGATCAGGATGGTTCCGACAAAAGTCATCCCCACAATTACCAGTTTACGGGTAAGATTATTTGAGTTCTGTAATTGGTCTCTTAAATAGTTGAAAGAAAATAATACGATCATCATTATTCCGAACGCAGACACATAACAGGGTAAATAGCCTAGGCCCCATTTTAGTTCCCGTTGATACTTGACAGCGAGACTCACTACAACAGATGGAAAAACGAAAAATCCGATCCCTAAAAATACCAGAACCATCAAGTTCGAACGCACACAAGGGGCCTCATGGCTAAAGTGGTTCCATGCCATCAACCACAGAGCGGCCCAAAGCGGTAGAATAATAACGAGTCCAACTGGAAGATGATCCCTGACATGATCGACCAAAGAGCAGAATTGTCCAGACGAGAGAAAATAACTTAAGGGGATTGCGGAAAATGCCTGTTTCGAAAGAGCGTTAAGGAAAGCCCAGAAATCAAGGCTAAGTTTTGTGCCATCATATGTCGGGCCGAAATGCAATCTCACAGCTAAAGATATACCGAAATTGAACACTGTTAGCGCTATAAATGGCATGGAATATTTGAAGAGTCTGGAAGGCTTATTTATTCCAAGTTCAATCAAAGCGACTCCTGCATAAATGAGACAGAACGGATAGAAAGCTTCGTATATTAGCAGGGAAATCCCAAAGAACAAGACGCTGAGAAAAAGGTAGGCCGATCCGGACCCTCTGATGCTTTTCAAAAAGAAAACCATGGATGTTTGCAGCAATAGTAGTTCTATCTGCATCAGGTAATAGTAAGATAAAATCGGATCGTGATAGAATCTTAGCTGAAAAAATGCAGGCGCTATCAGGAGGACAAAAACAAGTGTGCTCTTACATCTGGTGATTATCCAAATCAGATAACCGGTCATGATAATATTGGCAATTATTAGAATTACCGCCCCGACCTTGTACCCATATAGGCCCAGATAGCAAAATATGGCATGGTAGTATATTACTAGAGGATACCACCTGCCATCCCTGATGTAATCTTTGGTTGTTTCCCAACAAATCTGGGCGAGATTCAAGCCGGTGAGTGACATTATCCCTGGCAGGCAGGATTCTCGCCAAGAGTCATCTCCAAGGTATGGGCTACTGACGATCGGTAACAAATTCACCACGTTTACGCCAGTGACCATGACAACCAGAAACAAGTCCAGATATCTTCTGCTGATTCCCATAGCCCTTGTTCAAATAACCCGATGAGTTGATATTTTCCAATACACTGGCGGACATTCTGTTAGCGTCACTGCAGTGTTCTTACAATCTTGGATCGTTTGGCAAAAATGTCCGCATCAATGATAGCAAAAATACTGTTGTTAGACCGAATTGTGGACAGTCTCAAGTCGCCCATGAAATCCAGAGGGCGTGATCTGTTGTGAACGATTACCTCCAGTTTTTCTCTGAATCCGCACAGCCTAAACCATGACTTGATGCTATAGTCACACAAGTATGTAACTTCCTTAGCTTTAATGCCTCTATTGATATAGCTTGCGACACCGTCGGGAAGGTTGAAAAGATGTATCTTGCAGTCATAAGGCATATCCCGGGCGCTATCCAAAAGCTTGGTCAGGATAATGCGTCCGATGTTTGCGCTGACTGTCCACTGCCTGTAATCACAGACCATGGGAGAGCAACACATCAGGTAGACCAGCATCAACACCCCAAGACCGGAAACTGCTCGTCTGGAAATGATAACTTTTCGTTGATCCGATGACCTGAAAATGGCCTTGGGGGAAATATCCCGGTACAATTTTGTCAGTGTTTCGGCAAGAGGATAGGCCACGAGCCCACAAAAGGGGATGACGGAATTATACATGCTTCTATGCGAGAACGTAAAAGTCACCAGAAAGACCAACAGTGGCAACGTAGTCCAGAGCCCCAGGCAGGTCAATAGATGTAACGATTTTCGCCTGTTCACACAATCTTCTGATACCGACAATGAGCGTACAAAAAACAATATGTACAGGCTTAGGCACGCCAGTATAATGAAAAACCACCAGTTGGCCAGGCCGGTTGCCAGGATTCCCAAAGGGTCAGCAGGATATGCAAGATCAATCAAGTAGTTGTAGGTGATGTTTATTTGATGCAAAAATTTTTCACCCAAGGTGGCAGGAACGTCTCTCTGATATCCGCCGACTCCTTCGAGGACGATCGTTCGCCAAACTATGAAAGCCACAGTGAGCATCCAATAAAGCCTAGTTTGCCAAATGGATGACAAAATGCTGCGGGGCTTCGGAGCCTCGAAGGAGTTGAAATGAATATGGGACAAAAGGATAAGAGGAAAGATCACGGCCATTTCTTTAGATCCCAAGGCCAGCCCATAAAAGAACAATGACAGATACTTATAGCGGTCCAAACTTTCTTCTTCCTGGCCCTGAATATAAAGTGAGTATGAGGCTAGAAGAAAAACCGCCACCAACATGTCATGTCTACGATCAATCGCAGGAACGCATTCAATAAGCGCTGGGTGGATGGCGAACATGATACCGCTCAACAAGGCGAACAGCAGTTTTCCTGATGATAACTGATACATGACTATTACCACCAGGCATGTCACAGTTACGTTGATCAGAAAGTTGGTCAACTGAAATCCAAATGGATCGAGCCCCCATAGAGCGTTGTCCAAAGAATATGACAACACAGAGACCGGCCTATAAAATTTTCCGATTTCCACAAATTTCGAGTCAGACATCAGGGGCTTTGAAAATATGCTGACAGCATCAACAAGCGAGTTGATCTGGCTTGATTCAATCAGGGTCAGGGTGTCAGTGCCGGTGAAGAAATTGCCGAGTATAAAATGGTAAGAACAAAAAGAAATAGCCCCCGCTAGAAACACTGCCGCCCAAAAGACGGGATGTCCCCTTTTGAAACCTAAGCCAGACGGTCTGGCAGATGCGGAGTGATCTTCATCCAGTTGCAAGCGCTGTGACTCTCCGTTGTATTCAGGAACCGCCAGGAAATGAATCTGCTCACACATTATACACACAATGGCGCCATTGGGAGAATACAATTCTCACTGCAATTCTCACTGCACACAAATTATTTCTGCATCAATAGAACCTTTGTCCTTTATGCCCAAATCATGTTGGCTTTCTTAACGATAGCCGAAAATTTTGTCGGCCATCGCTAATAGTGAACAGCTTTAAAAATTTTTTAGCCGAAAGCAGGCCAAAACCTCACCCATCTTTGCTTGACTGTTTAATGTCTCAGGTGTTATTTTCTACTACGAATCTGGCAAAAGTCAGACTGCTTTCTCTCTAATTTATCTTTACCGACATTTTTAATGACAGATGTCCTAAACCTTCCCCGATTAGCCGGCGGCGCGCCCCATCTGTTACGGACAGGCAATTTTCTAAAGCCAGGAAATACTACCATTTTGAAATGACACAATACGTGTTCAAATCAATCAAGTTGATTCTGGAGGACATGATGCTGAGAATATTGTCGATCTGGACAGCGGTTGTTTTACTGTGCCCTGGCCTGTGCTGGGCTGCCGGCGGTTCGAGTGGAATTTCGGCCGACGAGGCCAAGACGATGTTAAAGGACGGAAACGCCCGCTACATTTCATCGAACGTGAAACACCCAAATCAGGGCATGGATAGACGTAAACTCACTGCGACCGAGGGTCAAAAGCCTTTTGCTACCATACTCTCGTGCTCCGATTCCAGGGTCCCCCTGGAGATACTTTTTGACAGGGGTGTGGGTGACATATTTGCTGTCAAGGTTGCTGGGAATGTGGCGAATGTGGACCAGACAGGGTCGATGGAATACGCCGTCGCTCATCTTGGCACACCACTACTGGTCGTTTTGGGTCATACCAAATGTGGCGCAGTCGCGGCTGTAACGCAGTCAGCCGACCTTCGGGGGAACATCGTCCCACTTGCAAAGAATATCAGTGTGGCCGTCGCCACCGCCAGAAAGAACAATCCGTCAGCCAAAGGCGATGGCTTCATGAAGGACGCAATTGAGGCCAATGTATGGCAGGCCATCGAGGACGTTCTGCGCACCAGCCCTGTCATTGTCGATAG
>CAZVOU010000204.1:0-1784 GCA_964628605.1 uncultured Syntrophaceae bacterium
AACAGCCCACCTTATTGAAGCCGCTGTGTCGCTGCCTGTCCTTCACATTGCAGACTCCACCGGCAAAAAAATAAAGGCAAAGGGATTCAAAAGACTGGCTCTACTGGGAACTGAATACACCATGGCCCATCACTTTTACAGGGAGAGGCTTGAGCATCGTTTCGGACTTAAGATAGTGACTCCAAACAAATCAGAAAGAGAATACATCAACAATGTAATTTTTGATGAACTGTGCATTGGAAAATTTGTTAATGAATCCAGAGAGAAGTTTGTGAAGATCATCAACCGCCTTGCAATGGAAAAGGAAGCTGAGGCAGTCATTCTGGGATGTACGGAAATCCCTTTTCTTATAAAACCGTGTGATGTGAATGTCCCAGTGTTCAACACGGCAGAGATTCATTCAGAGGCTGCCGTCGAATTCTCGCTGAACACTGATTAATCTACGCAGTAAAGTCAATTTTCTGGAATGCTCTGACATTGAAGTTGGCCGAGATTAAACAAGATTCGTCAAATGAAAACTCTGTCTAACCCGCACTCCCACTTATAATGGTTGTAATAGATGGGGCTGTGGAGTAGAACCTGAGACGCAGACAGATTCGAATATTGATCCTGGTCCAGAAAAGCCCAATGATACTACATTATTTCAGGAGTTTATCATGAATAGCCGATCTGGAGCGATTACCGCTGCGCTCTGGCTGACTGTCCTGTTCCTCACTGTAAGTTGTTCAGAACCTCCCAAAACTGTTATTCCTCCTCCAGCTGTGACTGTAGTGGCGCCGGAAGAGCGAGAGGTTGTAGACTACCTTGAGTATACCGGTGACACAGCCGCGGTAGAAACAGTGGAGATTCGCGCCAGAGTTCAGGGCTTCCTGACCAAAATGAATTATGAACCGATGGCTCGGGTCAAAGCTGGAGATTTGTTGTTCGTCATAGACCCAAGACAATATGAAGCCGCAGTAAAGCAGGCCCAAGGCCAGGTTGAAGCCAAGGAAGCAGCCTACACCATAGCCAAGATTGATGAAGAAATAGCCAAATCATTGGAGAAAAAAGAGGCCGTGAGTTGGTTGAAACTCCAGCAAGCTGTGGCACGGACCGGTCAGACTAAAGGAGAACTCGATGTGGCCCAGGCTGAACTGGAAAACGCCAAACTCAACCTGGAATTTACCCAAGTCACCACTCCCATAAACGGTCGTGTGAGTCGAAACCTGGTCGATATCGGAAACCTGGTTGGCGCTGTTGAGAAGACCCAGCTCACAACAGTGGTCAACGATGAGAATATTTACTGTTATTTCAACCTGAATGAGCTAGACCTTCTTCTCCTGAAAAGAATTCATCAAAGAGACCCGAATGAAAAACTGAAGGACAAAAAAATACCTGTGAAACTTGCTTTGGGCGATGAAAAAGATTTTCCGCATTTGGGATATATTGATTTTTCCGATGTGAAATTGAATCCTGAAACCGGAACGGTGCAGTCCAGAGCCATTTTTCAGAATTCAGACGGCTTCATACTCCCTGGGATGTTTGCCCGGCTCCGTCTGCCGTATCAGAAACGCAGGGTGATCCTTGTTCCCAACTCAGCCATACAATTCGACCAAGCCGGTAAATACGTTCTAACGCTAAATGACAAAAATGTAGTGGATGCCCCTCGACGGATCAAAGGCGGTCGTGAAGAAAACGGAATGACAATTGTGGAGGAAGGTCTGTCACCGTCTGACAGAGTCATATCCACCGGGACTCTTCGCGCCAGGCCGGGCATGCCTGTCCGGGTGGTCTCATCCACTTCC
>CAZVOU010000205.1:0-2524 GCA_964628605.1 uncultured Syntrophaceae bacterium
CAATACTTCCGGTACAGATTCCAGCTTAACCCAGTAGGGTCAAAGGGATTCAACGGGGTATAACTCTCATCATGTGGATCGCTCCCCTGCACATCTTCCAGGTCCCACAGCAAGACGGCGACCCCTCCCACAGCATCATAACTCACTACTCTGAACCGATATTTTGCAAATGCCATGCGAAAAACTTGACATTTTTGTAGGATTTTGTCAAGCTTATTACAATTTTGTACTAACTTTTTTCGGAGGAATGGAATGAAAAGTGTACCGTTACTTGTAAATGATCCGGGGGTATTTGCCTATACAGCTGGTCAGACATACTATAATGAACTCCTGGCGCATACCATCCTTGAACACGGGTATAGAATGGCCGCAGAAGGCTATGAAATCACGTTTGAGGAGTCGAACCTTGCAGTGTCGTGGGATACGCAGGACTCAACATTGAGTCAACAATCAGCGTTGATCACCGAGTTGGAAAGTTCTGAGAAGTTGTCGAGCGGATGGAAAACTCGGTTAGGGAGCATTAAAACCCTTATTACATCTCTCCTGGCATTTGATGAAACCGCCGAAAACCTTACGACAAGAAGCGCAATGATTGCTATTTTTGAAGGGGTGATCGGCACAGCGGCATCGCTGGCGCAAACGGCAGTGACCGAGAATGAAGATTTGACAGAAATTATGAAAACGGCATTCTTAGAAGAGACGGTCCCGGGGTCAGGAATATACACATCCAGCACAATTGCAGAACTGAAAAATGTCCTTCAGGCTATTCAAGACCTGAAGTATAACGAGGAAATTCTTGAAGTGCCTGCCACGCCGCGACCGATTCGGATTCATTTACAGAGCAAAACTATTCAACAATAGAGGAGATTATGGCAACCAATCTCAAATTTCGGAAGGGCGAGGAAGAAGCTCTTGTATATATCCCCTTCGGGGAAAGTCTGAGTCGTGCAAAAACATTTGCCAGTGCTATCGCAAAATACACGACAGCGAGTATTCCTCATGTGTGGGCGACAACACGCGGAGAGATGTCGGTCGCCGAAAAGTCGGGCGACACGCAAAGCTTGAACTTATATGCGCATCTTTTTTTCAGGCGAGCGAAAGATGAAAAACTGTATGCGCTCAAGATACATGCCCCGAATTATGGTGAAATGTTTAATGATGACCAGGAAGTCCCTGAAAGCGTAGGAAATGCAATCGCAAGCCTTTATTCAACATTAGCGGGCGAAACGTTTACTTTTCACATCGGGGCGCTTGCTGGAGAGATGGCATAAGTTTTTCTATTCGAATTGCAAGATTTTCAATTGTAAATGTTTCATCCCCCATCCCTCTCCGACATCTGGCCTGATACCATCGTTTAAAGAATTTTACTGTTGGATGGTGTTGGCGATAGCTCTGAAGTATTCCAACTAAAAAGCCATACACCTGGTTCAAATTATGGAAATCTTCACATCTTTTTTCTGTTACAATCCTATACATATCGCCCTTTTCATGGTTGGGTTTCCGAAAGATTAATCTTTCGGAAAAGTAACATAAATTCACTTTTTTGTCAAGTTTGTAATTACATTATTGACATTTTTCAGCGAAGAAAGGCAGAATATGGGACGTTGACAGTAATATTCACTGTAATAGTAACTATAATACGGAGGAACATAACATGGATAAAGGGACGTATGGATATTTGACCTGTACCGTCCAGGATTACCTGGGGAAATCGGCAGTCGTCAAAGTCCGAGTGAAAAGCGCCCAATGCACCATTGGCAACGCCAGTAAACTCGCGGATTATATCAAAACGCATAGTGATGCGCGAGTAACAACTTTCGGCCTGTCCCAGGATGCGAAAGGCGATAGTACTGACGCGGGCAAATATGATCGCGTACTGCAAAGCCTGGTCTATCTCTATGAGGATAAAGAAGGCCAGGCACGACGGTTTTCGCTCCCGGCCCCACGTGATGAAGATGTGAACGTGGATCAGGAGCCGGATTCTGATACGGCGGAAGATGTGAAAGATTTACTGAACGGGTTTGGGTTGAACATTGCCGTGTACAATGGCGGGGGACTGCGATCCAGAACGCCGAAAAAAGAGGCACGGGCCAAAACCCTGACCGGAGTATAACCATTAACCTGTAACAAGGAGACTATATTATCATGACAAACGATCAAGCATTGATTAACATTGGCGTAGCCCAGGCGATTTTACGGGCAATTTTGGCCTCGCTGGTGGGAGCTACGGCGGCGGACGCCCTGATGACTGGCGCAGAAGTCACCGTCACGCCGGCCGGCATTGTCGGCGATCATGTGGCAGTCAAGGCCATTTATGATGGCGCCCCGACGACATTCGTGAGCACGCAGCAGAATGTTGACGACCTGGATGACGTGGTGGATGCGATTGTGGCGATTGAGATCGGCGACTTTGCCGCGCAGAGCGGCGACGCTTACGACGCCTTGCAAACCGCCAGCCCGGAAGTCTAACCCTTTTTTCCCGAAAGGCTGTTCTCCGAAAAACGAAGGACAGCCTTTTTTATGT
>CAZVOU010000206.1:0-7169 GCA_964628605.1 uncultured Syntrophaceae bacterium
ATAGGCGCCAAGTCTGCTAAAATAGACGCTTTTGTGTTGGCCAACCGCTTCTACTCAGCCGAAGAACTGGCTTTGCACAAACCGCGCAGGGTTTTACGCGACATTTCTGAACTCCCCGAAGCATTGAAGCCACTACTCTAAAAACTTCGCCTCCACATTCGGATGTCACGAAAGTTGATTCTACCTGTCAATGCAGAATAATGATTAAAAATAGTGGTTTGTCGCTGCATGTCCACTCGGAGTGTCGGTGTATTTTTTTATAATGATACAGTCCTTTTCCATGGAAGAAAACTTGACAAAAATGCCATGAGAATTAATTTATTTTGGAACACTACACAAATAGTGTTGTCATTCAAATAAATACCTACCTATTAGAGTAATTGAAGGCCCCATGTTCCTACCATACATGAGGGCCTTTCTTTTTGGATGGAGTCTTGAAACCGGCATGCCGGATAAGGACAGGCGTGCGTATCAGGAAGCATGGGTGTCGGCGATCTTTTCGAACATTCTGACCAGTCCGGCTCCCAGCGCATAGATAGAATCCAAATCCAGGTTATACTTTGCGGAAGAATCGAAAAAAATGTTGAGTTTCGATTCCATGCCATCTTCTGGTTTCCAATAGCGAATGATGATAGGAAATTTGGCCAAAAGCGGCAATATTATGGAAACATCGGCGTCTGAGTCATCATTGTTTTCTCTGGCGTTAAATATCTTGGACATAAAATCAAAAAGATCAGGGTGATTGTCGACAATTCTCCTCAAAGGCTTTTCACAGCGCTGTTCAAACAGACCATTCCAAGCCATTCCATCCTTTATGTCCCTCATCGACACCCACTTGCCCGTCAGTTCGGCGCCGGCGCAGTTGAGCAGGTAGTTGAGGACAGGAATGACCAGCCAGGGGTGCAGGTGTATATCGGACGACATATTAGCGTCTTTGTCTATTCGGACATCTTTGCCAAAAATCCGTACTATAAGGGAGTCCCCAATGAATGAGGCTCCTGTTCGTCTGGCGGCGTCATTGAAGTTTATTGCGGCGACCTTTTGTTTCAGGGCCAAGACACTTGCCAGGAGTTCATCGGCGGCTTGATCAGACTTTTTGGATTCGGAACAGAAGCTTTCCGTTACCTCTTCTGTCAGGTAGGGACAACTCTTGATTTCTTTTTTTCCATTAAAGACATTAACCGCAAAAACAAGACAGGTCGGTTCCTGACAGGCCTTACAATTAGTTCGCGGGAGCAGCTTTAATATTTCCATTGCGTTATTGGCGCAGACCATCGATTACCTCCACAAATTTTTGACCGAAGGTCGATTTGAGTTCGGTGTATGGCTGTGTTTCTCTAACTCATCAACATATCGTACACAATTTTTTCGGCGTATTTCGATTCGTCACTTTGAATCAAATAGTGTCTGATTTGTTGAAATCCCTGTTTCATAGCCAGGCAAAGTTTTTCCTCTTGTCTGAATTTGTTGAGCCAATGGCACAGTTCATCGTGGCCGGCATGATCCTGGAGTAACTCCGGGACAAACAAGGGCCTGCCGCATTCATCGCATCTGATGGAATAACCGGCCTTTGAAATGGTTGAGATGGGGCCTCTAATACCGTCCTGTTCCATTTTTATCGAGAGCACATTTGCAATGGCGACGTGGAGGTCCGGGTCCATCAAGAGTGGTTTCAGGATTCTCGTGGCCAGGAACCACGAAAAACTGTCCATAAGATAAACCACTGCATGAGGCAATCCGGCCAATGCTGCCTGTAGGGTAGCCGTACCTGAACAGACAAGACCATAGTCCGAAGCAGCCATCAGACTGGAGACATCTCCTTGGGAGATAATTATTTGAAGTTCACTTTCGCTAGTAAGTTTCCGGATCAGGCCCAACAAATGAGGCCCAGCCACAGGTAAAACATATTTTGTCTCTGGATGAAGCGAGGAATGTTTTTTTGCCGCCTCAAGCATCAAAGGCAGTGTTCTCTCAATTTCCGACGATCGACTTCCCGGCGCCAACATGACAAGTCTGGAGTCCGAATCCAAACCGAGTTCACGTCTGGTTTGAACCCGGTCGTGATTCATTTCCGATTCCCTGACCAGGGTGTGTCCCACAAAATGGGCATTCACTCCAATTTTTCTGTATAATTTCTCTTCAAACGGAAAAATGGTCATCATCGTGTCCACACGATCTTTAATCTTAAAGATCCGGCCTTTCCGCCAGGCCCATACCTGAGGACTGATGTAGTAGCAGACCTTGGTTCGTGACTTTTTCGCAAATTTACACAGGCGAATATTCACATCAGGAAAGTCTACCGGGATAAAGAGATCATAATTGCCCGAGGCCAATTCCTTTTTCATTGTTCTATAGGCATCCATGACCTTCCTGAGTTTGGAAAAACCTCCACTGAGACCTATAGTGTTTATTTCCTTATAATGATGGAACAAATGGACTCCCACGGAACTGAGGCGGTCACCTCCGATTCCAAAGACTTCCATTTCAGGCAAAACCCGTCTGAGTCCGGTTATCAAGGCAGCCAGGTGATAGTCACCTGAAGCCTCACCTGCCATCACGAGTAACCTTGGCGCATTTAACCTGGCATTCATGAGGTGGCTCCGAACTCTGGCCGACTAGCGCTATAGAAAAACCCCATTCCCTAAACCTCGGAAAATCGATGAAGATCATCAGAATAATCTCACGAAATACAAAATTCAGCGAATATAAACAGATTATTTTTATCTTGACAAGCCGGTAAAGTATGATAAGGGAACTTCCCGAATAAAAGAAATCTTTTTTCATATTTGATATTAGCTGGATGTTCTAAAACGCTCATTTCGCGCGTTGAGAACCCGGACAAGGCTCTTTAAGACTTTGAGCCATGGAGTAAGTAATGAAATTGGGTTTTTGCGAAAAGTGTGGCAAACCAACTGATGCATGCTACGAAATTCGTAACAATAAGGTTTACCTGGTAAAGTTTTGCAAAGAGTGTGGAAGAACATCTTCCATGGTCACAAAAGATGCCCGTAAATGGCGGTGGAAAAGGGAGATAACTCAATACCACGAGCCCTCAGGACCTGTTTGCTCCCTGGATTGCAAGACATGTGACCATCAAAAGCATACAAAGCCGTCTACTGTGTCAATAGATGTGACCAACCTTTGCAATCAGCGTTGTCCCATTTGTCTGGCTTATGTTGAGGCCATGGGTTTTGCCTACCATCCACCGTTGGAGTATTTTGAGAAGATATTCAAACACTTCCAGGCCCAGGATCCCAAACCGAACATGTGCTTTTTTGGTGGAGAGCCCACTGTTCATGAAGATTTCCTGAGTATTGTGCGGATGGCTAAGGGCTATGGTTTTCAGGTTCAACTGTTCACGAATGGCATCAGGCTTGCCGATAGGGCCTACTGTGAGGAGCTATGCGCCCTGGGGGTACAGATTAACTTCAGTTTTGACGGCACGAAACCCGGGATATACCACACTTTACGGGGAGACAACTCTCTTGCTGTCAAACGAAGGGCTTTCGCTAATGTGGTTGAGTGCGGTGTCAATAAACTGGCTGTGATCTCAACGGTGGCTGAGGGTGTCAATGACGAAAATATGAGTGATGTTCTTGAATTCATACATGATCACAAGGACCACGTGTCGGTATGGGGCTTCGTGCCTTTAACGCCGTGCTGGGATTCAAAAGATTTGCCACTGGAACCTACCACAACGGAATGTGTTGAAAGAATATTTGAACGGATGATTCCCGAAATTGAATTTGTGCCGACGGGAATGATGAAGTTTGAAGTTCTATCGAAATTTTTTGGAAGGCAAACCCTTGGAGGTTCTCACCCGAACTGTGAAAGCGCCACACTGCTGGTGTCCGATGGCTCAAAATATGTGCCTATCTCATCTTACCTGACCACACCGTTGTCACAGTTTCTTGCCACGCTGAAAAGTTTGGACAAAGAGCTTGTGATGCAGAATGCGGCCTTGAACCGGGGAAAGTTGGCAAAGGTTCTTTTTGAGCTAAAAACGATTGTCAGGACGGTCAGAGTCTTGTACAGGTCACTGAAAATCCGGAAAGTTTTTGGCGAGAAAAGTGTCAGAAACGGACTGATGGCGCTTGTCGATTTGATCAGTGGCAAAAAGATAGACAAAATTCTCAGCGGGCGAACCTGTTTCAAAAAGATGCTCACTTTGATAACAATACCGTATGAGGACCAAGGTGGGCTGGAAGACGCCAGACTCAAGGATTGCCCAGCGGTCTTTGCTTACGAGGATGTTCAGACTGGAAAAATCAAAACAGCGGCCTTCTGTTCCTGGCAAACCATAAAAGACGATATTTGCAAAGAAATCCAGGCTCATTATGCAAACCGCCAAGTAAAGGACAAGCAGGCGTTGCGCTTGCTAAAGTAGAAGATTCGCCATAATTTGCCGTAAAGTTATTTACCGATTAGCCTTGCGTCAGTCCCTTACATATATGAACCGACTATGTCTAATTGAAGGAGGCTTTACCAGAAATGCCCATCTGCATCAGGATTTTCGGTGTTCGGCTCTCCTTTAGTTAGCGTAGTCATCCCCACCTACAACCGGGCGAATGTCGTAACACGCGCCATTCGTTCGGTTCTTTCACAAACTTATCAGAACCTTGAAATAATAATTGTAGACGATGGTTCCAAGGATGGAACTGATAAAGCTTTGACCCGTTTCCACGGTATCAGGATAATCTCGCAATGCAACAGAGGGGTTTCTGCTGCTCGTAATGCTGGGATTGCCAAGTGTCAGGGGGAACTGATTGCTTTTTTGGACTCCGATGATGAGTGGCGGCCTGACAAGATACGCAAGCAGGTTTTGCTGTACTCTGCCGTGAAGCCTGAATTCATTTGCCATTCCAACGAACTGTGGATGCGCGGTGAAAAAGTTGTCCCACAGAAAGGCATTCATTCCAAGCAGGGTGGTTTTTTCTTCGAGCGGGCCGTGCAGAGATGTCTAATAAGCCCGTCAGCGGTAATAATTTCACGTGTCCTTCTTGACACTGTCGGTTGGTTCGACGAAGATCTCCAGGCGGCGGAAGATTATGATTTGTGGCTTAGGATCACGGCATTTCACGAAGTTGATTTTGTTGATGAACAACTTCTTATAAAACACGCAGGCGAACCTAATCAGCTATCCATGACAACCACCGCTATTGACAGGTATCGCGTGAAAGCTCTGGAGAAGATTCTTGATAACCCTCGTTTGTCGGATGCTTACAGGGCGGCAGCACGTCTCGTGTTAATAGAAAAATCTAATATCCTTTCAAACGGTTTCCTGAAAAGAGGGAAGCCGGCTGAGGCAAAACTATATGATGAACTGGCAAGGAAACACTCGATCCATATTAGTACACCCGGATGAAATAGCGCTATCGGACAGAACTTACTACTTGCCCTGTTATGATGAAATTGGCCCTCTGGTTGAATCCATCAGTCAAGTGGGCGTCCTTTCTCCGCCAGTGGTCAGAAAAAATCACGATGGAACTCTTATTCCCGTCATTGGGCGAAGGCGACTAAAGGCTGCGCTCGAAGCCGGGATTACCGAGATTGGCGTGCTGGTTGTGAATGCTTCTGAACCCGAACAGAACTGTGTAAGCCTTTTATTTTGGGACAATATTTCACGGATAAGGCAGAATCCGGTCACCGTTGCAGTGATGACTGCCAGTCTGCTAAATGTCTTCGATCTGGAAACGGTAGCTGAAAAATACTTGCCCTGGATAGGGGCGCCACCAAGAGGCCCCAGGCTTGTCAGACTCAGGTCCATAGCGCAACTTGACGAGAGATCTTTACGTGCATTGTGGTCGGGCCGCATAGTAGAGAAGACCGCAGTGCTTTTGGCAGCGCTTGACATCGAAGACCGCCTTGAAATGTTAAATTTCATCGACCGATATGGCTGGAATGCGAACAAATCCGATGAAATTCTACAGGCTGTCCATGACCTGTCCATACTGGGGGGAAAATCTACCACCAAAACCATATGCGAAGCAATCGACTGGGTGGAGACGCAACACAAGGAAGAGGACATTGTCCGTAAGTCGGAAAAGGTGCGCAACCTTATCAGAAGCTGGAAATCAAAAGATCTGTTCCAGCGCCAGGACCTTTTTGAGCAATGGCTCCAAAAGCTTGACCTTCCCCGGAATATCCGTGTTAAGCCGGCGCAATCCTTTGAGAGCCGGTCTGTGTCAATTGAATTTACCGCCGATTCACCTGATCATGCAAAAAAGATAATCCAAACTCTGGTGGACACAAAAAACGTCAACTGAACCATTGGGTTGATAAGCCTTCAGCAAACCTTGAATTTATCCTTCAAGCTCTGAGGAAGTTCACTATCATCAATTTGTTCTATTGAAGTGTCTGCAATCTCATCAATTCTTTTATCCAGCTTATTCTCAGAGTCATCGGGTTCAATCTCAGATGATTTGATTTTTTCATTATCTTTCACGAGAAACCTCCCCAAGGTGATACTGTGGTGCATCTTCATTTTGGAATAGATCGCATTTAATGATATTTTTTTATAGTGGTCAATAGTGCAGGGCGCATTAACATATTTATGATGGATCAACGGAGAATTGCCGATCAGGCTCAGCAAGCGAAAAAAACAAAATGAAATTCAGGATAGATCAGTTTTGGATAGATTCGGATGTGGTTGATCATCGATTGACTGCTGAAATCATAGGCAGACAGCCTGAGGCGCGGGTTCTGGTTGGGAAAGACTGGCAGTCGGAGGCCAGGCGACTGGAACTGGACCCGGATCCTTTTAAGAGAGGGAAAAGAATTGTTCGCTTGACCCGCCACAGAGGACTCTTCGTCAAACCTTGTCCCGGGACCAAAGAATACGTTTGTTGCAACCTCGAAATCCTGCACATAGGGCAGGGATGTCCCATGGATTGCAGGTACTGCGCTCTTCAGTTCTACTTCAACAAACCGGTGATGGAAGTGTTCGTAAATCAGGACGAAATGATGGATGAACTGGCCGGATACCTCCGGGATTCTGAAAAATCTTTCCACAGAATCTGTACAGGTGAATTTACTGATTCTTTGGCGCTAAACCATCTCACGAACCTTTCTTCACGGTTGATTGAGTTTTTTGAGGGACAAAAAAGGGCGTCTCTGGAAATAAAAACAAAAACGGACTCAATTGAGCCTCTGCTGGATTACAGGCCTAA
>CAZVOU010000207.1:0-9850 GCA_964628605.1 uncultured Syntrophaceae bacterium
AGGGGTTCAGGCGCTTGACGTAATCAGGCTGCACCCGGATAAGTTCGAGGTTGTGGCCCTGGCGTCAGGCGCCAATACGCATCTATTGGAACTCCAGATAAGGGAGTTCCGGCCTGCGCTGGTTTCATGCCTTGACTCTGCTGCATGCGCCGATCTCAAAGCCAGGTTACATGATTATCCGAAGCCAATCGAGATAGTTCATTCCAAGTCAGGTCTCGAGATGACTGCCACCTGCGAACATGCAGACCTGGTTGTTGGGGGATTGCCCGGAAGTGTCGGCCTAAGGTCCGCTTTTTTGTCCATATCAGCCGGCAAGGATCTGGCGCTGGCCACAAAAGAAGTTCTCGTCCTGGCCGGAAGGCTGTTCATGGACCTGGTCAATAACTCCAGCTCCAAGCTCCTGCCCGTAGATTCGGAACAGTCGGCCATTTTTCAGTGCCTGGAAGGAAACAAGAGCCACCCGATAAAAAAAATACATTTAACAGCGTCCGGTGGCCCTTTCAGAGACAAGTCGATCGACCAGATCAATAAGATGACGAAGGATGATACTTTGCGTCACCCCCGTTGGAAAATGGGGCCCAAAGTTACAGTTGATTCAGCCACTTTAATGAACAAGGGGCTTGAGGTGATCGAAGCCCGGTGGTTGTTCGACACACCGGCGTCAAAAATAGATGTGCTTGTTCACCCACAGAGCATTATTCATTCAATGGTGGAATTTGCTGATGGTTCGATAATAGCGCAACTGGGCGCGACAGATATGCGCATACCCATCAGCTATGCGCTGGGCCACCCCGAACGTATTTCCTCCGGCGTCGATCCTGTCGATTTCACCAAGCTCGCAACGCTTACTTTCGAGGAACCCGACACGGAGAAATTCCCACTCCTCAAAGCGGCCTATGATGCCCTGCATGATGAATTGGACTGCGCCCCCGTAATACTTAACGCTGCGGATGAGGTTGCAGTAAGTCTCTTCCTGAAAGGCGTCATTCCCTTTAGCAGGATTGCCCCCGTGGTAATCGATGCCTTGAACGACATTGCGCCTGTCAGACTTCGGGATTTGGATGAAATTGAGGCCTTCCACGATCATGTGGCCAAAATTGTTTACGAGTCATTGACTTAGGGTTTCCATCAACCGTGAACACTTTTTTTACAAACATGATGTGACTGGTTCATGGTAAATTGCAATTGACCGGCTAATTGTGAAAGATTTTTAAAATGAAAATACTGTTTTGTGGTCGAATCTTTGCAGAGGCGCCGGAATTCCTGGCGAAAGCGCTTCCTTCGGATGAAATCCGGTGTTGTGACAGCCTTGAAGTAGCTCGTATGTCTTCTGACGTCGATGTGCTGATCCCGCTAATGACTCCTGTTACGGCAGATATAATTGAATCCGGCGCCATGAGGCTTATTCAACAGTGGGGAGTGGGTCTGGAAGGGGTAGATATTGCTTGCGCGTCACGAAAGGGGATAAGCGTTTGTAACGTCCCGGGAGATGTTACGCTTAATGCCGATTCAACGGCCGAGCATGCCATCTTCCTGATGATGGCCCTGGCAAGAAGAATGAATGAATTTGGGGCCTCATTCAGGTCTAACGGGTGGGGAAGTCCAACTGGACTGGCGCTCTCAGGAACAACCGCCTTAATAGTGGGACTGGGTAGGGTAGGCAGATCCCTGGCAAAAAAGATCAAAGCGTTGGGTATGATTGTACACGCCATCAACCGGAGCGGTAAAACTCTGGAGGAAGATGCCTCATACATCGATCAGACAGGCAGTCTATCTGATATTTACGCAATGAGCGGGAGAGCTGATTTCGTAATTTCATGCGCATCCCTAAATGATCAGACTCGCGCATTGTTTGACTCAAGGCTTTTCGATTCCATGAAAAGCTCAGGTTTTGTGGTAAACGTTTCTCGAGGGCCCATTGTTGTTGAAGCGGATTTGATAGAAGCCTTGTCAACTGGAAAGATAGCAGGAGCCGGACTCGATGTCTTTGCTACAGAGCCTTTTGCTGTGAACCAGGATTTGTTGAAGTCCTCCAGGGTCGTGGCCTCACCACACATAGCTGGGGTAACATCCCAGAATTATGAGGGGATATGTTCCGTGGTGGCTGATAACATTCAGAGACTGAAGGAATCGCGGCCACTTCTTTATTGTGCGAATTCGGGGGACATACAAAAATCATGAAGCGGATTGGTCGGTGATCAATCGTTTCGGATTGGATGAAGGTCTCTTTATCATCTTTAGAAAATCAGTAACCAGTTTTTCGCAAAGCAGTTTTTTCTCAATTTCACTGAGGCCTGCCACAGGCGTTATCCCCCCGGCCATTTCCCTATGACCTCCGGCGGAGCCGCTTTTCCCGAGCAACTTGACCAGGATGCTCCCGGCTTTGAGTTTTCTGGATCTCGATCGTAGAGACAGAACCACGTTATCTTTATTTTCCCCCATGCACAACGACCAGCTTATACCCTCAATGCGCAGCATCACATCCGAAAGCTCAGGAACTATTGATTCCGTTTCTATTTTACCTAGGGCGCATATGGCAGTGTCTCTGTAAATGAGAATGTTTGCCAAACCTCTATGGTATTCTTCAAAATAAGTGACCGGTAATTCAGGTCTTTCTATAGACCCGATGACTCTGGGATTAGTCAGTGGAATCAAATGGTTGAAAGCCTGATGGTCGGCTTTGCATGCGCCACGAATAAGAGAATTTGTATCTGTCTTTAACCCGTACAATAACGCATTGGCGATTGACGTGGGAATCTTGAGACCCGCTGCCAGAATATATTCCGTGATTATTGTCGAGGTAGCGCCATAATCTGGTCGGATGTCGTGGAACCGAACTTTTTGGGAGAGTTTTCTGAACGGATGATGATCTATGACCACTAAGGGCAGAGCATTCCTGGATGACATGAGATTGTTTCCGGATCCGGGCTGGGCGTCTATTAGCAAGATTGAGTCGAATTTGGCAGGGCTTAGTTTCCGGAGAGCAGACATTTTAATTTTCAGTCTCTGGATCATTGCCTTGTTTTCAGCCCTGGTGACCACACCGCCATAACCAATCGTGCATTTGATTCCCAGTTTCCTGTTTAACAGGAAGTTTAGAGCGTAAGCGCCGGCAATGGTATCCGGATCAGGGTTGTTATGACAAAGTATTAAAGGGTTTAGGTTAGGGCGCGGGGATAACTCGGCCAATAGTTCATCAACTTTGGCCTGCGAAAGACTCAAATCCCATTTCGTTGCAGGCATGGTCTGTCGCTCACAGAAATAATTAATAAGCTCAGGCCTTATTTATCGCCGAGAATCTGATGAAGTTCTCATTTAGCCTGACCGGATCAGTCTTTATTAATCTCGGGGGGCAACCCATATCGAGATTCTGGACAAACCGGCCAATTAATCGCTTGAATCCGGATTGTCGAACGAAGATAACATCTTCTTGGCCAATCGTTCATTCAGGACCATTCCTTTGATTGAGCCTCTTGTCCTGGCATAACGGTTTTCAAGAAAGGCGTTGAATTCCAGTTCCCTTTTGTCCTTCATGTGAACCTCACCCATGAGAGTCAGAACCTCACCGGGGGGAGCCATAGTGTTGAGATCAGGGAATTCGGTTCCTGTCAGGATCGGCACCACTTTCGACTTCTTTAAAATTTTAAACACCAGAAAGGCCCCAAACTGAGCCACCGCCTCCATTTGAAGATGACCCCCGAAAACCGGCATACCCACGAAGTGATCTTTGAGAATGGGATTCTGGTCGGGGGTTGGTATTTTATATCTGGCAAAACCGATCATTCCGTCGTGAAAATCCCCGTCCTCCATGATTACGCGATCCAGAAAAAGAAAATTCTCTCCATACATATGGAGTGTGCGGCGAATTTCATCTTTCTCAAAAACTATCCACCTGCGATTCTTTTTGGGTATCGTGACGGTCCTGGTGCGCTCTTTAGCCAGGCTGATCTGTGTCATCCCGCTCAGGTCTTTGTAGTAAAACTGTCTGACGTCGCCGGCCCTGAACTGTCCTTTGTGAAGGAACTCGGAGACAAGTAGGGCGCCGGACGCCTCCCTGACAAATTCAGAAATGATTTCAACCGCCCTGCGCAGGACAGGAAACGTGCCGTCTGCTCTCATGGAGTTGAAAAGGGAATGGACTCGGTCAAACATGGCCGCATTGTCCTGAGACGATGCAATTAGGCGCCATTCAGTAGCCAGAAACTGCCTCACGGAACTCTTCATCTCACGAAAACCCTGTAGAGAGGCCAGAGAGCGATTCATGTCATCGAAGAAGGGCTGAATCTCAGGAGAACATTTTCGAAGGTTCTCAAGGTGAGATGTATAATGGTACATGACGGCAATTTCAATGCCGGTAAAGAACTGGGAAGATTGCGTCCAGGCCTCCGGAAAAGCCGCTACAAGCGTTCTCTTACCCTGCCTGGCCAATCTGCTTGACAGTTTTTCCAGATACTTTTTGGTAGGGCTTATGAAATACGGAAGATCTCCACGATATGTGAGTGAAACATAAACTGTGTCATCATCACATATTCCTGCGAGGCCATGAATGGTGTCCTGTAAAGATTCGGCATTTACATAGTAAACATTGCGCTTTACGGCTGTAGCCATGTCCGAGAAAACGCTTTTCCCTTTGAGAATGTCACCTACTGCTTTCATTACTGAGGGCTTGCGGGGAAAACCTCCGGCAACCGCATGTATGACCGCCGTCAAACAATCAACGCCTCTGGAGCGTAGAGATTGTTCAATAAGTCCCAACGATTCGGCCACTTCTGCACGTTTATCAGAATCAAAGCGCAAAGGAACATCAAGAAGTTCTATCCCGAGTTTGTCAAAGAATGCTTTCTCTTTGGAATTCATGGGGTCCAGGGATGTGCCAAAAACTCTAGCTCCCGCTGCGATGGCCGCCACCGCTATTGAAGCCCCGTAACCACCTTCTCTCGCTCCCAAAATCAGAATGTTCTTTCCGGTTAACATCTAAAAGCCCTTATAATCCTTAAATCTTTGTGACAAGAAACCCGATGCTATCATAGCATCCGGCTTTGGTCAACTTGGACCCATCCGCATGTGGCTATAGGAAAAGGTCAAAATTGAACAGAATTCCTAAAGGTGTCCATGATTCAGACTAATCGATCTGACTGCGCTAAAAAATGATGATTCCCTGGATGGAGCCGGTCTAGGACAGGCATTTCCCGATGGCGACCAGCAACTGTTGCTGCAATGTTGAGAAATCAAGACTGGATTTAATACCTGCGGCACGTCGGTGTCCACCGCCGCCGAACTCGGTAGCTATCGCCGCCACATCAAGATGACCTTTTGATCTGAGGCTTACCCTGGTCATATTCTCGGAAACCTTTGTCATCAACACTCCCACTTCGACTCCCCTGGTTTCTCTCAATTTGTTCACCAGGTTTTCTCCATCCGATAAAGAGGCGCCGGTCTCCTTGAAGTCAGAGATATACAGTTCACTCAGAGCCACTTTCCCGCCGATAAGAAATCTCAATCGATTCAGCATCAGTCGTTCAAGAGAAATTCGTTCAACGGGATGCTCTTCAAAGAGAAACTGGGTTATCTGATAGGAATCTATGCCGGATTCGCACATTTCGGCGGCAAGTCGGAACGTTGCGCTATTGACTCCCTCGAATCTGAAGCAGCCCGTATCGGTTACCAAGCCGGTGAATAATGCTTTGCTTGCGGCGTGAGACGGGCGATGCCCCATCTCCTTCAAAACCTGAAAGACTAGCGATGAAGTCGAATTTGCGTCGGCCCTGACAAGGTTGAGATCGCCATACAAAGGGTTTGTAGGGTGATGATCTATATTTATCAACTTAACGTTTGGCCTGACAAGATCAATGTTGGGAACCACTCTTTTCTGGTCGGCGGCGTCCAGGGCCAGGATCAGATCGGGGTTGATCTCATTGATGTCGGGCCTAACGACCGCCTCTTCTATCCCGTCAAGAAATGAGAACGACTGGGGGGGAGATGCCTCCAGGGCAAGGAAGGAAACCTTTCCCATTTCCTTTAATGAGAGATGGAATCCAAGGCTTGAACCAATTGCGTCACCGTCCGGGTTAGTATGAGTCACTATCAGGATGCGGTCTGCGTTTTTGATGGCGCTGCAGATATCATCAAACATTGTCTTCCCTGTCCGGTATTATTTTGTTCAGAATGGTGTTAATTTTTTCCGAATAATCGAATGATGAATCATATGTAAAAGTAATTTGAGGCACATATTTCAGATCAAGTTCATCCCTGAGTCTTTTTCTTATGAATCCTTCCGCAGACTGAAGACCTGCAAGATGCGTTTCTGTCTTTCCATCGGCCAGACAGCTAAAGTATATCCTGGCCAATTTCAGATCTGCGCTCATTTTTACCTCAGTAATGGTTACTCCCTGCACCCTGGGATCCTTTATGTCGTCCCTGATAATGTCCGATACAACCTCTCGAACGAGGTCCGCTACTCTATTTTTTCTAAAATTGGTCATGAAGAACTCTTTCCATTATGTTGAAACAGCATCCCTGTGGATCGGGTGATTTCCCTTGAAGATAATCCCGGATGCCAAAAAAGATTCTGTACAAAAAGTCCGACTAATTGTCAAACGTTCCCGAACTGCACAATTTCCGTAGTAAATGAGACAATCTCAGCCATGTGCAATCCCTCAATGAAATGGTGAATAGTTTCCAGCATGCTGTGGGCGTGCGCTGAGTCTGTTGAGACAACGGCTACAGCCAGAGTGGCCGCCTGCCATTTGTCATTATCTCCTACTTCGGCTATGGAAATATCGAACTTGGAACGAACCTTACCCACGACGCTTCTGATGACCTGGCGTTTTTGCTTGAGAGAAAATGACTGGTGTATCAAGAACTTGAAAACCGCCACGCCAACTACCATAAATGAGGTCTCCATAAAATGAAAATGAGGCGTGCCGGGACGCCTCAACTTTACCTTTGTGATGTTAGAATTATAGGTGAATCAGGTTTGGCTGAAGCTCACAGTTTTGCCGATTCCTTGGAAATAACAAATGCCTCAATTATGTCACCTACTTTAATGTCCCTGAAGTTTTCGATACCAATACCGCACTCATAACCTTCCAGGGCTTCCTTGACATCATCCTTGAAGCGGCGCATGGACCCGATTTTACCGGTATGCACGACCACGTTATCTCTAAGTAGACGGATCTGGTTTGATCGTTCAATCTTGCCCGATGTCACATGGCAACCGGCGATCATGCCGATCTTGGGCACACTAAAGGTCTGTCTGACCTCTGCCCGTCCTGTCACCGTTTCCCTCTCGATTGGCGCCAACAAGCCTTCCATAGCTTTACGAACATCTTCTATGGCTTCATAAATCACCGTGTAGAGTCTCAGGTCGATTTTTTCCTGTTCCACCAACTGCACGGTTTTAACTGTCGGCCTGACGTTGAAGCCGATGATAATGGCTTTGGATGCGCTGGCAAGCATAACGTCCGACTCGTTCACTGCGCCCACACCACTGTGGATGACCTTCTGGTTGACCTCCGTGGAGGGTATAGCCAAAAGAGCTTCCTTCAGGGCCTCTACCGATCCTTGGACATCCGCCTTGATGATGATGTTCAACTCCGGCTGCTCCATCCGGGTCATTCTGGCCATGAGGTCTTCCAGCGACGCAGGAGATGATGACGCTACCGAGTCTTCTCTAATTTTCTGCTGACGATGAGCGCCGATTTGTCTTGCCAGTCGCTCTTCATCAACAACAAGGAAGGGCTCCCCAGCTTCGGGGACACTTGAAAAACCCTGAATTTCTACGGGTGTGGCAGGGCCGGCTACCTCAAGCGAACGTCCTTCGTGATCCAGCATTGCCCTGATCTTACCGAAATGGACACCGGCTACGAATGGTTCGCCAAGTTTCAGTGTGCCTTCCCTGATCAAAACAGTAGCCACCGGGCCTCTTCCCTTGTCAAGTCTGGCTTCTATGACGGTGCCAATGGCCTTCTTGTTCGGGTTGGCTTTCAGTTCGAGCATTTCAGCCTGTAACAGTATGAGATCGAGGAAATCCTCAACACCGACGCCCGTTTTAGCGCTGACTTCAGCGAACAATGTGTCGCCGCCCCAGGCTTCCGGTATGAGGTTCAGCTCGGAAAGCTCCCGCAGGACACGATCCTTGTCGGCCTCCGGTTTGTCAATCTTGTTGACCGCTACTATTATCGGAACATTAGCCGCACGAGCGTGGTTAATGGCCTCTTTGGTCTGTTCCATAACACCGTCGTCAGCAGCCACAACGAGGATGACGAAGTCCGTCACCTGGGCGCCTCTGGCTCGCATGGCCGTAAACGCCTCGTGACCGGGTGTATCGAGAAAAACCAGTTCTCCCTTGGGCAGGCGAACCTTGTAAGCGCCGATGTGCTGTGTAATACCACCGGCTTCCTGATCTGTGACATGTGTTGATCTTATTCTATCCAGCAGAGACGTCTTACCGTGGTCAACGTGGCCCATGACGGTAATTACTGGTGGTCGAGAGACCAGATTCTCCGTTGTGTCTGCTATTTTCTCCGGCAGCATGTCCTTTTCTGTCGGACGACTTGTCTCAGTCTCAAATCCGAATTCGTTGGCGACCAACGTCGCTGTATCAAAGTCGATGGCTTCATGCATTGCCGCCATGATGCCGAGGCGTATCAATTGCTGAATAACTTCGGCGGCTTTTACGCTCATCTTGTGGGCCAGACTTGAAACAGTCACTGCCTCCGGCACCTTTATCCTTCTTTTGATAGCCTTAGGCGTCGTGATTTCCGTTTTACGAGGCTTGGGCTTCTTGCCCTTTTTTACACGGCCACCGCGAGGACGATCATCATATAAATCTGCGACATTGATGACTTCCTTGGGCTTTCTGACCTTTCCCTTCTCGTCATCGACTCTTTCTTCAGAGGCTGACCTGACTTTCTTGTCCTTTTTCCTTTTAGGACGACGTTCATCATCGATGGGAATCTCGACAATCATGGGCCTGGCCGGTTGTTCCAGCCTACCCGCAGGACGCTGTTGCTGCGGTTGTTGTGGAGCGTGTGGACGAGGAGTGTATTCTGAGCCGGAGGGTCTGGGACCCGCGTTTGGATGTGGCCTGTGAGCCTGCGGCCTGGGAGGCGGGGAGGCCGGCCTCTCACGTTCAGGTTCCTTGGGCGGTTCCTTTTTCAGTTGGACTCTGCCAATTATTTGCGCAGGCTGCATCCTTTTCTCTTTCTTTTTCTTTTTACGTGCCGCTTTGTCCTCGCCGTCCCTAAGGTCTTCTGCGGAATCCGAACCGTCATCCGTTTCTCTGGAAGATTCAACGACAGTTGTCGCCGCGGGTTCCGGAGTGTCCGTCGTTACCTCAACCACTGTGGCTTCCTCTACCTTGACGGTGGCTCGAGTGACTGCCTCAGAACGCGCAGTTGGCTGCTCATCGATCGCTTCCAAAACGGAAACTGCTTTTTCCTCGGGAGGGGGGGTAACGTCCGAGGCCATGGGCTTGGTTGCCTGAGCAGGTTCCGTTCTGGGAGCAGGGCGTTCTGAAATAACTACTGCAGACTCTTTCTTGGGAGGACGAGGGGCCATTTCGATGATTCTGGCCGGTTCGTGTTTGCGTTGTTTACGAGTCTGAGCGTTTTTTCTGAAATCAGTGGGGCCAGAAGGAGGCGCTACTATTTTTGCAGGTTCCCTGAGATCATCTTCTACGTGTTCAATTTCGTGAGATGTGTCATCAACAGATTCCGCAAAAACCTCACCGGTTTCGGAGTGGGGAGGCGTTTTGGCCCTACGCCGAATAACGGTAGGTCTTATCCTTTGCTCTACGACTTCCCTCTTAGGTATTGCGGTGATCAAATGGGCCCGGAGAGCCGAAGGA
>CAZVOU010000208.1:0-4974 GCA_964628605.1 uncultured Syntrophaceae bacterium
AACCATGCCTGAGCTTTGGGCATAGTTCCTGGAATGTAACTCATCAGGAGACAAAGAATCAGTGCAAATGATGCCTTAAGTTTCAACGCCTATTCTCTCTACAGTATAATATGGTTATTATATAATAAGTTATCTAAATTAGCTAATCTTTTTATTTATAATATATAATTTATAGGTTAAGCGGACCATCTTCATAATTCAGGAGTTGATTTAATAAACCATTAGCGGAAACTTTGATTGTAATGTACAACAATTTGAATAGTCTTCGTTTTTGTTATTAAGAAACGATAATTATGATACACAGTTGAATTAGAGGGGTAGTGCAAATTCAACATTCAGAAAGGAATTGAAGATGAAGAGGAAAATGCTCAAGATGATTGGCAGCTTTGGAATGATTCTTTTGGTCCTGGCGTTTGCATTGCCTCAACAGGGCTTTGCCTGTACCAGGGCTCTCTACCAAGGACCCGATGGAACCATTGTGACGGGCCGCTCGATGGATTGGGCCGAAAAGACAGGAACTGATTTATGGTCTTTTCCTCGAGGAATGAAACGCGATGGAGCATCCGGAGCAGACACTATGAAATGGGTATCGAAGTACGGAAGTGTAATCTGTTCATTCTACGGTGTGTCCTCGGTCGATGGAATGAACGAAGAAGGCCTTGTTGCCAACGTACTCTACCTTACTGAATCTGAGTATCCCAAACCGGAGGCCAATAAGCCAACCATGTCGATAGCCGCCTGGGCTCAGTATGTGCTGGACAGCTATGCCACGGTGTCTGAAGCGGTGAGCGCACTGCGAGATGCCCCATTCACGGTATTGGCTCCTGAGCTACCAGGAGGAAGGCGTGGGGCTGGACACATGGCTATTTCCGATCCCACCGGCGACTCCGCAATTTTCGAATATGTCAATGGTAAGCTCACCATCCACCATGGCAAACAATATCCGATCATGACCAACTCACCGGTGTTCGATCAGCAGTTGGCCCTGAACACATATTGGCAGCAGATTGGTGGCATGGATTTTCTTCCGGGTACCATCAGGGCGTCAGATCGCTTCGCTCGCGCTGCTTTTTTTATCAAAGCTATTCCTCAAACCAACGACATGTTCCAGGCGTTAGCCAGTGTGCTGGGGGTGATTCGTGGAGTTTCCGTTCCGTTAGGAATCACAACTCCTGGACAACCCAACATAGCTTCCACGTACTGGCGAACTATCTCTGATCACAAGAACAAGGTTTACTACTATGATTCCGCTACGAGCCCAACAGTCTTCTGGGTTCATTTGGGGGAACTTGACTTCAAGGAGGGCGCTCCAGTCAGGAAACTCAGGCTGCAGGGAGGAGAAACCTATTCAGGGAACGTCTCGGGAATGTTTGAAACGGCGACACCTTTCAATTTCTTGCTTGTGGCTGCCAATTAGGGTCGATCTTTCATCGGCTTTTTCGTGTACACCGTACACGTTGTGTGTTTTTTTCGCAATTTAGCGACAACTTATTGATCTCGTAGGACGCATTAAAAAAGCCCTGATGCACGACAGGGCTTGTATTTCTTTTGGCGCGCCCAGCAGGACTCGAACCTGCGACCTTGTTAATACTGTCTCTGCCTATAAAGTTTCCACGTTGAAAAATACCTGGCCCCAATGAAGCATCGCATTCCTGTCATCTTTTTATAATCGGATTTATCTGATTACGCTTCGACAATGCCGTTGCATAAAATCAAATTCTGCTCCTGGCCTTAACTCGCTCTATTGGGTTAATTTGAAAAAATCATAAAAAACCAGACCCAGTCGGTAACTATGCCTGGTTATTCTTGTGTTTCCAGTAGTATACAACTGTTGTTTTTCACAATAAACTGCCTGATTTTTTCTGATTATTGTTATTTTCCACGATAAACTGGCGGAGATTGGCTGATTATCTGGGACAACTCTAAATTTCCGTAGCATGTCCACGGTGAGAAGCCGGTGGGCGTCAAAGGGACCCGTATTCTCAATTAACCATTGGAAAGACTTCACATCGTCCGTGTCAGAGGATTTGATGAAGTCGAACATGCTCCGCTGGTTGGACTTTAAAGCGTGTATTCATGAAGTGGGTTGTTTATCTTAAAGAAACCGCTAATCATGTGTTATGGAGTGTTCAACCTCCCATAATACTCTACTAACTTTTCCTCACACAATCGCTCGATTTCCACTTTTTCTTCCTTACCTAAAGCCTTCCAAACAGCCTCATCCACCTGAATAACACCCAGCGTTCTAGTATGCCGGAGCATCTGCATATCCTCAAATCGCTTGAAGGGGTTGACCAGAATATTCCGCTCGGCTTCCTTATCGGTGTAGCCGCCCTTAGCGTAAATACTATTTGCCTTTTCCACTGTACTGGCTGGCGTTGTCCACGAAGTCAAACACCATCAGGCTTTCTTTACCTTCAGCTATGCGCATACCTCGCCCGATCTGTTGAGTGTACAGCACCTTCGATATAGTTGGGCGTGCCATAAACAGCACCTCCGTCTGAGGACAGTCCCAACCCTCATTGAGGAGGTCGCAGGCGCAGAGCACCTGAATCTCTCCGATTTCAAATTTGGCGAGCATTTCTCTGCGCACCGAAGATTTCATGCCCCCTGAAACGGCAAAAGCAGAAATGTCCTGCTCTCTGAAAAGCTCTGCAATCTGCTCGGCATGTTTAACCGATGCGCAGAATACCACCGTACGCTTATTCTTCACATATTGCAGCCATGTGTTCGCGATCAAACGATTGCGCTCTGGCACAAAAATTTTGCTTTCCAGCTCACGAATATACGCAGATGCAGGTTTTTCCGGACTGCTCGATAATCTGCGGGATTCTATCTCGAACGAGTTTGTTGTAAGTGATGATTTTCATAATTTTTGCATCCTTGCTTGTATGACCTTCGCCCTATCGACAATTTCATCAGCTCTTGATGTTATGATTCTGCCCGTGTAGCCGTTATCACACAGGAACTTGCCCTCGCCGGTATCCTTCAAGGGAATGTGGGCCTTCGCAACGGCATCGGTCATAGTCTCGGTGTAGTTCATGCCGCAGCTTTTGCGGGCAAGCGCTCCTGAGTTCCTGGAGTCAACCGATGAGGCATCGAACCGAAACTTCCGACTAAAGCGACGGCAATAGCTTTCAAGCACAAACAAATTCCAGTCTGGTGGCAGTGGGGGAATGCCCCAAATGTAGTAAAAGATTTAAGTGGAAGATAATCTCCCTTTACAACCAGCCCTGGGCTGAGGTTGTGTCTTAGAATGGCTCGCATCCTACAAGAGATCTGAGAGTAGGTCTAAGGAAATGTCCAATCTCTTTAATATGACCCTAAGTGTCCCATCCTTTATTTTTCCACGTGGAATGGTTGTTACCAACGTCTGCTCGTTCAAGACGAGTATGTGTTTGCTTCCTTGTCTTATATTGTAACCCAGTTTTTTGGCCACCTTCGCAATGTGTTCCCCCCTTATTTCCATCACATGACCCCGGCCAGCCTTCCAGAGGATTCAAAATGTTCCATACAAAGCTCGACGGCGTCCGTGATGTTGTCTAACGCCTCGGCCTCGGTTTCACCCTGAGAAATTGCCTGGGGAATCTCTTTACAGGTGACAGTGTAGCCGCCCTCCTGCAGGTCGTTCTCCAGTATGGCTGTATAGTTGCATCCACAAGCCGAAAATTGTCTCTCCAGTGGGGTTTCGAGTTTTAACACTGCTCCCCTCAATTCATCTATTATGGACCCGATTGAAAAAGAAAAGACCAGTTGACCTTTCAGGCAATCCAGCAGAATTTCGTTGTTATCAGTGATCGCAAAGATGTCTGCTCCATTGGTGACAAGCCTGAGTTCAGACAATGGCGACTTTAAATCGGGAAAGTTCTGCTTCAGATATTCTACTGTAGCCCGGATTTTGGGTAGGGCAATGCCTTCATTCCTGAATCCCAGAGCGACCCTTAACGCAACCATGTCCTGAAATGAATAGGCTTTCCTGCTACCTTTTCCTGAGCCGCTGCGAATGGAAGGGCTTATTATTCCGGTTCTGTCCCAATGTTCCAGTCTCATTCTGGAGACACCGGTTATTCTCATCACCACGCTTGCCCCGAAACCTCGAATCATGAAATCAACCTCCCCAATAAACATACCGGTATGTTTTATCAGATTCATCCATGTTTACAAGGTCCGCTTTTCAAAAAAATCAGTTTGATTCAAAAATCCGGAATTACCATGAACGCCATCAACCGTCAGTGAGCTGGTTCGATGAAAAGCAATGCCCATTACCGGGATTGCTGTAACTTCGGGTGCAGTCATCCCGGCACAGCCGACGTCAATTCCCGTTTAAACCACACAAATCCATCATGCTACCCATAAGCGCCAGGTCTCATGGAGGATTGTCTGCGCATACCGTGGCCTTATGTCAGTGAAGAAACCGGCGTCATCGAAGATCAGTTGAGACGTGAGAGAGTTTGGCAATATCCTGTGGAGGCCATAAGAGAATTAATAGTGAACACTCTGGCCCGATAACGATGGCCGACTGGGATAAGTCTCCAACGCTCAGCCTTTTCATACAGCCCATCATTTGCCATGTTCATCGAATGTGTTGAGAACGACTTAGAGCTTGAGAACATGGCTTCATTGAACCGAACTGGACAGATCAGCAATTTTTTGCCTCAATAAATCCACGTCAAGGGGTTTTAGCATCAATCCGTTGAAGCCAATCTCCCTGGCGGCTGCCACGCTCAAGGCAAAGTCGTTGCCGGTTAGCGCCAGAATAGGGGTGTTTTGTTGGGTGTTTTTTTCAATGTTGCGGATTTCCCTGGCTAGTTCATAGCCGTTCATTTCAGGCATCTCGATATCAGTAAGGACAAGGTCGTATTGTCCACTGCGGAATTTTTCCAGGGCCTCTTTTCCGTCAGATGCCGCATCAACATCAAACCCGGCGGACTTTAACTGACTGACAACAATTTCCTGGTTAATCTCATTGTCTTC
>CAZVOU010000209.1:0-34073 GCA_964628605.1 uncultured Syntrophaceae bacterium
CTTGCGATTTTTGAGTTAAAACCGAGTCCGACGAATGTGCAGAATGATGGAGGACAACTCCAAAAACCAGACAGAATATGATGACTGCCGACAAACCCCGAACCCGGTTTGAAACAGCTTCGAAGTGGTATCTCAAGTAAGAACCTCTCGGTAAGACCCGAAATAACAGTTGTGTTTAGGCGGACGGACAGTAATGCAGGTCTCGTAACAGCCTTCTGTATATTTTAATGTCCCGTCATTTATAATCAAGATTATTTTTCATGGCGGGTTCTGAAACTCCACGAAAAAAGTTCATCTGGCCTGCGCATTCAGACCGGGGTTCATGGCCCGCACACACTGCGCCTTTAGCTCATAGGGACCAGGTCTGGACCACACCGGGTCGTCGTAGCGATCATGACAGACAAGGCAAGGCCCTATTGCGATTATGCGCTGAAGCTCTTCCTTGTTGAATCCCCGGCTCAGTTGATGAGACGTTCCCTGAAGTACGGCCCCTTCGTTGTCCACCACAGCGTCTAATGAATATTTGATGCCCAATCCCGATGCGGCCGAATCATAAATGGGCTGAACCTCAATCGTCTTGTTTGCCCGATCATATTTGATCCTGCCATCCCCCAGGCCCAGGGCCTTTGGGTCCAGGTGGCAATCAACACATCTTGGAACCTCTTTGCGTGTAGTGTGTGGGTGAGTGGGCCCCATGGCTACAGAAGTTTTTCTGTTTTTCAATTGCATGATGGCCGAATCATAGGGGCCGATGACCTTTCCGTCCGGGCCGGTCACACTGTTCCATACTTGACATCCAGGGACAAGGATACCAACTCGACCGCTTGAATTTATGCCCAGTATATTCCTCTCGAACCTGAAATAGGTTCTTCCCTCGGCCCATAAACCGGGGGTCATCTTACCGGTGAGGTGATCAACTCCTTTCTGTGAGAAGTCCAGCAACTGATGACAACCGTAACATTGCGGGCTCCATGCGCTGTGGCAGGAGTCACAGTCCAGCCTTTCATGTCCCTTAATCTGGTGACCATTCTTTTTGCCGGTGATGACACTTACTTTATGCTCTTTCCCAGTTAATTTTCCAGTAAGGATGATTCCCTGTCCCGTCTTTTTTAGATGAGGCATGGGGTTTCCTTTGGAACTCACCAGTATTTCATCGCCATCCCGAACATTGAGTTTTGGAGAATTTCTTACCAATGACGCCATCAAGGGGTGGTATTGACTAAAGGTGACGGTAGAGGGTGGTTTTTCATAAGACCCGTGACAGTCTTCACATCGTATTTCTATCTGGTCTTTCATACGGCCGTGGACATGGCCATCGCCCATTGTGTCCTGACCGGTATGGCAGTCAATGCAGGCCATTTTTTTTTCGTGGTGAATGTCAGGAAGCAGTTTTGTGACAAACCTCTCGTCACTTAGTGTCTGATCGTTCATGTAACCTTTGACAAATGGCGTGCCATACTGCTCGCTTTCCATCTGACCATGATAGTTCAGACCGACCCTAGCGCTTCTGTTGTGACATGATCGGCAGCGATCATCGGGTATCTTGTTGGTTATGGAGTGTGTCCGGGCATGCCCGGGTTCATAACGCTTGATTGTGGGGTCACAACCTTCATATCGCCCATCTTCCGAATAGGGGGCGTGACAGGCGGAACAACCTTCGAGTCTGCCCATCTTTTCCTCGGGACGGGGACTCCAGAGATGGCAAGCGGCGCAAAATTTTCTGAAATGACTGTCCACAAGACTATAATCTCCGTCAGGAAGCAATTCCGGTGGAACTTCATTCAGCGTTATTCGGCCGTCAGAAACCGTTTTGATGGCGTATTTCGTCTGTCCTATTTCGTCCAGTCCCCACTGGAATCTGAGAATGCCTATGATTCCCGCGTTTGTGGCCATAAGGGACCGGGGCACAGTATCTACCCTGTTAAGCAAAGGGTGTTCTCTGTCCGAATGGCATTTTCCAGCCTCGGTTTTAGGCCCACCACAACTCTGAGCCGCCACTCCGAGTTGCGAGGGGTTTCTGCCTCCTCTTAATCCACGATGCGCCCCCTTAACGGACAAATCCGAACCATTGCCACCATGACAGATCACGCATCCAAAAACTTCGTTCGGATGGGAGACCGACACATCCTCGATCCCAAAGTGGCATGAGAGGCAATACTCTGACGGGTATTTTCCGTTAAAGGGCCTTATCTCAATTGGTTCCAAAGGTCTGGATTGAAGGGACACCACCTGAGCGTCAAGTCTCTTCTTTAGTTCATGGTCATTTGTTGCTACGGATTCCCGCCTGAGTTTTTCAATTGTAAGTTCAATACCTTTCCTCTGGTATTGACGCCATTCATGGTTTTCCACACGATACTGGGCATAAAAGACGGCCACAAGCGTAAGAATGATTGACAGCAGTATGACGGCGATGATTCTCCCACTCATCAATGTCATGACAGGAATCCCCAGATCGTGAGCATAATCGCGCTGAAGGTCACTCCCAGGAATAATATGTGTTTCAGCATCGCAGGAAAATTGACGTACGGTATTAGCATCAGTAGAAGGACGGCAGTCAAGGGCAGAAGAACCCCCGCTAGTTCAGCAGGCATCCATTTTAATGTTTGCTGAACGCTTACAAAGATCCATGGCGCTTTGACATTCTCTGAAGGAATGCCATTCGGCTCAGCAGGCCCTTCGAGAGGAGCGTCGAACAGCACGGCGACCAACATCAAACTTGCGGAACACAACGCCATGGCCGCCAACTCCCTATGAGTGAGAAACGGGTGACTTTTTACCTTTTTTGGCCGGTTGGTGGAAATTTTTGACATGGTTTGAAAAATATCATTCTTTGACTATTCTGAAACCCACGGTTCTGTAAAAACCTCTGGGCGCAGCCTTGTGCCTGTTTTTTATTCGCCTCGACGCCTCAGGCGCCGCCCAGGATCCTCCCCTGATGATTTTTTCCTGCCCAAGTGGCGGCCCTAGCGGATTGGTCTGCGCCCCTTGAGAATAGTAATCCTTCTGATACCAGTCATGACACCATTCCCATACATTACCGGCAAATCCGGTGACACCAATAGCTCCAGGGGCAGCCTGGCCGACCGAAACCGCTGTTTCTTCTGTGGGAATTGCGACCACATCTGCCGGGGGATTGGTCGAAGTAAACAAAGCCGCCTTTTCCCATTCCGCCGAAGTAGGAAGGCGTCCTCCGGCCCACACTGCGTAATCCATGGCGCCATACCACGAAACGTGGGTGACCGGCTTGTCGAAGAAGCCCGGTTTTGAAGAGTACAACGCCCCATCTTTCAAGATAGGACAATTAGGATCGTCGAGCTTTATACGTGAAGCCCCATCCGTGCAACTATCACCCTGATTATTCAGAAATCTGCAGAATTCCCTAACGGTCACTTCGCGCTTGCCGATGTAGAAGTCATTCAGGAAAACATCGTGAACGGGACGTTCATCAACCCTGCCTGTTCGCTCAGGACTCCCCATGGCATACGAACCTGACGGAATGAGAGCCATTCCCGCATATTTTCCAGTTCCTTCAACCAGACCGGAAATATTTACATCAATTTTCGGTGAGTCATTTCGTGTCGTGTTGTTTTCCGTTCCCAGAAAAGGCGGCAAAGGAACCGACACCCCACCCGGGCAACCAGGCAGTAAGGGACAGAGCGATTCCGCGCTTGAACCTCCTGAAGTTGAGAATACCGATGAGAATTTACCTGTAGATGCGACTGAATTCCTGACAGAAACTAACAATACCAACGATATTGTGAACACGAGGCAAAAGAAAACAGTTAATTTCCGGAACTGAATTTTATTCATTTTACAGAGCGGAATTAGTCGTCTTTCCAATAAGTTAATGAATCAGAGTCAAATTATGGACTCTGATTCATTATTATCCAATAGATGTGATTTTAAAGCAAGTCAACATATTTACCGTAAAGTAGTTAGTTACTTCTTAGCAAATAGTTATACATCATACTTCATCCAATATAGTCCCATCAGGTCCTAGTAGCTTGATACTTATGTTTGATCTACCATTTATTGCATGTGTTGAGCAACTCAGGCATGGATCAAAAGCCCTTATGACTCCCTCAATCCTGTTTTGAGCGGATTCCGTAATTTTACCGTCGGTGATGAATCTTTTTGCCGCCTGCAGCACTCCTCTGTTCATGGCAAGGTTATTGTTCCCTGTGGCCACTATCATATTGGCCCACACTATGAGACCCTGTTCATCGACCTTGTAATGATGGATGAGAGTTCCCCGGGGCGCCTCAACAACCCCTACCCCGTCGAAATGGTTTGGACTTGCGAAAGCCCTGACATGAGTTCCCATGATGTCTGGATCATTCAACAGCTTGTCGGCCAATTCAATGGAATATAGTAATTCGACGAGTCTGGCGTAATGGTTGTAAAATGAACTCAAGACGGCCCCGCGTTCCAGAGACCTGAACTCGGCCCACTCCTGGTCGGCCTGAGGAGTTCCGCAACCGCTACATACGTTCAGTCTGGCAGCCGGTCCAGCCCTGTAAATCCCTTCAGGGTACCCCAGTGGGAGATAGTAAGGAGACTTCAAATAGGACCAGGCCTCCGTGGATTCGCCTATGTATTCGTCATACCGAAAGGGTTCTACCGCATCTTTTACAATCTCACCTTTTGCGTCGGTAAATCTCAGATTCCCTTCCAGATGTTCCAGGTTGCCTTCTGAGTTGACCAGCCCCATAAACATGGTGGGAAAATTAGAAAATGTCCTGATCTCTTCTCTGAAATTTTCTATGGAGGCTTTGAACCATACCAAAGTTCTCTGCACTATGTCATAAGCATCCGGAATCATTTCCAGAAGTTTTTGACGATTTTCTTCTGAGAACGGCTGATTAACGCCACCCGGCACCACCCAGGATGGATGTATGCGCTTACCGGCAAAGCCTTTTATTATCTCCTGGCCGATAGCTCTCAATCGCACACCATCCTTTGCAATTGAGGGGTGCGATTCAATCAGCCCGAAGATGTTGCGTTTGGCCGGGTCTGAATCAAAACCCAGCAGCAAATCAGGGGCTGATAAATGAAAAAAACTCAGGGCATGGGATTCTATGAATTCACCGCAATTCAGCAAACGTCTCAACTTCACTGCCACATGGGGTATCCGAACTCCCAGTATAGCGTCACACGCTTTGGCGGAAGCAAGAGAATGACTGATGGGGCATATCCCACATATCCTCTCAACCAGGGAGGGCATTTCATAAAACGGCCTACCTTCGCAAAGTTTTTCGAATCCTCTGAACTGGGTCACATGGAATTTCGCGTCTTCGACATTCCCACTGTCATTGAGTGTGATGGTTATCTTTCCGTGACCCTCCACTCTTGTTACCGGCTTGATAGTAATTGTTTCAGTCATTGCATCCCTTCTCCCACTCAATTATGCGCCAAATCTGGTTTTGCCCTTCAGATCAGGAATGTTACCGGCCAGCAATTGACTCAATGCGCTGTAAATGGCTTCTGCAGGTGGCGGACAACCCTGCAGGAACAAATCAACATTTACGAATTCATGCACCGGCCTGGCTATCTTCATTAGCCTGGGTACATTCTGATCGGGTAACCGGCCGTTGTTGTTTGCATTCTCGATATAAGAGCGAGTCAATACCTCCAGACTGTCATATCTGTTTCTCATTGCAGGAACGTTGGCTGAAACAGCGCAGTCTCCAAAACTGATGAGGATTTTTGTTTTTTTTCTGATTTCGAGAATTTCATCTACATCAGCCTGAGAACTGACGGCTCCTTCGACCAGGGTCACATCGACATTTTCCGGAAATTCTTTGGCGTCTACAAGGGGACTGTAAACGACCTCGATAAGTGGAGCGAGTTCGATAATGCGCTCGTCTATATCAAGAAATGACATATGGCAACCAGAGCAGGCGTCCAACCAGGTTGTTGCGACTCGAGTCTTGCTCATTTTGGCTACTCCTTTCTCATCATCTGCAGATAAGGAAGGAACTGTCGTCTCTTTGTCATTTCAGCGACAGACTTGCCTTTTTCCGTCAGCGCTGCAGTAGGACAGACCTGAACACACTTGCCACATCCGGTGCAGGTTTCAGCAGTGCCCCATGGTTGGTTGAGATCGGTAATAACTCTGGACAGTATTCCTCTGCTCATTATGTCCCATGTGTGAGCGCCCTCAACCTCATCGCATACCCTCACACAGCGCAGGCACAGGACGCATCTGTTGTGGTCAATGGAGAATCGCTCGTGGGAAGCGTCTATACCGTGTTTGGGATACAGGTAGTCATAGTGAACGTGAGTCACTCCCAAATCAACCGTCAGTTGTTGCAGATCGCAGCGACCGTTGGAGACACAGACAGAACAGACATGATTTCGTTCCGTAAGTATGAGTTCGAGTATCTTTTTCCTATAACTGACTACTCGTTCTGAACATGTAATTACCTCCATGTCCTGACGCGGTATTGTTACGCAGGCCGGGGCGAGTCTGGGAGAGTTTTTTATTTCCACCAGACATAAACGGCACGCCCCCCTTTCTGACAGACCCTCGAGATGACACAAGGTAGGTATGAAAATTCCATTCTGCCTTGCAACCGTCAGTATGGTTTCATCCTCTCGGGCAGTGACGTCTTTGTCATCAATTTTGAATGTGACGACCTTGACAGGATGCACATCCCGCTCCAGCACGTTTTGAAGAAAGGCCGGCGGTCTCATTTTTGCTCCTCCTCATGATTGTTCATCCTGCAGGCGCAGGAGGGGCAAGTATGCTCTTCAGTGTGAGCCTTGTATTCATTGAGGAAGTATTTCATCGTGCTCAACACCGGATTCGGCGCTGTTTGACCCAAGCCGCAGAGACTTGTGTTTTTAACCAGGTCACATAATTCATCCAGCAATTCCAGGTCTGATGGCTTACCCATGCCTTCCGTGATCTTTTTCAGGGTGTTATAAATCTGAGCGGTCCCTATCCTGCATGGGGCGCATTTGCCGCAGGATTCAGTCATGCAGAATTCTACGAAGAACCTTGCGACATCCACCATACATGAGGATTCGTCCATAATGATGAGACCGCCAGAACCCATTATGGAGCCGGCCTGAGCCAAAGATTCATAATCCATGCTCATGTCAAGGAATCGGTCCGGCAGACACCCACCTGAAGGGCCTCCTGACTGAACGGCTTTGAATTTTCTGTCTCCCTGGATTCCTCCGCCGATTTCAAAAATAATCTCGCGCAAGGTGGTTCCCATAGGCACCTCTATGAGGCCGGTGTTCTTTACGTGTCCAGCTAGGGCGAACACCTTGGTTCCCTTGCTTTTTCCTACGCCGATAGAAGCAAACCAATCCCCACCGTTGCGAATGATGGGTGGTATGTTTGCGTATGTCTCTACGTTGTTTATAAGAGTTGGATATCCCCAAAGACCGTGTTCAGCAGGGTACGGGGGTCTGGGCCTCGGCGCTCCGCGACGACCCTCGATACTGGCCAGCAGTGCAGTCTCCTCCCCGCAAACAAATGCCCCTGCGCCCAATCTGACCTTTACATCAAAGCTGAATGTTGTGTTGAAAATGTTGTGTCCCAAAACCCCTAGTCTTTCAGCTCTGGCAATCGCCGTTCTAATTCTTTTTACCGCCAGCGGATATTCTGCCCTGAGGTAAATGAATCCGTGACTAGCCCCTACAGCTACAGCGGCTATGGCCATTCCCTCAAGCACCCTGTGAGGATCACTTTCCAAAACACTTCTATCCATGAAAGCGCCCGGGTCACCCTCATCTGCGTTACAGACCACAAATTTTACAGGGCCTCCTGCTTTGGCCACCGTGGTCCACTTAAGACCAGTTGGGAATCCAGCTCCTCCGCGTCCCCTGAGACCACTTCTCACAACCTGGTCAACAACCTCGTTTGGTGTCATGAGCCTTAATGCGCTGTAGAGTCCCTCATATCCACTCTCCGAGATATAGTCCTCTATGCTTTCCGGATCTATCTTCCCGCAATTCTCCAACACTATCTTCTGGCGTTTTTTAAAGAACGGCTGGTCCAGGGAGCACTCGAGCCTCGAAATAGGACTGCCGCCAAGGGATTCAAGAATGTCTGAGGCGTCAGAAACCTCCACTCCCTTGTAAAGAAGGCCATCAGGCTCAATGGACACTAGTGGACCGGCGGAGCATAACCCGAGACACCCAACTCCCTTTACCTGACACCAACTTTCCAGGCCCCGACGACTGACCTCTTTCTCCAGGGCTTCCTTAACCAGACCACTCT
Source organism: uncultured Syntrophaceae bacterium (assembly GCA_964628605.1). Lineage (GTDB taxonomy): Bacteria > Desulfobacterota > Desulfomonilia > Desulfomonilales > Desulfomonilaceae > CAITZA01. Next base: position 8,237 of record CAZVOU010000209.1, read on the forward strand.
GACAGGACAAACAACCGGCGGCTACACACACATGAATACGGTGCCTGAATCCCTCCTGTTTCTCCTTCTCGATCTTGCCGATATCCTGAAGTTCTTCAATCGTCATCATTGCGCCACCTCCCCAGTTGGGCCATAACGGAAGCAGGGGTCATCTTGCCCTTAACCTCTCCGTCAAAGACAACCGCCGGAGCAAGTCCACAAGATCCCATACATCTGGCAGTGAGCAAAGACACCTTGTTGTCAGGAGTCGTCTGGTTTTCAGATATTCCCAGATCATCCTTGACCTGCTTCAGAATGGCCGAAGAGCCGGCTATGTAACACGCTGTTCCTGTGCAAACCACACAGGTGTGATCTCCGGGCGGCTTGAGGCTGAAGAAATGATAAAACGTCGCCACACCATAAACTCGGCTTAAAGGCAAGCTCAGAGACTCAGCCACGTACTTCAGGGCATCAAGATCCAGATACCCGAACGACTCCTGAACCACATGCAATGTCTCTATCAACGCGTCAGGCCTGCCGCCATGCATGCGCATGGTCCGGTTCACCAGCCTCCACCTTCTGTCCTCAGATTTTTTTAACTTTTCAGGGCTTGAATCTGCCATTGTCCTAACCCCTCAATAAAAGATTCGAACCAATCATCCACGCTTTAATTAATAGATTCAACAGTACAAAATTCTTGAAATTATCAGTTTACAAAGTCTCATGACGCCAAAAATAATTCTAAACAAAGATCTTACAAAGCGCCGTAAGGCGAAAAAGTACACCAGCCGATTAAGGAGCCTGAATTTATTGTAACTTAATCAGATCAGATTGGAACATATATTTTGCGAGTCAGGAAAAACTGGAGAAGAAACGAAGTTGTCATTACGAAATGGTTGTCAAAATAAAAAGCCGACCCGGTCCTTATTTGGTTTAGCTGTCCGAGTCGGCCAAATTCTTCAATCGCGTTAATATTATCAATAATTTGTCAGTGAAAGCCGCGTCCACAGTATGGTGTATCTGCAAATTCAGGCGTCATACAAATTATAGACTTTACCTTTTCCTCATGCGCTGCGACCCAACGACCGAAATCGTCTTCATCGGGCCACACCTCTATATTGGGCCTAAGATTGGCTCCCTCTACCCGGTCGCCAAATCCTTTTTCTATTCCGTCTAAAAATTCATCTCTCATAGTCATTGTATTGATCCTCCGTTTTCACGGCAACATTGTCTACAAACATGATGATGTGAACGTTTCAAAAAGGATTCATGCAACTGATTTTCAGCGGTCGGCGTTCCACTCCTGAAGAAAATGGAGGTTTGTCTTTGATTGAGATTATTCAGGGTAGCGGTTAAGCGACCCAACAGACTATTCGACGGCCCCATGGCTGACCAGAAAGTCCTTGATTTCCGTCAGTCCGTTCTGGTTTGCATAACTTACTGGAGTCTCATCATTCCTGTCTTTTGCGTTTACGTCCGCTCCCTTTAGAACCAGCAGTTTCACAATGTCGAAATGTCCCTGTTTTGAGGCCTCCAACAATGGTGTTGAGCCATCTATGTCTGCAAGATTAGGATTAGCGTTTTTCTCCAGGAGCATGATAACTATTTTACTCGTCCCCTTTTTTGAAGCTTCGAGTAAAGGAGTTGTGCCGTACTGGTCCCGTACGTTTGGATCCGCCCCGGCCTTGATAAGGCGCTCTACTTCGCTTTGAAGGCCCTTCTCTACTGCGTCAATCAAATTGAAAGTCTTGATTGGGGACTGCGCGCATGCTACGCCCAAGAGCAAATTGATCAAGGCAAACGCCGCCAACAAAATCAATGCAGACCGATTATACTTCTCCCATGTTTTTGGCATCGGAACTTTCCTTTCTATTGAACCAGACTTCTCATGGCGACTTGTTTCCCATATCACGACCACAAAATTCAATCACTTGTTTTTTACAGGCAGCACAAACCCCTGATCTGTTTTGGTGAAACCAGATTCATCGTTTCAGCGTCTTACTTTGTTCCTAATGTGCTTTTATGTATTTTATCAATAATTTATCTTTTTACATGTTTCAGGCTCACATCGCTCAACCGTTGAATCAGCACTTTTTAAAAGTTTGTGGCTTGACTTACCGCACAGGATATGACAAAACTGACACATATGTCATAGAGGACATAGTTGTAATATGTTCTCCGTCCATAATCTTTTAGAGCAAGTTTGTGTGTCTCCGGGGGGTGTAGTCCGTTCGGGGCGCTCATAAATTGTGGACATTCTTATTTTCCTGACAGCGCCCACTGACTATTCATCCCCACCACAAAAACGTTCAACCAAACGCCGTTTAAGCAAGGAGGTATTGCGTATGAGCGTAACTCGACGAGAATTTTTTGTTGTCTCAGGCCTGATAGGCGCCGGAGTGGCATTATCTAGTCTCGGTGTCGATGTTGGACCAGCGAAAGCTTATGCAACTGAACTCAAGATTGACAAAATGAAGACTGCGAAAGCCACTACATCGGTGTGCGCATATTGTTCAGTCGGATGCGGTCTAATTGTCAGCACCGATTCAAAGAACGGAAAAATCATCAACATTGAGGGAGATTCCGATCACCCGATTAACGAAGGAGCTTTGTGCGCAAAGGGATCCGCTCTCTTTCAAACGACAGCTTCAAATCCAAACCGTCTCACAAAGGTTCTCTACAGAGCGCCGTACAGCGATAAATGGCAGGAAAAGTCATGGGATTGGGCCATTTCCGAAATCGCCAAGAAGGTAAAAGCAACTCGTGACGCTGGCTTCGTAGAGAAAAATGAGAAGGGACAAATAGTAAATCGTGTCGAAAACATTGTCCATTTGGGCAGCTCAAACATCGATAACGAGGAGATTGCGGCCTTAAACAACCTGGTTCGATCTCTCGGGCTTGTATACATAGACCATCAGGCCCGGATATGACACAGCCCCACCGTAGCGGCTCTGGGAGAGTCGTTTGGGCGCGGGGCCATGACAAATCACTATGTAGACATGAAAAATAGTGACTGTCTTCTGATCATGGGCAGCAACGCTGCTGAAAACCATCCTATAAGTATGAAATGGGTCATGAAGGCCAAAGAGGCCGGAGCAAAGATCATCTCTGTCGATCCACGTTTCACAAGAACTTCATCGGTAGCCGATTTCTACACGGCGTTAAGATCAGGAACCGACATAGCCTTTCTTGGCGGCATGATCTATTACATCATCGACAAGAACAAATATTTCAAAGAATACGTGGAAAACTATACCAACGCTTCGTACATTGTCGGTGAAAAATTCGATTTCAAGAATGGATTGTTTTCCGGCTTCAATGCTGAAGGCAGAAAGTATGATGCGAAGAACTGGGCATTCAAGCGCGATGAGAAGGGTGTTCCGGAAAAAGACCCAACATTACAGAATCCCAGATGTGTCTTGCAGTTACTCAAGCAGCATTACTCGAGGTACACTCCGGAAAAAGTTTCCGAAATCACTGGAACACCAGTAGAGGATTTGCTCAAAGTTTATGAGATGTACTCATCGACCGGCGTGAAGGACAAAGCGGGAACGGTTCTTTATGCTCTCGGGTGGACACACCACACGGTTGGAACGCAGAACATCAGGGCAAGCGCCATCATCCAGCTGCTCTTGGGCAACATCGGTATCGCCGGTGGAGGCATCAACGCCTTGCGCGGCCAGCCCAACGTCCAGGGCTCAACAGACGGATGCTTGCTGTTCCATCTCATCCCCGGTTATCTCAAGGTCCCGAGATCATCCCAGCAATCTCTGGATAAGTATATCAAGGAAAACACTCCCACTACAGCGGAACCTCAGTCAGCCAACTGGTGGCAGAATTATCCAAAATACACAATAAGCCTTATGAAATACCTGTACGGCGACAAGGCTACTAAAGAAAACGAATATGGTTACGCATGGTTGCCGAAGGCCGAGGATGGAAAAACCTATTCGTGGCTGGACATTTTTGATGAAATGTATGCTGGCCGCATCAAGGGAATGTTCGTTTTCAGCCAGAACCCTGCCGGAAGCTCTCCCAATACCAAAAAGGTAGTGGCTGGAATGTCCAAGCTCGACTGGCTGGTCCACACAAATATTTTCAACAATGAAACAGCTTCATTCTGGCATGGACCCGGGCTAGATCCCAAGAAAATCAAAACTGAAGTTTTCTTGCTGCCTGCCTCCTGTTCAGTGGAAAAAGAAGGGAGCCTTTCTAACAGCGGACGTTTGTCGCAGTGGAGATACAAAGCGGCCAACGGTCCTGGCGACACCATCTCCGACGGCGAAATGGTCTCAAAGATCATACTCAAACTGAAGGAACTCTACAAGAAAGATCCCGGAAAATGTCCAGAACCTATCCTGAACGTTCGCTGGGAACTGTTGGATGAGAAGAAAACTTTCGATTCTCACAAGATGGCCAAGGAGATTAACGGCTACTTCCTGGTCGATAAGACTCTGAAAGACCCAACAGGAAAAGAAATTCAGTTCAAGAAAGGTGACCTGGTCCCTTCATTTGCTTACCTTCAGGCCGACGGAAGCACATCATGCGGCAACTGGCTATACTGCGGCAGCTACACCAAGCCGGATAAAGCGGGTAACATGATGGCCCGCCGAGGCAAAGAGGACCCGACAGGCCTTGGTCTATTTCCAAATTGGGCATGGTGCTGGCCTGTAAACCGAAGGGTTTTGTACAACAGAGCATCCTGTGATCCCACAGGGAAACCATGGAACCCGAAAAGAGCCCTTGTTGAGTGGAAAGATGGAAAATGGGTCGGTGATGTCCCGGATGGCCCCTGGCCACCCATGAGTGATAAGGAGAAAGGTAAACTGCCTTTCATCATGAAGCCGGATGGAGTCTCATTCCTGTTCGGTCCAGGCCTCGCTGAAGGACCTTTCCCAGAACATTATGAGCCGGTTGAAAGTCCTCTGGCCCAGAACATCATGTCCGCCCAGATGAACAACCCTGTAATCAAGATTTTCAAGAGCGACTTGGACAAGTTTGCATCCAACGATCCAAACTTCCCAATAGTGTGCAGCACCAACACAATAACTGAGCATTGGTGCTCAGGATCCTTCACACGTTGGCAGCCATGGCTGATGGAGGCTCAACCGGAGTTGTTTGTTGAATTGAGTCCGGCGCTTGCTCAGGAAAAGGGAATCAAGAACGGCGAGAAGGTTGTTGTTTCCTCAATTCGCGGTGAAGTTGAATGCGTCGCTATGGTCACCCCGAGGATCAGACCTTTCAAGATTGGAGGAAAGACTGTCCACCAGGTTGCCATGCCGTTCGCTTTTGGATGGTTGTTCCCCAAGACGGGCAAGGACTCGACCACTAACGTCCTGACACCGGGTGTCGGAGATGGCAATACCATGTGTCCTGAATATAAGGGCTTCATGGTCAATGTAAAAAAAGCCTGATGGAGGTGTAAAAAATGTCACAAGGATTTTCAATATTGATTGACACCTCCAAGTGTACCGCTTGCAGAGGATGTCAGATTGCTTGCAAACAATGGAACGAGCTACCAGCCACTGAGACGAAGCAATGGGGAAGCTATCAGAATCCGCAGGACCTGAGCGCCGACACATGGAAGTTGGTTCGCTTTGCAGATGGAGTAGACTCGTCAGGTAAAGTCTACTGGAACTTCTTCTCGGATCAGTGTCGGCATTGCCTTTCACCGGGATGCATGGCAGAGGCTGAGAAGGGGGAGATAATTCAGGACGAAGCCACCGGGGCTGTAATATTCACCCCCAAAACCAAGGACCTGGATTTCAAAGCTACTCTGGAAGGCTGCCCCTATAACATCCCACGCCAAAACCCAAAAACCAAGGCGATGTTCAAGTGCACAATGTGTCTTAGCCGTATAACCGCTAACCAGACTCCTGCTTGCGTAAAATCGTGTCCAACAGGGGCTATGGTATTTGGTGAACGTGACAAGATACTTGAACTCACCAAGAAGTCGGTGGAAGAACTGAAGAAGAATTTTCCAAACGCCAAGGCGCTAAATGCAGATGAAGTCAGGGTAATTTACGTGGTCAAAGATGACCCCAAGAAATACTACGAATATGCTGCCGGAAAATAAACCACTCTGTTAACACAATCAGGGCCCCATCTAATACACTTGTCAGATGGGGCCCTTTTCTTTTCACCTGAAAAACCAGACAAAGCGCTAACGAGACAAAAAACGGGCTTTCTCACTCATACCTCAAAGCCTCTATCGGGTGTAACCTGGAGGCCTTGAAAGCAGGATAAAATCCAAAGAAAATTCCTACAGCCGCAGAGAACCCAAGAGCCAGAGCGATGGCCACGGGATTGATTATAGCTGGCCAACCGCTGAACTTTGCAAAGAAATAGGCTCCAACTATCCCAAATACCGCTCCTATGAGTCCACCCAGCATGGAGAGAGTCACCGCCTCAATAAGAAATTGGGACAGTATGTCGGCCGATTTTGCCCCCACCGCCATTCGTATGCCGATTTCTCTAGTTCTCTCCGTTACGGAAACCAGCATGATGTTCATGATCCCGATACCTCCGACCAGCAGCGATATTGCAGCTATAGCGCCCAAGAGAGTAGTCATCACATCCAGACTTTTCTTGGCGGTATTCAGAATTTCAGTAAGGTTCCTGATTGAAAAGTCTTTTTCCTGATTTCTACCTATCTTATGTCTCCGGATCAGCAGCTCATCTATCTGCTTTTCAGCTTCTGCAATGAGGCCCACATCTTTGGCCTGAACCATTATGGCCTTAACCTCATCTGGGAAAGGTGATCCGAAAAGCCTGTATTGAGCTGTTCTTATAGGCACAAAGATTGCGTCATCCTGATCCTCGCCTCGTGGCGATTGCCCCTTCTTTTCGAGAACTCCGACAACCTCGAAAGGCGTGTTCTTGACCCTGATGAATTTTCCAACCGGATATTCGTCTCCGAACAGGTTTTCCACTACCGTGGTTCCGACCAAAGCCACTTTTGCGGCGTACCGCTCTTCCTCCGGTGAGAACATTCTACCGAAACGCAGCCCCCATTCTCTTATTGGGAAATGATCTTTGGTTGTTCCGGTGATTCTGGTCCTCCAGTTGCGCCCACCATAAACCACCTGAGCCACATCGCCCCACGTCGGGGCCGCCAACTTGACAGCTGAGGCTTCTTTCATCATTGCGTCTGCGTCAGAAGTTTTCAGGGTATGAACCGAACCCGAGCCCAGACGTGCGCCGGTCTGGGTGGAAGCCCCTGGAACGACAATAATCAGGTTACTGCCGATTGATTGTATCTGGGCCCCTATCATCTCCCTGGCGCCGGCTCCGGCTGCCACCATGACGATGACGGCGCCGACTCCTATGACTATACCCAACATGGTCAAAAGAGACCTGAGTATGTTGGATGTCAAAGCTCCAACGGCAATGCGCAAACCGTCCCATGGATTAATCATTTTATATTTCCCGATGAAAAGTTCTTCTTAACAATTGTAAGCCGGGAGAGGCTTTCGGGCAATCAGCCGACTAAGATTAGAAGCCGAACCAGTTTCCGGCTCATCGACAATTATCTCCATGTCCGGAAAAAGAGGCGCCAAACCTCCCTGGGGCACAAGATAGCGCTCATTGAAATCAGGCTTCGAACTTTTGTGCAAATAGTTGAAAGTGCAGTAAACGACCAGTCCCCCAGGTTTTATGGCCTTGGCAATTATAGGAATGAGAGGGACGGAGAAAAAGTAAAAAACCACTATAAGATCGTAAAAGTTTTCAGGCAGAGGAAAATAATCCGTGTCGCCTACAACTAGTCCCAGATTTAATCCGAGACCACGACTTCTGCCCTGAAGCCGCCTTATCGCCGACTCGCTTATGTCTATTGAGTCCACCCAGAAGCCGTTCTGAGCTAGATATATTGAATTGGCCCCCAAGCCGCACGCGAGATCGAGAGCCCGTCCCCTACCTAACAGATAAGAACTATTGGTCAGGAAAATGTCTGGCGCAGGATATGCCTCGTTGTTTTCGACGTATCTGGCATTCCATCTGAGCTTGTCATGTTTCACTATGGATTACCGATTAATGGCAAGATGGGGAGCCCCATCAATATGGAGCCCTCCCATTTTGTAGGTTGGCGCAGGTTTGGTGGCTTGTATGCCACTAACCGTCATATCCGTGGCGTTCCAGTTCAGAGTACCAGGATTCAGGGTCTTGAAGGTACAGTTTCAAATCCTGTAATGCGGAGAAGTGTTTTTTCTCCTCGATCAGCATCAACTCACAGAATTCCTTCTCCATCGAGTCAGTAGCCTTTTCGAGGGAATCTTCATAAAATTTAACAGCGCCCTGCTCCATTTCAATTCCTATTGAAAGCGCCTCAATATCTCCAGTTTCCCCCTTGACGCGAGGACCCAGATTTTTCATTCTCTCTTTAAACAGAGCCTGTAGGTCTTCATTCTCAACTTTGAATTTCTTCCATTGATCCGACCAGGCTTTCCCACCCTGGAGTTCATTGAAAATTTCTTTTATACGGGAAATGTGGGCGCCCTCATCGATCATTAGCGTCCTGAACATATCTTTACCAAGTCTGTCTACACAGGATTCCGAGGCCTTCTTGTAAAAGTCCCTTCCTCTCTCCTCTTTTTCAAGAGCGGCAGCCAACATCCCCATAATTGCCTCATTGTGATGCGTCATCAAGTCCTCCTCAAATAATTCGGCCTGTGCCTGATAGTTTACACTTTGGGCGAGGCCTATTTCAACTGGCATTTTTACAAAAATTGGTTCTCCGGTGGCTAAGCGGCAGTCGCAGGCGGATAAGCAAATGTTCTGGTCGCCAGCTCTTTGTCAATCATGAAAAGTCCACCGCCCTGCTCTCCGGCAAGTTTCAGTTGCTGAACAACACCATCGGCCGACGATTCTTCCTCGACCTGTTCAGTCACAAACCACTGAAGGAACACGTTCGACGCGTGATCACGCTCCTGAAGACTCAGGTCAACAAGGTCGTTTATGAGACTTGTAACCTTCTGCTCGTGCCTGAAAGCCTCCTGAAAAGCGGCAAGCGGGGATTCCCATCTTGTGGGAGGCCCGGCTATCGGTTTGAGAAGGACAGAACCTCCGCGCTCATTTATATAATCGAAGAATTTCATGCTGTGAACTAATTCCTCCTGAGCCTGAACCCTCATCCAAGAGGCAAAACCCTTCAGATTTATTGAATCGAAGTAAGCGGCCATCGAAAGGTAGAGGTAGGACGAATAAATTTCAGCATTTATCTGCTCATTGAAAGCATCCTGAATTTTGTCATTGATCATGGTAGTGGGCCTCCTGATTTTATTTTAAAAGCATTTTGGCAAACTTTACTGGGCGCTGAGTTAATCATTTCCAATAAAAGATCAACACAAGCTACTTATACATAATCATTGCTCGTCCATAGTCAATCGTCGGAGCAGGATGCGCAAAACGTTCACCTCTTATTGTAAATCATGTAATAGATGATTGGCACTACAATCAGCGTGAACAATGTAGAGGCGAAAATTCCAAAAATGAAAGACCAGGCCAGTCCGGAGAATACCGGGTCCAGAGTGATGACCCATGACCCAAAAATTGCCGCCCCTGCAGTCAACAAAATGGGAGTCAGCCTCACAGCGCCGGATTCAATTATTGCCTGCCTCAAGTCTTCGCCTGCCGCAACTCGCACCTGAACAAAATCAATTAGTATTATTGAATTGCGCACCACAATTCCCGCTAGAGCGATCATTCCTATCATACTGGTGGCTGTAAAATAAATGGCGTCCCTATACGGCCCTATTTGATGCGCCAAAAGGGCGTTCAGCAAGGCAAAGCCGGGCAAAATGCCAATCAGGGTCAGGGGTATGGCGACCATTATGATCAGAGGCAATGAGAAAGATTGAGTCTGATGCACGAGCAAGACGTAAATGAGAATCAGCGCTCCAACAAAAGCCAGACCAAGGTCTCTGAAGACCTCGAGAGTAATTTTCCACTCTCCTTCACCCGCCCAGTCAACCCTGTAACCCGGCTTGATTTGGTTCTTCTCTAAAGCGGCTTTCAAGTCCATGATCGAATTCACAGGGCTGCCACCTGCCGTCTCAGCCGAGACAAACACGACTCGGTCCATATTTTTTCTAAAAATGGTTTGGTCTACTGTCGTCTCCTGGAGTGAACCAAGCTCATGGAAAGGAACCATCAGACCGTCGGACCCCTTGATTTTCAGAGGCGCCATGTCTTCCATTCTGGACCTAAGGGACCTTGGCAACCTGACATTTATTTCAAGCGGAGATCGTTCAGTGTCTGTATGAACAATAGATGGAGACTCTCCGGCCAGAAATATCCTGGCCGACTGAGCAATCTCATCCTCGGAGATACCGTGAATCCCAGCTTTGGTCCTGTCGATCACAAAGTTTAGTTGTTTTTGGGGCGCAGTGACTGAATCATCAACGTCAACCACGTTTGGAGCGTCTTCCATAATTTTTCGAACATGTTTTGCCTGTTGGATCAAAGACTCATAAGACGCAGAAACAGGTCCGTAAACTTCGGCCACCAAAGTCGAAAAAACCGGCGGTCCGGGGGGAACCTCGACCAGCTTTATCACCGCCGACCAACGTTTGGCTATTTCTTCGATGTCGGGTCTCAGTCTCAACACTAGTGGGTGACTCTGATATTCCCGATCGTGTTTATCCAGCAGATTTACCCTTATGTCCGCTAAGCCCGGGCCTTCCCTGAGGTAATATTGCCGGACCATACCGTTGAAATCTATGGGTGAAGGAAGCCCCACAAAAGATTCAACATCCCTAACCTCGTTAACCTTTGACAGATACCTTTCCAGGTCCTCAACTACCTTGTCGGTTGTTTCAAGTGTTGTTCCTTCCGGCATGTCTATCTGAACGAGAAAGTCGTTCCTGTTGTCGAAAGGCAGCATTTTCACGGGCACTATGCCAACGGCCAGAAAAATCAATGACATGCAAAATGCCAGCGCAGTCGCAACCAGGAACAACCGGCTCTTCCTTCGACTGTCCAAAAATGGGCTGATAATTTTGCTGTAATATTTGTAGACTGGTCCGCCCATGAAATCATAGGGTTTTGATTCTGCGTGATATTCTCCCTTGAGCGCATGATATGTCGCCCACGGAGTTACAGTGAAAGCGATTGCCAGCGACATTATCATTGCGATTGGAACGTTAAGCGCCATGGGTCGCATGTAAGGCCCCATCATTCCGGTGATGAAGAACAAAGGTATAAAAGAAGCGATTACGGCAAAAGTTGCCAGAATGGTGGGTGGGCGCACCTCATCCACGGCAAGCAGGGTAGCGTCCAATGGAGGATGGGTCTTGAGTTTGAAATGCCTGTGGATGTTTTCGACATCCACTATAGGGTCATCCACCAGAAGACCCAATGACAAAATCAGGGCAAAGAGCGTTACCCGGTTGATCGTGTAACCGAAAAGAAGGTTGGCCAGCAATGTGACTGCGAGGGTCATTGGAACTGCCAGGGCCACAATCAAAGACTCGCGGGTTCCCAAGACGATGGTAAGCAGGATAACAACACTCAATACCGCTATCCCCAGATGCTTTACCAATTCATCGACTTTTTCATCAGCCGTCTTTCCATAATTCCGAGTGAGCAGGATGTGAACATCCGAGGGAATTAATTCACCTTTGAGTTCATTGATTTTCTTCTCGATGTTCTGCGCAACCTGGACGGCGTTCGTCCCTTTTCTCTTGGCAACCGCTATTGTGACCTGCTGATATGTCTTGCCCGGTTGAGCCAGTTCCACCTTGTTAGTGTGCTGATCGACAGATGCCCCGGGGCCGAAAGTTATTCGGGTATAAGAACTGACCTCTGCGGGGCCGTCGTTTACTTCAGCTATGTCACGCAGGAAAACCGGCCTCCCCGAATGAACACCAATGACCAAGTCCTTCACTTCGGACGCAGATCTTAAAAATGGGCCTGCGTCAACAACCACTTCCTCGTTGCGAATGTCCATTTTCCCTGCGCGAACATTTACGTTTCCCCCCTTAAGCGCCCGAACCACTTCAAGGACCGATACATTTCTCGCTGCCATCTTTTCCGGGTGAAGAAGAACCCTGACCTGCCTCGATCGTCCACCGACCACATAAGTTCGGCCGGTGTCTGAAATGCTCTGAAAACGATGCAGTATTTCGTCGGCGACCCGTCTCAATTCAAAATCAGAATAAACCTTGCTGTACAATGAAAAAGTAACTACCGGAACATCGTCGATCTCGACCGGTCTGATTACCCACCCCGTCACTCCCGGAGGAACATCCGGAACATACGACATTATCTTGTTGTGGGTTTTGAGTATGCTGTCTTCACGGTCTTCTCCCACATGGAAACGCGCCGTAACCACTGCTGACCCAGAACGTGAAATGGAATATACGTGTTCTATCCCATCTATTTCCCAGATTTTCCGCTCAAGGTTGATTGTGACAAGATTTTCGACCTCCTTGGCCGAAGCCCCCGGAAAGTTCACCATGATGTCAATCACAGGGACAACTATCTGAGGCTCTTCCTCTCTCGGGGAAATCGTGACCGCGGCAATGCCGGCCAATACCGAGGCAAGAATGAAAATCACCGGCAGCTTTGAAACCAGAAAAGCCTCTACGATTTTTCCGGTAAAACCCAATTTGTACTGTTCAGCAAGACTCATTATTCTTCACAGCCTCTGACTAGTATTGGGCCCCTCCCCCCTCGGCGAGCGGCCGTTGCGCATTATGAACCGTGACCATCAAGTAGAATGCATGACGAGACAAGTGAGTATCTGTAATGGACATAAACTAGCATTCTTGCGTTTTACGGTCAATCGAAGTAGTTTTGACCCACAATTTCTACATTGATCAATGAGTAAGTCGGTTTCAGGCTTTGACCCGTCCCTCATATTCCTGTGGAATGAGGCCAAGGCTTTGATTTCTCGGTATGCGCATCCCCGTAAATCCGATGATAGGTCCCAGGCAAGCCCGAGATTGAAAGTTTTTTGGAACTTCATCCAGAAAATAATAGCAGACAGAGAGAATTTGGTGTAAAAAGGAGTAGTCAAGATTTTCTTCTAAGAGCAACACATTCAGCCACATTTATTCCGTACTGGAGAGGGTAAGATCATTCTTGACACAGTAGGTTTTTATCTGTTAACCAAGTATTATTAGTGAAAATTATAAGTGAAACCGGAAAGCTGGTAGGTGATGGGCTTCAACTTGGCGCATCGATTGTGTTCGCCATTTTTATAGGGGCAGGAATAGGTTACTGGCTGGACGGCAAGCTCAGCACATTTCCATATCTCAGCATCATATTTTTCCTGTTCGGAATAGCTGCGGCGGCTCGCAACGTCATGATTGAAGTTCGCAAGCAACTTCGGCAGGATCAGGTCAAGAAGGCCGATGGATTTCCAAAAAATCCCTAAAATCTGGTTTGGATTGTCCGCAGTAGTCTTTGTGATTGGGCTCCTCGCAAGCGTTATTTTCGCGCCCCTTCGTTTCACGCTTGCTTATGTCATCGGGGCTCTTTTGGTGTTGTTGAATTCTTGGTTATCTGCGCGCAGGGTGAATCAGGCTTCCTTCACTAACAGGAACGCAGCCATGGTGTCACTGATGGGTGGGTTTTATTTTCGCTTGATCGCTGTGGGACTCAGCCTGTTTGCGCTCATCAAGTTTGGAAACATTGATCCGGTAGGTTTAGTGACCGGTTTGTCGGTTATTCCAGCTGGATTGATGTTAATGTTGGTGTTGATATACATATCGAATAGAAGGCCTCAGGAGGTTCAATAAATGGCAGCAGACATGCATCCGCCGGTTCTAACTGACATTATAGCCAATCCGTTGCTGCATACCATGCATGATTTTTTCGATAAGTATGGCGTATCACATGCCGACGTAAACAATGTACTCAACACATGGCTTGTGATGATACTGCTGGTTTGCGCTTCGATCTGGGTCAAGGGAAAACTTGAAACAATCCCGAGAGGTTCTCAGAACTTCTGGGAGGTTGTGGTTTCAACCCTTGATGATATTGTCACCCAGACGATGGGGGAACACGGTAAACATTATTTTCCGCTCATTGCGTCATTGGCGCTGTTCATTCTTTCATGCAACCTTATCGGTATTCTTCCTTATTTCCAGTCGGCGACCAACAACCTTAACACCACACTGGCCTTGGCGTTAGTCGCCTTTACAACAACGCATGTGGTCGGTATCAAATCCCACGGTAGTCATTATTACAAACATTTTATCGGACCGGTTCCGTGGCTTATCTGGCTGATGCTCCCGATCGAACTGATCGGTCACTTCAGCCGCATCCTCTCCCTCAGCTTTCGACTTTTTGGAAACATAATGGGAGAAGATTTGGCCATTATCATCCTCACAATGCTGGTGCCTTATCTGGTGCCATTGCCTATGATGTTCCTGCAAGTGTTCACTTCTTTCATTCAGACATTGGTGTTTATCATGCTGACCATGATGTACATCGTCGGTTCGTTGGAAGAAGCTCACTGATATCAGAACCAAGGGAGGTTTTATAAATGAAGAGAGTAGTAGTAGCCGGATTGATGACAATCGCACTGAGCCTTACGGCCGGAATAGCTTTAGCGGCTGATGTCAGCGCAGGCGCCGCCAGCATCGTTTCCTACACAATGTTGGCAGCCGGTCTTGCAATCGGACTCGGAGCAATTGGAAGTGGTATCGGTATGGGAACCGCCATCGGCGGCGCCTGCGAAGGCACCTCACGTAACCCCGAAGCCGGCGGACGTATTATGACCACTATGATCATCGGTCTGGCCATGATCGAATCACTGACCATTTACGCGCTCGTCGTAGCCCTTATACTTCTTTTCGGAAACCCCTACGCAAGATTGTTTGCGGCGTAAATGACTTCAAATCAGGGGATTTTACAGTCCCCTGATTTTCCTTCTTTCTCTTCCCGTCTTCTCCACGTCTATAAGTTTTTTAAAAAATTTGGCCATAATTTTACCTTTAAGGAGCGGAATGCCTTGAATCATTCCTCGCCTTGGATTAATAAAAGTATGCTCTGAAACAGGAGCAACAATTGTGGACACACCGTTCGCGCTGAATATGGGACACTCAAATATACATGAGAGACAACAAGGACATGATGATGAGAGCAGGTTCTATGAACATGGGTGATTCAAATGATAAAAAAAACTCATCCGCCAATCGCACCTATGACAATGAACCAGATTACGCCTTCGCAGCTCCCGACCAAACCAACAACCTGTCAGGATACCGGCGACCAGTGAAAAATAACGAGGATTTCAGCAAACTCCAGACTCAATTGGCAAAAGGCGCGGCTAAACTATGCCACGTTTGCGGTGGTATAATGAAAAAAAAGACCAGGCGCGTCCTTTCATTTTCTTATGGCATTGCGCTCATCGTGTCTGGGCTTTTCTTGATGGCGTTTTACGGATGGGCCACACACTTTTACCAGGCTCCGTGGATCATCAAGTTTTCGCTGCCTGCAATATATTACATCGGCTCCATTTTCATCGGCGTTGGAATTCTGTTCTTTTTTATTAGGGAAAATGTCTGGAAGTGCGCTGATTGTCGGGAAATATCCAAACGCTGAGAACCTACCCCGAACTTTCTTGCCTGACCGTCCGACTATTTTATTGAATAATCGGTTTTTATGTCATATAGTAGGCGTTTGCATTACCACTCCTTGCCCTGTTGGGCTTGATAGCCGAAAGGAGATTCTATGAGACGCTATGAGGCGGTAATCATCATTGAGCCGGATGTGGCCGATGATGAGGTTAAGGCTCTTACCGAAAAATTCGGAGATATTATAAAGAGCCAAGACGGAGAAGTAATCAAGATAGAGGACTGGGGCATCAAGAAGTTAGCCTACCTGGTTCGCAAGAGAGACAAGGGTCGCTACATCCTTTTCGATTTCGTCAGTGGACCTGCCCTGATCAGTGAAATCGAGCGCCAGTTCAAGATTACTGAGAACATCATGAAATATTTGACGGTCAAGCTCGATGAGGATGTTGACCTGGAAGCCTTTAAGTCCGCAGGCCAGGAGAAAGAGCCGGTGGAAGAGGCTCCGGAAACTACTCAGGAAGCAGAAGCAACCGTAGAGACAGTCGAAGTGGTTGTTGAATCGGGCGAAGAGCCCAACGCCGTGAAGGAGGAGGAAGTACAATGAGCAGACCCCCGAGGCGTAGACCTTTCCCGAGAAGTAAAGTTTGTAGATTCTGCGCAGATTCATCATTGCGCATGGATTACAAGGAACCCAACCTTCTGAGACTGTTCATCACTGAACGAGGCAAGATAGTTCCGCGCAGAATTTCAGGTAATTGCGCCAAGCATCAGCGACAACTCACGACAGCCATCAAGCGTGGACGTAACATAGCCCTTTTGCCGTTTACGGTTCCCCGTCGGTAGTTTGGTATAGTGGAGTAAACAGATGAACGTTATACTGTTAGAGAACATGGACGATCTAGGAACCGTCGGACAGACAGTTAAAGTCAAGGACGGCTACGCGCGCAATTATCTTTTGCCGCGAAAATTAGCCTGTCCGGCAACACAAAAGAACCTCAACTATTACAGAACCCTTATAGAGTCCAAACAGCGCAAACTGGCTAAGATGCGCACATCTGCCGAAGCTCATGCGCAGGAACTCTCGACTGTCATCCTGACTTTCATCAGAAAATCACAGGCTCAGGATGCCCGTCTTTTCGGGTCAGTGACAAATTCCGACGTGTCAGAGGCGCTGGCGGTAAAAGGTTACGAGATCGATCGCAGGAAGATATCCTTGTCTGAGCCTATCAAGCGACTGGGCGAATTTACGGCAAGTGTGAAACTTCATCCCGAGGTATCTGCGACTATCAAGGTAGTTGTCAATCCGGAGGCTTCTGCAGAGGATGTCGGCTGATTCCAACAGCCAACTGAGAACCCCTCCCCAGTTCCTGGAAGGTGAACGTGCCATCCTGGGAGGGTTGCTTCTTGACAACGACGCGTTGCCAAAAGTTATGGCGGCGCTCACAGTTGACGACTTTTACAGAGAAGCCCATCGGACTATATTTAACGCCATAGTCGATCTGTTCAGCAGAAATGAACCGGTCGACTGGCTCACTCTCACTGGCGCTCTCAAGGAATCAGGACAACTTGAGAACGTCGGTGGTATCGCATTCCTCACAGAACTTCTGGACGCCGTTCCCAGCGCCGCAAACATACTTCACTATTCTAAAATCGTAAAAGAAAAGTCAGTGCTTAGACAATTGATATCTACCACCACGGAAATATCTTCGCGGTGTTACGAGGATCATGCAAACATTGATGAATTCATAGACGAAGCCGAGCAGATGCTGTTCAAGGTCGGCGAATCCAGGATCAGGACGGGTTTCTATCACATCCAGGAGCTTATGAAGACCAGTTTCTCGACGATCGAGAGTTTGTACGAACGTAAGGAGAACATCACGGGTGTTGGGTCCGGATTCAAGGACCTGGATGCGCTGACAGCCGGTTTTCAGAATTCTGACCTGATTATAATCGCAGGGCGCCCTTCTATGGGTAAGACATCTTTTGCCCTTAACGTTGGGATGAACGCCGCAATGGACACAGGCACACCCACGGCAGTATTCTCGCTCGAAATGAGCAAGGAGCAGATTGCGTTGAGGATATTGTGCTCCAGGGCTCGGGTGAACCTCAAAAGTTTAAGAACCGGTTATTTGACCCCTGAAGACTGGGGACGGCTGACACTGGCAGTTGGAAGCATTTCAGAGGCGCCACTCTACGTTGACGACACACCTGCCATCAACACACTCGAAATCCGTGCAAAGGCCAGGCGATTGAAGAGAGAGAAAGACCTGGGTCTGATCGTCATAGATTACCTCCAATTAATGAAAGCGCCCATAAAATCGGACTCCAGAGAAAAGGAAATCTCGGAAATTTCACGATCGCTCAAGGCCTTAGCGAAGGAATTGAACGTTCCGGTAATCGCTCTTTCCCAGCTCAATCGAAAAGTTGAAGAACGCCCAAATAAAAGACCTCAGTTGGCGGACCTCCGGGAATCAGGAGCAATTGAACAGGACGCCGACGTCATTCTGTTTATTTACAGGGACGAGGTTTACAACAAAAGCGACGATAACCCCAAGAAGGGTGAAGCCGAAATAATAATAGGAAAACAGAGAAACGGTCCCATCGGAATGACCACGGCCTACTTTGATTCACAATTTTCAACCTTCAGACCATATTCCGGTCGAGACGACTTTCCCGAGGATGACTCCGCTATCCTCTCCAACCTCTAGCCTATTTCTGTAGCCTCCATCAAGCCCCAGAACAGTCGGCGTCGGTTTCCGGAAACTCATTTACTCTGGTCAAGGGTTAGGGAGTTGTAGTCCTGGATGGCTTGGGAATTTCCTGTTTGATGGTCACAAATATTGCCAGGTCTTTCAGGTTCATCCCCGTTAGCTGATTGAACCTTATCTCGGCGATGGAACGGTCAGATGACACTGTCAGAACTCTCCACAACTCATCTATTTGGGACGCTGTAAGATTATAACTGTAATACAGCCCCATTCCAGTGGTCCAGTCGGGCATATCGAGAACCCAGACAATGTTGGTGTCCTTAACATTCAGTTGCATCCCGGTAATGTTTACCGGTCCCCTGGATGTCACGTTGGCTGCAATTGACACTGAGGTCGGTTTAATGTTGTTTAGCGCTGGAGCAGTGTACTTGGGATTTAGCGTGAACACCACGTAAGCGTCCCCTATTGCCGCAAACATGTTTGGCAACGCAGGGACCTCATCATTTTCAACAGCGGTTACGGACACAGCGTGGGAGGCAAATTGCCGCCTCACAGGTTCTGTCATGAAGCTAAGCAGGCTTTGGGGCTCAAGGTAAAGAGGCGTAGGGATTACGTCCTGATTACCAAGGTTAGGATACGGCGAGTAAGGATACATGTATCCGGCCCCTGGAGCGCCTTGACCAGAAAGGGACGAGCCATTGTTGGAGTTGTTTCCGGATGTTGTCCGTTCGCGGCCCCACCCAGGATTTCCTACCCCTTGAGGTCCGGCGCCAGTAGAGCCTCCTGCCAGCACAAAGGGGCTTTTCCAGGTAAAAATATTGTCCAGACGAATGGGGATGTTTACGAAAGCCCCGACTGTCTGGTACGAACCGTAAAGCTGATCCCGCCCAACTTCACCCCTAAACGTAAGCGCTCCATTCAGCAAAGTTAAATCAACACCGCCTTTAAAACCCCATATGGCTTGTCTTATATCGTAATTATAGGCATTGATTCTTGCCCTTAAATCGGGCGAACGCCCAAAGAGCGCATGGGAATATCCCAGTTCGAAGTCCATGTTGGGCGGCCCATTTATAATCTCGCCATCTGAACCATGATTGCCACGAGAAAGATTCCCATAATAATTGTACGTGAAATCAAGCACATCAAAATTGGGCAGCATGATAGCGGCTTCTGCTCCGGCGCCGGCTGAAGAGTACCAGTCGCTCAGTATCCGAGTAGAATCATAAAAAGCGTTGGCCCCTAACATGAGGTTCCTGTTGATGAGTTTTCTGTACCCTGCTCCGGCGGACAGGTCCACCCGGTGATGCGCTCCAGCAAAAGGCAAACGCCAATAATCCTGGAATTCCACATGGAATTGGCCAAAAACTGTGGAGGAGGAACTTAGACCCATAGGCACAAAAAAATCCCCGGTCATCCGTCCCCAGCTTAAATCTTTTCCAAACGTATACAAATACCCCAACCTGAGTTTTGGGATTTGAGGCAGCACATCCTGAAATAAGTCATAACTCAGGGGCACTGTCTGAATGTCCCCAACTCCTGATTCAGAAAATCCCAGAGGAAAAGAAAGCGGCCTTGATGGGCTCAGGTCCGGAATCGAAAAAGAAGACAGGCCACCCAGGCCGTAACCAACCCCCTGTGTCCAGGCGCATGAATATGTGACAGGGATCAATATCGTGATACATGACAATAATAGAAGTGTCCTGAGAAGAATTCTTGAATTTGGCTTTGTGGGTGACTTAGAATAAGACATTTTCTTTACTGTCTGTTTTTGCAGCAGAGATATATCATAAAAACAGATAATTGTATTGTTTTTTTAAAGTATATTATCATGATGTGTTCAGTGTGGTCTTACTTTTCGGGGAATCTGTGGAGGCGATGATGTGTGGCAGATTTATGCTCATAAGCTCTAGTTCAGACATTGCAGAGCAGTTTTCTGTTGACAGGACGGTCGAATTCGAAAGGCGCTACAACATAGCCCCCGGTCAGGAAGTTATTGGTATATCAATGTCACGGGATAATATTGGTCGGGAAATGCGCGGCTACCACTGGGGACTTGTGCCACCTTGGGCTAAAGATGGAGCCATCGGGGCCGGACTGGTTAATGCGCGCTCGGAAACTATCGCAGAGAAACCGGCTTTCAGGAACGCTTTCAAATCCAGGAGGCTGCTGATTCCGGCCAATGGTTTTTACGAATGGGAAAAAAAAGTCGGGACCAGAATCCCATTTCTAATTGGAATGAATGACGATTCACTTTTTGCCATGGCGGGGATATGGGAAAAATGGAAAGGTCCGGAGAATCATGTCTTGATTAGTTGCTGTATCTTGACCACCAACAGCAACGAGCTGACAGGAAGAATTCACAATAGGATGCCTGTAATAGTGAAGCCGCAACATTACGGAGATTGGCTTGCTCGCACCGGTTTGCCCGAGAACCTGTCCCGGGAAATCTTTAAATCATTTCCGGCAGACCTGATGAGGATGAGAGAAGTGAGCCCCAAAGTAAATAAAACGGATTATGATAAACCTGACTGCATCGATGGAGATGTAACACGTCAGGTAAATTGGATGGACGAGACATGACCCTTGAGTAAATGGAGGTCAAAAGTTTTTGTGCCTGACCGCGTCGGGCGATGATACGAGTCGGGTTGAGAATTCTTTGATCACAAAATTAAGATGAGTTCTCATAGCGGTTTCGGCCCGGTCGGCGTCTCTGGCATTGATGGCCTCGTAAATACCCCTGTGATGTTGCAGTATCAGCCTTTGATCGTCCCGGTCCAGAAAAACCTTTTCACGAGCAAGCTCAATAGCCCTGGTAATTAGCTGAAAAACGCTTTCGAACAAATGGGCAAAAATTACATTGTGAGTGGCTGAGGCGATTTCCATGTGAAATTTAACGTCTATCTCAGGTCTAATCTCATACGTTCTGAAATCCTGCTCCATCTCCAGCAGATAATCGAGCATCCTTGCTGCTTCCTGGTCAGTCCGCGTCTCAGCCGCCTTGCGCGCTGCCCACACCTCCATGAGGGCTCGAACCTCCGTCAGATCCAGAAGACTCTGGCCGTCATCTTCAAGAATGACTTCAATAGGATTCCTTATGGACTGCTCAGCTATGTTCTTTACTGTTGTCCCACCGCCTTTGATGGATTCGAGCATCCCCTGAAGCTCAAGAATCTGAATGGCCTCCCTGATTGAGGGCCTGCTCACTCCCATCATTTCCGCCAGTTCCGGCTGAGACGGCAGCTTTTCGCCCACACGGAAAATTCCCTGTGAAATAGCCTTCTTAAGCTGCGCTGAAACCTTCTCGGACAGCCTCTCCGACCTGATCTTCTTGAATATGGACTGATCCTGGTTTTCGATGGGTAATTTCTGGTCCATGCATGAAGATTATTGAAAAACTGTCATTATGTCAACAAAAACCATTTGTAAAGTTGTAAGACAAGTTGTTTTTTTAGTTGACATGTTGCAAAATCTTATTAGACTATGATTAGTTTTCCGCCCTAAGAGGGAATCCGATATGAACAACATTGTTGCTACGAAACTTCAGGAGTTATTGGGAAAGAGTAAGGTCCTGGCGTCAGGAACGGAACTCTATTGCTATTCTTATGATGCAACCCCGCTGGTTAGTTTCAAGCCTGATGTGATAGTCAAGGTTCAGAATGAGGAAGATATCCTGAAGACGCTGGAGTTTGCGGCGTCGGAGGGTATCCCGATCACTACCAGAGGCTCGGGGACCGGTCTCAGTGGAGGCTCCATTCCCGTTTCCGGGGGAATAGTGCTTCTGACTACGGCAATGAACCGTATACTTGAAATAGACGCTGATGATTTATCTATTACAGTGGAGCCGGGGGTTATCACTACTTCTGTTCATAACGCTGTGGAGGCGCTGGACCTTTTTTATCCACCAGATCCCGGCAGCATGAAGGTTTCCACAATCGGTGGGAATGTAGCGGAAAACGCCGGAGGGCTTAGAGGCCTCAAATATGGAATAACCGGTGATTATGTCCTGAGCCTTGACACATATTTCATAGATGGATCCAAGGTAAAATATGGCACGAAATGTGTGAAGGACGTGGCCGGATATAATGTTACAAAATTTCTTGTGGGTACAGAGGGAACCATCGGTATTTTCTCAAAAATAGTTCTCAAGCTGGTTCCTAAACCAAAAACCAAGAAGACCTTCCTTGCGCTGTATGATGATGTCATCGACGCCTGTCGAACAGTTTCAGCCATCATTTCAAAGAAAGTCATCCCATCTACTCTTGAACTAATGGACAATGTCACCATCAATTGCGTGGAAGACTACGCGCGTATTGGACTGCCCCGTGATGTCGATGCATTGCTCTTGATCGAGACGGACGGTCATCCAGCTGTGGTTGAGGAGGATGCGGCAATAATAGAGGCAGCGTGCAGGGAAAACAACGCCAGAACGCTCAGAGTGGCTCAAACCAAGCAGGAAGCCGAGGAGCTGTTTACCGCCAGACGCATGGCTCTCTCAGCGTTGGCCAGATCAAAACCAACCACAATATTGGAGGACATCACTGTCCCAAGGCCCGCCATACCTGAATTGATGGCCTGCATCAAGGAGATGGCAGCCACGCACAACATTAAAATAGGCACATTTGGCCATGCCGGTGACGGCAACATGCATCCGACCTGTTTAACCGACGAGCGGGACCATGATGAAATCCACAGGGTCCATAAGGCTTATGACGTGATTTTCGACAAGGCCATCAGCCTGGGAGGAACGATATCGGGTGAACACGGCACGGGCTACGCAAAGAGCAAGTATCTCCCACGAATGGTCGGGCCCAAAGCAATTGAGGTAATGAAAAAGATCAAGGCCACATTTGATCCCGACAATCGCCTGAATCCCGGAAAAATATTCCCGGGAGAGGAGCGATGAAACCATGCCTCACAAACTAGACTCAGATAAAATTGCCAAATCTTTCGCTACACTGGACATACATGATTACGGGGATGTCCTCCAGTGCATGCGCTGCGGTTTGTGTATTAACGCCTGCCCTACCTACAGGACAGACGGCGTGGAGACCGAGACCCCGCGTGGTCGGGTTGCCATGATAAAAGCAGTCATTGACGGACAACTTCCCGCCGACGAGGAATTTATTGAACACATTTACGACTGCCTGAATTGCCAGAACTGTCAGACTGTCTGTCCTGCCGGCGTAAAAGCTGGAGAACTAGTCCTGGAGGCCAGGCATAGAATAGAAGAAAACCGCCCCCAACCCCTGCTCAAAAAGTTCATGTTAAATTATGCAATCCTGAGCCAGCCGAGATTAGCCAAGTTCATGATACCGCTGAGATTGTATCAAAAACTGGGATTGCAGTCTTTGATACGTAAATACGATATTCTGAAACTCATATCGGAAGACCTGACTTTGATGGAAGCGCTACTTCCCCCTCTGCCCTCTCGGCCGTTGTCCGAAGAGCTGCCTGAAGAAATACCAGCAAAAGGCCAGGAAAAAGGACGAGTCGGATTTTTCCTGGGTTGCGCCATGAACCTGATTTTTGCGGACGTCAGCCGCGCCTCAATAGAAAACATCTCTAGAGCCGGTTACAGGGTAATAATCCCTAAAGAAGTTCAGTGCTGCGGAACTCCAAACATTGCAGAGGGAGAACGAAAAATCTACCGGCAGATGGCAAGAAATACCATTGAAATATTCAGGGACAAGAGGGTTGACGCCATTGTCACCGATTGCGCGGCATGCGGGTCTGAACTCAAGGCCTATAAAGAAATATTTCACAAGGACGACAGGTGGAGCCAAAAGTCCGCCGATTTCTCTTCCAAGGTGAGAGACGTGTCTGAGTTTCTGGATCAGGCGCTTGATAGTTCCGTTCAATTCGGAGCAATAAATCGAAAAGTGACTTTCCACGATCCATGTCACCTCAGGCACTCACAAAAACTGATCACACCCCAGCGTAATCTTCTAAAACGAATTCCCGATGTTGACTATAGGGAGTTGCCCGATGAAGGACAGTGCTGTGGGTCAGCCGGAATTTACAACATAACCCACCGAGAACGCTCGATGAAAATTCTCAATGCCAAACTTGAATCGGTGGATAAAACTGGAGCAGAGACTCTGGTGAGTTCGAATCCTGGCTGTTTGATGCAGCTAATGTATGGAAAAACCAAATGGAACAAGTCTTGGGATGTAATCCATATTTCCCAGTTTCTTAACCGGTCTTTGAAAAAGGCCGACAAATAGTCGTGTAAGAGTAATTGGAGCCGGGAATGCCGCTGAGGGAAATTATTACTCCCATTCTTGCTAAGGACCACTTAGGCAAAACCCGCTCAACAGTATCCAAGATGGGTGTTTTCGCGACGGTAATGTGTTGCCGTCGTCTATTCTCCAAAATTACTCAGGAGGTATAAGAGATGGCCTGGCAACAGGTATACAACCCACTCAACAGCATGGCGCTCTCAACAATGTTTGCGGCGGTGCCTATCGTGGTGCTTTTGGGCACTCTGGCTTTTCTACACATGAAGGCTCATTGGTCGGCCATTCTGGGACTGATCAGCGCCTTGATAATCGCAGTGGTGGTCTTTGGCATGCCTAGCCACATGGCGGGAGCTACTGCTCTTTACGGCGCTGCCTTCGGCCTCTTGCCCATCGGGTGGATCGTTGTTCACGTTATCTACCTGTACCGACTGACTGTCGATAAGGGGCAGTTTCAGATACTTCAGGACAGTTTGACAACCGTCACTCAGGATAGACGACTCCAGTTGGTGCTCATTGCTTTCGCTTTCGGGGCCTTCTTTGAGGGAGCGGCCGGATTTGGAACTCCTGTTGCGGTTACTTCGGCAATATTGATAGGATTGGGTTTCGGGCCTCTGCAGGCTTCCGGTCTGTCACTCATCGCCAACACGGCCCCAGTGGCTTTCGGAGCCTTGGGCATTCCCATCATAACACTGGCTGCTGTATCGGGACTAGATGTTCTTCAGCTTAGCGCCATGGCGGGAAGACAACTCCCCTTCTTCTCCGTACTGGTTCCTTTCTGGCTGGTTTGGGCATATGCCGGTTTCAGGGGCATGATGGGCGTATGGCCGGCCATTATGGTCGCAGGTGTATTCTTTGCCGTTCCACAGTTCCTCGTCTCTAACTTTCACGGACCGTGGCTCGTCGATATTATCGCTTCACTCTCCTCTCTGGCAGCGGTAACGGTTTTCATGCTCGTTTGGCATCCCAAGGAGATATGGGGAGCACAAGGAGTGGGTGGAAGCACCCTGGCCCGTGGATCCCACGACTACACGACCGGACAGGTCATCAAGGCATGGACTCCATGGATCATCCTAAGCGTACTAGTCTTTATCTGGGGACTCCCTGAATTCAAAAAATACATGGACAGCCTCTATGTTTACAAATTCCCCATTCCCGGACTCCACAACCTCATCGAGCGAGTTCCCCCTGTTGTCGCCAAACCGACACCAGAAGGCGCCATTTATAACTTCAACATACTCTCAGCCACCGGAACCGGCATCCTGTTGTCCGCCATCATCTCCGGATTGTTCATGGGTTACGGTTTCAAAGGCCTGCTAAAAGTTTACGGCCAGACTCTGTACATGGTTCGTTACTCCATTCTCACCATAGCGGCCATGTTGTCACTGGG
>CAZVOU010000210.1:0-20042 GCA_964628605.1 uncultured Syntrophaceae bacterium
TCGCCGGCCTGGAAAAGGTGATATGCGAAAGCGGCGATACATCCTTATCCAGTTTGATGGCCATGGGAACGGACCGTTTCACCTGCGTTGACAGAAACCGGTCCGACACTGCGGCCGTGTTGTATACGGGCGGCACCAGCGGCACACCCAAAGGTGTTATGCTGTCGCATGAGAACATTTTAACCAGCAGTTATAATGTTGCGTATTCCGAACGTTCTACAGAAACAGATAGATCTCTTTGCTTTTTACCCTTGAACCATGTTTTTGGGCAAATCCACATTCTTGGGGCTACAATCTTCAGTTCAGGGTGTGTTGAGCTTCTACCCTCGTATGACATGGAAAAAGTTTTGTCTATTACCTGTTCGGGTAGGGTTACAAAGCTTTATGCGGTTCCGACCATCTACACCCGTATGTTGAATGTAGATGATTTACGCAACAAATTGGGAAAGGTCAGATATTGTTTTTCTGCGGCTGCAAGTATGGCTGCGGAAATTGTTCGGAAATGGAAGAGTCAGACCGGTCTGACGATCTATGAAGGGTATGGATTGACGGAGTCAGCCTCAGCAGTGACATACAACAATTATTACGAGCACGTGACAGGATCTGTAGGAACGACAGTTCCGGGAGTTGAGATTGAGATCAGGAGCGGCGAGGGCAATCAACAAAGTCCCAATGAGGAAGGTGAGATATGCATTCGAGGACGAAACATCATGAATGGATATCTGAACAATCCTGACGCAACAGACAAAGCCTTTTGGGACGATGGATGGTTTAGATCCGGAGATATTGGAATTATTGATGACAAAGGGTACCTGTTTATAGTGGATCGATTGAAAGACATGATAATAACTGGTGGCGAAAATGTGTATCCTCGAGAGGTTGAGGAGATCCTTTTCACGGCGCCAGAGGTTCAGGAATGCGCGGTGGTTGGGCTCCCTGATAAGGACTGGGGAGAAAAAGTAACAGCTTTTATAGTTTTACAAAAAGACAGAAAAATTGACGTCGGGGAACTGAAAGCCTTCTTGAAAGAACGTATCTCGGCTTTCAAGGTTCCCAAGACATTTCTGATAGTCGATGAGTTGCCCAAGAACACTACTGGAAAGATACTAAAAAGAGAAATAAGGAAGCAGTATGTTGATGTGGCCGATTCGTAGGATTTTCTTGCCCTGATCCTAAAACCATAAGGAGTTTGGAATGAAGAAGTGTATCGTCTTTTTTTGTTTGTTGTTTGCCCTGACACTAATCGTTGGCTTTACAGGCCCTGTTCAGGCACAGGAAAAAGTTATCAAACTGAAATATTCCAATTTTTTCCCTCCATCACACAAGAACAGCATACTTTCGGAGCAATGGGGCAAAGAGATTGAAAAAAGAACCAATGGTAGGGTAAAGGTGACTTACTTTGCAGGCAACACACTCACCCCTCCGACACAAACCTACGATAGCGTTGTTAAAGGGATAGCCGATGTAGGACAAAGCCTTGTCGGATATTCCCCCGGACGTTTTCCACTAACCGAGGTTCTAGCCTTACCGCTCGGATATTCTACCGGTTATCAGGCCACCAAGCTTGCCAACGGCTTTTACAACAAATTCAAACCCAAAGAATTTGATGACACTCAGGTAATGTATTTCCACGGTCACGGCCCTGGCATGTTTAATACAAAGAAAGTCATATCGTCACTTGACGATGTAAAAGGTCTGCGTATCAAGGCAAATGCTGAAAACGCCGCCATAGTAACCGCTGTTGGAGGCGCCCCAGTCAGTTTGCCTATCACTGAAACCTACGATGGCCTGCAAAAGGGTCTCATCGACGGTGTGCTACTCCCCATCGAACCTATAAAAGGATGGAAATTCTATGAAATGATCAAAACTATAGTGGAGAATTACGGCATGACGTACACCGCTCCCATTTTTGTGGTCATGAACAAAGACAAATGGAATTCCCTACCGAAAGACATTCAGGAAATCATCTCGCAGGTAAATGCCGAATGGATTGAGAAACAAGGCAACCAGTGGAATGAACTGGACAAAGAAGCCAAAGAGTTCGCCATTGGAAAAGGGATCAAGATAGCCACGGCCACGCCCGAACAGCAAGCCCAAACCGTTGAAAAGATGAAACCGATCCTTTCAGAGTACGTGGCAAACATGAAAACCAAAGGATTGCCTGGAGACGAAGCGCTCAAGTTTTCTCAAGACTTTATCAAAAATAACAAGTAGTTGAGATTCTTAAATTCAATGAATATTAACACCGCATGGGACTCGTGTTCTGCTAGAGGATTTTTATTATGAACAGATTCATGTCTCTAGTACTCAAGGCAGACTTTAGTCTGTTCGTGGTTTCGGGAATCACGCTTGTAGCGATGATGTTTGTAACACTTATCGATGTCGTAATGCGGTCATTGGGAAGGCCGATTGTCGGAAGCGTAGAGTTGATTTCATTTTTCGGCGCTGTGACAATCGGTCTGGCAATCCCCTACACCACATGGACCAAGGGACACATACTGGTAGATTTCGTGGTTGAGAAGATGGGGCCCGGTTCTAGAAAAGCTCTGCTGTCGGTGACGAGAGTAGCCGGAATAGTGCTGTTCCTTATCTGCTCCTACAATTTCATACTTTTCGGGTATGACATGATGAAATCGAACCAGGTGAGCGGGGCTTTCAAATTGCCGTTGTATCCCATAGCGTTCGGTCTGGCTTTGAGTTGCTTCTTTCAGACGGCCACCCTCGTTTGTGATCTGGTGAGGGTGATTCGTGGAGAACAGTAATGAGTGAAATAGAAATTGGGATACTGGCTTTATTCATTCTTATTTTCACTTTTCTAACCGGTTTCGAGCTGGCTTTTGCCATGGCGCTGGTTGGTTTTGTCGGTTTCGGTTATCTGGTTTCTTTTAGCGCCGCCTCAAACCTGTTGGTTAAGGATTTTTTTGACACCTTCTCTTCCTATGGCTTCACAGTCATTCCGCTGTTTGTTTTGATGGGTCAGGTGGCGTCTAATTCGAATATCGCCAAAAGGCTTTACGTGGCCACACACAAGTTCGTTGGTCACATTCCCGGCGGCATCGCCATGACCACGGTTGCCGGAGCCACTTTATTCAAGGCAATGTGTGGATCAACCCTCGCCACGGCGGCTACCTTCGCCGGGATTGCCATTCCCGAAATGGATAGATATGGCTACGACAAGAAACTATCCACAGGTGTGGTGGCTTCTGTGGGCACTCTAGGCATGCTGATTCCACCCAGTATTGTGCTGATCATTTATTCCATCATAGTGGAAGAGTCCATAGGGAAGATGTTCCTGGCCGGTATAGTTCCAGGTCTTATGATCGCTGCCTTTTTCATGATGGTTATATACGGTTGGGTGACAATTAATCCGAAGA
This sequence comes from uncultured Syntrophaceae bacterium, assembly GCA_964628605.1. Classification (GTDB taxonomy): domain Bacteria; phylum Desulfobacterota; class Desulfomonilia; order Desulfomonilales; family Desulfomonilaceae; genus CAITZA01. The sequence goes on from CAZVOU010000210.1 coordinate 3,375, forward strand.
TTGCTCCTCGAGCAGAACGAGTGTCTTGGGCCCAGAGAATAAGCACCATTCCCGAATTCCTGTGGGTGGCCATCATATTTTTGGCCGTCGTCGGTGGACTTATGTGGGGATTTTTTTCACCTACCGAAGCCGGAAGTATGGGAACCTTTGCAGTAATTGCCTTGGCCGCTTTTCGAAGGGAACTCACTATTCGCGGTTTCTTGAAGTCTATTGATGAATCATTGCGCACTGCGTGTATGGTGCTGTTGCTAATAGCCGGATCTACCGTCCTTGGGCATTTCCTGGCCGTTACGGAGATTCCCTTTGTGGCTGCTGACTGGATTACCGGGCTACCTTTGCATCCCTCATTGATTATGGCATTCATAATAGGAGTGTATCTGATTGGGGGCTCATTCATTGATGACCTGGCCTTTATGATTCTTGCCACCCCGATATTCTACCCTGCGGTCATCAAACTGGGCTATGACCCGATATGGTTTGGCATAATGATCGCCATCACGGTCATGATCGGTGTCATCATACCGCCCGTCGCCATTTGTGTTTTTGTTGTGAAAAGCATTACGGGAGTTCCGATGAACATTATCTACAAGGGGTGCTTGCCTTTCTTGCTTAGTCTGTTCGGTTGCGCCTTGATATTATTTATCTTTCCAGAACTTGTAATGTTTTTGCCCAACTTTTTCATGGGCAACTGATTAGCCCTTACAGGCCACAACTCCCAAATTTTTCCACTGTCAAATTTGACAGGATTACCAGGAACGTTTCGGATTGACCGAATAGGAGAGGCTATTCCAACAGTCTGCGCGTAGACAGGCGCAACAAAGGGTTTGCTGTAGCCGCCGAGAGCTATCTTGGCGGCGAATTCCCTTATTGCACGCTAGAGTTCATGAAGGACACAGGATCGTGATGAAAATGCCGAACAAGGCAGGAAGTCACTAATCGACCAAGATTACAGTATCTGTATCTGATCATCAAATTTTGTGAGTCTCTCCAGATTATTTCTGCCGACAACAAAACTGTTTTCTATACCTGCCAGCCCCTTCCCGGGTAATATGAATTTAGGCTCCAGAGCAATTACCATTGACTCTTCCAGTAACTGAGATGATTTTTTGCCTATTATCGGCAACTCATCAAGCTCAAGCCCTATTCCGTGACCTATGAAAGGAACTGATTGCGGATGCCCCATGAATCCGTTAAGGCAACCGGACTCAGAGGCCATGTTAATGGCTGTTTCGTAGAGCGATCCGGCAGTTACCCCGGCCTTGCCTTGTTCTATGATTGCCTGCTGAATTTCCAGGGCCAGATCGTGGATTTTTAGAAACTCGTCGCCGGCCTCGCCAATGAAGAATGTCCTTGCCTGATCAACAATGTAACCTTTATGTGAGCCTACATAGTCTACCTGAATCGGTTCATTTATTCCAATAACCCTTGTTCCGGCGCCTTGCGGCATGGATGGGTTTGGGCCTGGCCCGCCGGTAGGCCCTACCGAGCAGCTGGGCACGGCCAGGTTCGCGCCGGACATGATGTGGCCATAAAATACTTCGTTGTTGAAGCTTCTGACTCTGACAAGCCCTTGGTGCCCCCGTTTTCTCAGGAAAGCCTCCAGAAGGCCAGCAAACTCTATTTCCATCATCCCCGGACTAAGAATCTCCCTGGCATAAGCAAACATGGAATCATTCAGTTCGGCTGCCTTGCGAATCAAACCAAGCTCATAAGATGATTTTACTGAGCGCAGACTGCGAATGGCAGGAGACATATCGACAAAATCCGCCTCCGGAAATAACCTCTCATACATTTTGAAATTATTGACCGGCAGAACATCAAGCTCAAGTCCAATTTTTTTGAGCTTTGAACCACTCAGTTTTTTCGCTGCATCCTTAACATCAGAAAGACTGCTTATTCCAAAAATTGCGTCTATCGGAGAATCTTCGAGCGAACGTTCCAGGCTTCTCCTAACGAGCAACACGGGCTCTGAGTCCAAATGCACAAGAAGATGGGCGTCTTGAGCGGTTCCTGAGAAATAAAAAAGATCAGCCCTCTGGATGACTATTGCCATGTCGATTTTCTGAGCTGACATGGCAATTTTCAGGGAGTTGACTCTAGCTGCTATTTCAGATGAAGGAGTCGATCTCATTTCCAGTATTTTCCTGCAAGGAGCAACAAATCAGTTTGAGTTTTGACTGGAACAACAACACAGAAATACCGATGACGCCGATTCTGCCGTCTAGATTTGTGGTTTTATGACTACCTTGATGGAAGCGCCCGCTTCCGCCACAAGACCAAAGCCTTTCTGTGTCTCTGCCAGCGGCAGACGGTGCGTGATCATCGCATTTACATCTATTCTGCCCGATGAAATAAGTTCAATTGCGGCAAGTATGTCCCTTGGACTACCGGCATAAGAAGAGGTCATGGCTATTTCTTTTCGCCAGAGATCGTTAAACGGCATGTCTATCTTGATTCCTGGATCCGTCGGTGCAAAAAACAGGATTGCCCCTCCCCTGTCCACGGCCTGAAACGCCTGTTCTAAGGCTACTTTTGATCCAGTGGCCACGATTACTATTTCAGCCAATCGACCATCGTTGAGGCTTTGGAACTTCTCTATCATGTCAGCGCCGGCCTCGATTGTATGATCGGCGCCAAAGGCCCTGGCCATTTCAAGTCGGCCCTGATTTATGTCCACTGCCACGACCTTAGCGGCGCCGGATTTCACGGCTAGCTGAACGTGGAGCAATCCTGCCATACCAGCGCCGATGACAAGAACACGACGACCGGGCTTCCACCCTACATGTTGCTGGCCTCGATAAACACATGCCAAAGGTTCCACAAAAACGGCCTGTTCATAACTCATTGCCTGCGGAAGCTCATAAATGCCATTGCGGACGTTTATGGCCGGCACGCGCAGATATTCCGAGAATCCGCCGGGATCAAAGTTTGTTTTGGCCAGTGTGTCACATACTGAATGGTGATCAGACAGGCAGTACCTGCACATGTTGCATGGAACATGGTGAGATACGAAAACTCTCTGCCCCACAGACCAATTTTCAACATCCGCACCCACCTTGACTATTTCTCCGGAAATTTCATGCCCAAGAACCAGTGGGGCCTTCGGAAGACGATACCATTCAAGAACATCGCTCCCACAAATACCACTAGCCCAAACCTTCACCAATACCTCATTGGCATTTATTGCCGGAACCGGCCTTTCCTCTAGCCTCACATCATGGTTGTTGTAATAAACCGCCACGCGCATAATATGCACCACCTGGATAAAAAGTTATGTTCAAACCGGTAATCTAACCAAAGATCACTGTCTAGACTTTTGCCTGCCTTTTCTCGTCTTCGTAAATCTTTATGGCTTTCTCAGGCTTTTCATCAAAATGCACCACTGCCTTAACCGCTTTTATCATTCCAACAGGGCAGTCGGACTGGAATATGTTGCGTCCCATATCAACGCCAACAGCGCCTTGTTGAACTGCGTTGTACGCCATTGTCAAAGCCTCTGTCTCTGGCAGTTTCTTGCCACCGGCCATAACAATCGGAACCGGACATGTGGATGTGACCCTTTCAAAGTTCTCACAGAAATAGGTTTTGACTATGTTGGCGCCCATTTCGGCCGCTATTCTTGATGAAAGAGAAAGGTAGCGAGCGTCACGCGCCATGTCTCTTCCGACCGCAGTCACCGCCAACACAGGAATCCCGGCTGAATATCCGGCGTCGATCAGGTCAGCGAAAGCCTCCAGGGTCTGATGTTCGTATGGCGCTCCGACGTAAATGGAGAGGGCCATTCCGGCGGCGTTTAGCCTTATACAGTCATCAATGGCCACGTTCCAGTTTTCGTTAGATAACTCGCTCAAAACACTCTGTCCACCGGACGCTCTTAAAACTATGGGCGCCTGAACCGCAGGGGAAACAGAAGTCCTCAGTATTCCTCTGGTGAGCATTAGACAATCAGCATATCCCGCTAGTGGCCCCAAAGTGTCTTCCATGATTTCCAGACCAGAAGTCGGCCCTTGGAAGTACCCATGATCCACGGCCAACATGACTGTTCGACCGGTCTCAGGCTTGATAATCCTTGCCAACCTGTTTTTCATACCCCAATCAAGATGATCGCAGCCTCTCAAATGATATCGTGAGCCTCTTGAGCATGGGCTTGCTGTGATATTTCTAGCTTCCTGTAGTCCGTCCATATCCGCCATTGAATTCATCCTTTTCTTTTTATTAATGATTAAGTTTCAATTGTTAACAAAGCGAGCCATTCATGTCAATTGGAGGCTCGACCATCTTCAATGCAGGAAGAAATTAGTCGAAGCCGCTCGACACGATAGTTGTATTTTCAAATAAGTATGGAGCTAATTTAGCTTGACAATTACTGCGTGTTAGTTTTAGATTTTTGTTAGATTAGACTTGTCTTTTCCCCTCGACCGATCAAGGTTCACGGGCGTGAAGCAAGATAGGTTTTTATGGTTACAACGCTCGTGCTCCGATTCATCGCATCTTCAGACAAAATCCGTCCAGGACTACAGGCGAATTCGCCTTCCAACATGCTCTTTAAATCAAAAATGAGGGCTATTTCACCAAAGGAGTAGAAAAAGTGGCCGCTATCAACATTTATGTCGGTAACCTGTCTTTCGACACAAACGAGGACCAACTCAAGGAATTGTTCGAAACTTACGGACAGGTTGAATCTGCAACCATCATATCCGACAAATTCACGGGACGACCGCGCGGTTTTGGTTTTGTCAAAATGCCTGAAAGAGAAGACGGTTTACGCGCCATTCAGGAATTGGACGCCAAGGATTTCATGGGTCGGAGCATCAAAGTCAATGAGGCTCGCCCGAGAACAGATCGCGATCGTGGAGACCGTCAGGGTGGTGGCGGTGGCAGAGGCAAAGGCGGCGGTGGCTGGAGATAGTCACTCAAAATATTACCTGTTTTCACCTGGTTCGTTTTTGGTTTAAAATTCGCATTGAAATATAATGGGACGCTTTTCTAAAAAGAAAGCGTCCTTTTTGTTTTTATGAGGCTCCATCACAGCCTTCCTCCACGTTGAAACGTGCCATTTAGGTAGTGTAAAGAAAGTTTGGGCATGCTATAAGATTGTAATAAAGATGTCCCGGACCGATTTCATGTCCTCATTTTCGGACAGTTCATTGTCCGGTATTGTGAATAAAGACTCTTGTTACGTTGTGAAAAGGAACGAATTGCAGATTTTGTCATGCTTCAGGTAAAATCCGAACGTAGGAGGATGCAATTATGAATGACAGGTTACTTAGCGCGGCCACTACCGGCAACGTAGATGAACTTAATGAACTACTGGCAGCCGGGGCCGACGTCAACGCCAGAGACGCTTTCGGCTGGACCCCTCTCATGTGGGCGGCATCCATGGGTTTTCCTGACGCAGTGGAAATACTCCTGAAAAATGGAGCTGTAGCGGACGCAGTAGACCAGTATGGCGCCACTGCTCTCATGAAAGCATCTAGGAGGGGATTTCACAAGGTAGCTCGTGTCCTGTTGGATAACAACGCCGATCCTAACGCTGAAGATGAATTCGGATGGACAGCCCTCATGCGTGCATCCAGAAGAGGTTACTCGGAAGTAGCCAAAGAACTGGTAGCCAAGGGCGCCAATCTTGAGGAAGCGGATCAGTATGGCGCCACTGCGTTGATCATGGCGGCTGCAGAAGGACACCACGAAGTTGTGAAACTTCTATTGCTCAGTGGTTCCAATCCGGAGGCGAAGGACAGGAACAGTTGGACTGCCAGGATGTGGGCGGAATCGATGCGCCATGAGGAAGTTATAAAAGAACTGAAACTAGCCGAGAAAAAATAATTATAATCAGCTCAAAGGCGCGTCTTTTTTTAATAAAATCCTCTCGCACAAAGCCTCAATTTTCTATTTACAGCATTTTATTTGCTGGAGGACCGCAATGGACAACAAATTGCTTCTGGCCACAGGCGAAGGCGACCTGGAAAAGGTAAAGGCTCTTCTAAACAAAGGGGCCGATCCGAACGCCTCTGATGAGTATGGATACACACCTCTGATTCTCGCAGCCTCGGAGGGTCGATTGGAACTGGTGAAGGAGTTGCTTGCCAGAGGGGCGGATATAAACGCCCAAACGCCATCACGCTGGACTGCGTTGTTGTGGGCGGCGTCTATGGGCCACATCGAACTGGTAGAATTGCTACTGGACAACAACGCCGGTCCTGAAGCTGCGGACCAATATGGGGCAACCGCCCTGATGAAGGCATGCAGACGCGGACATTTAGCTATCGCCAGGCTCCTGATCAAACGCAACGCTAATCTTAACGCTACTGATGACTACGGTTGGACTCCTTTGATGAGGGCAAGCCGACGAGGATATGTGGAAATCGCCAAAGAATTGATCAAACATGGCGCAGGACTGGAGGCAAAAGATCAATATGGGGCGACCGCTCTGATTATAGCTGTTTCAGAATCACATTATGAGCTGACTCGCCTGCTACTCGAAAGTGGCGCAGCAGTGGACGCAGCTGACCGAAACGGTTGGACAGCGTACAAATGGGCATTGTCCATGGGCGCCAAACAGATGGCCAGGTTGCTGGAATCACACGGCGCAAAATAGACTTTATATTTTTAAACTGGTCATCGTAATTATTGAGGATTCAGGGCACAAGATAAAAACAACGCAAGCGATTTTCGGCTGCTGGAATTAGCGTAGAACATGAAGTGGGCGAAAGCCCACATCATGTCGCTCCTGGATTTCATAAGACCAAGAAGTCTGGATAACAACTCTTGGCGTTTGCGCACTAATTACCGGATCGCTCATCAAGCACGCGTTTTGCCTTGCCAATACTCCTGGGAATAGTGTCACGGGGCAAAAACACTATAGGAACTTTGACTCCTATTACCTGCCTGATCTTTTCAGAAATCTTTCTGGAAATTTCCTCAACAGACTCTGATTTGGAAGCGTCGAAGTTAGATTTCAGTTCTGTCTCAACAATTATGGCGTCGGAATAGCCCTTTTTTCGTAAGCGAATCTGGTAGATGGGCTCAACACACTCGAAGGTCATCAAGATGGCCTCGATCTGAGTCGGGAAGACATTTACGCCACTAATAATCATCATGTCATCTGTGCGACCTACGACTTTGTCCATGGTAATGAGCGTTCTTCCGCATTCGCATCTTTGCCGGCTAATGCGACCGATATCACGAGTTCTATACCTGATCAAAGGCGCCGCTTCTCTTTGAAGAGCCGTGAGGACCATCTCGCCCTTCTCCCCTTCAGGTAGTGGCTCTAATGTTTCAGGATCTATGATTTCCGGAAGAATGTGATCCTCATTGATGTGAAGACGGTAATACTCACAGTTAAAAGCCACACCAGGCCCCATCATCTCTGTCAAACCATAATGATCATAGGCCTTCAATCCTCCAGTGTCCTGAATTTCTCGCCGCATTTCCTCCGTCCACGGCTCGGCTCCGAAATGCCCTGTCTTAACGGAGAGGCTCTTCATGTCAACTCCCATGCTCCTGGCACGGTCAAACAGAGTCTGAATGTAGGAGGCGGTGCAGGCAAGGGCCGTCACCCCGAGATCACGAATCAACATTATCTGTCTCTCCGTCATTCCAGTACCGGAGGGAATTATCGAACACCCTATCCTTATAGCGGCCTGTAAGAAACCCATTCCACCTGTAAACAGCCCCATTCCAAAAGCGTTCTGGAAAACACTTTGCGGACGAACTTCCTGAGCCCACAAACCGCGGCTCATACATTCCGTCCACTGTTCCAAATCGTCCTGAGTGTAAAGGCCAAGAGAAGGTCTGCCATAGGTCCCCGAGGACGCATGTACCCGCGCCACTTTTTCACGCCCCACGCAACTCATTCCAAAGGGATACGTGTTGGTGAGATCCTTCTTGACTGTGAAAGGGAATCTGGACAAATCGGAAAGGCGTTTCAAATCATTAGGTTTAACACCGCTCTTGTCGAATGACTCCCTGTAAAAAGCATTCTTTTCATATACATAACTTAGTTGATCTCTGAGCTTCCTGAACTGAAAATCCTGCATCTGATTTTCAGACATCGTTTCAAACTTTTCATCCCAGAATTTTCGGGACATCTAACCTCCAAAATTCAACGAGTAGTCTTTCTGATCAATTCGAATCGAATACGATAGAGCACTTGACCTGTTCAAGTCAATCTAAACCGGATTTGAGCGGATGAGTGTGCGGGAGGCCTGTGGGGAAAATAAAAGGGCCGCATGACCAAGAAATTCTATTTGGCTCATGCGGCCTTCCATCAACTATTTATTTGTCATCTCAACAGAAATTATTTTTTGTCTTTCCCGTTCGTCACGGGGGCCAGGGATTTCAGACCTTCGTTCAGCTTTTTGTAGCCTTCTGCAACCATCTGGGTTCCCTGATCGGTATCCTTTTCACCTTTTAGTGCAGTGTAGCCTTTCATCATCATGGCATGACCTTCAGACACTGTCTTCTGGCCGGAGGAGAGTTCTTTCTTGGTTTTTGACCAAGCCGTCTCAGATTCAGCCATCATTTTATGACCTTCAAGCATCATTTTTTCAGCGGCGGCTTTATCTTTCTTGTCCTTGACCATCTCAGCCCCTTCCATGAACTTCTTGGAGCCCTTGATCAACAGTTGTGTGGTGTCCGTCTCTGTTACGGCTTTTTCACCGGTTTTTGCAATTTCAGTTTCAGAGGCAGCGGGCTTTTTGTCAGACTGTGTAGCCTTTACATCCAGCGGCTTTTCTTTCGCCGTGTCGGCCCCGATCGCAATTCCATTGAGACCTAACGAGCCCATGACCATTGCTAAGGTAATTGCCGTCACCGCGAAAATTCGTCCAAAACCACTTTTCATTGCCATCTTCGTAATCCTTCTACGTTTCGTCCTGTTGGATTCATCGGAACCCCACGGCATCCGTACACAACTTAAGACGCCGCTGCAACGGGCTCAGCTTTCTTGATCCAACTTGCAAGTGCTGACAACACGCCATGGAGTTTGTTTCATTCAAGGGTTGATATTTTTGTGGCAGGTTTCAAACTAGGGCTATCTGCGGCACTGACTCCAGACGGTCGCTCCTTACAGTTTTGGATTAATAAAAAATCATATTATACAGACAGTTACCATCGTTATCTTGTTTTTTACATGATAAAAATGGATTTTACCTGAGCCTAGAAATATGCTATAGTAACGCTAATAACCCTTGTCGAACAACTTTAGAAAAATAGAGAGCGCGATATCATGGCCCCACCGATAGCACTGAAGTTAAAAGTAGCTTTTCTAGCTTGCGCCTTAATTCTACCCAGTTTTGCGCTGGCCTCTAACGCAACGGAATATTTTACGAAAGGTTGCGTAGAATCAATGTCTCGACAGTGGGAGTCATCAATTGATTCTTTCACAAAATCTATCGAATTGAATCCCTCTAACGCGGCCGCTTATGTCCAACGCGCTACCGCTCTGCAAATGGTTGACAGGATTGATCAGGCAATTGAGGATTACGAAAGCGCACTAAGACTCAAGCCTGATTATTATCTGGCAATGGAGTATCTCGCGAATCTCTATGAAGTCAGAAACCAGCCGGCCAAGGCGCTTGACACCTACAACAGGGCATTGCCGTTGGTGAAAGATCCAAAGTGGCGATCCATCATTTCCTGGAAGATATCAGAGGCCAAAAAGAAGATCGGGGCTCAACGCGCCGGACAGTGATTAAGCCAAATTCTCTGAAACCTTCCCTGTTTGTCCCTCCATATCTCGATGCTCTCCTGCGCTTCAACACCTGTTTTAGCGCCAGGACGGATCAGGCATTCATAACTCGGGCTCAATATTGAAATCGAGAAATTTTATAAGGAAGCTGTTCTCTTAATCTACCACTGCAGCACGTAAAAATTATCCTTGACATTATAGCAATACTGCTATATCCATTTTTAGCAATATATCGTCCTGGATCTAATCAGGCTACTTTTTTGAGCCGGGGCCGTCAACAGTGACTTCGAGTTTACGGCCCCAGCCCCTGTAAAATTCATTAATTTCCACGTATGTATTTCAAAGACAGGGTAGGCCACAGATTCTCTCTCGACTTGACACAGGGGTTGTGTGGTGAAAAGCGGTCTAATTATCGCGCAGAGCATCTACGATCTTGAGTCTGGAAGCTCGCCAGGCGGGCATGAGACCACCAGTGAGCCCCATTCCCAGAGCAAAAAGCATTGTATAAAAGACGATTCCCGTTGTGAGGTTGAATCCGAAGGCCAGTTCAGAGAATGTTTCCCAGTTCATGGTTGAAATGGTCAACAACTGAAGCAGAGAGCCGGCTGCGAGACCTGCCAAGCCGCCTGCGAGGCCAAGGGAGACAGACTCGGCCAAGAATGCTAGTAGAATGCTCGTTCTGGAAAACCCAAGAGCCCTCATGGCCCCAATTTCCCTTGTTCGGTTAGCTACTGCCGTGTACATGGTGACCATTGCGCCCAACACTGCGCCTACGCTGAAGAAAGCCGTCATAGCCAAACCGAGAATCTTGATGAATTTCGCCATCATTTCAGACTGGTCACGGTAGAAGTCCAGCTCTCGTTTTACCTGAACACTGAGCCTTGGGTCTGAGGTCAGTCTTTTTCGTAACGACTCAAAATTTTGGGCGCCGATGACTTTCATGAGCACGACGGAGTAGCTGTTTCTTCTGAAAGCGGCCATGATCTGGTCGTTATCAGCCCATATTTCAGAGCTGAATGCCGTTTTTCCCGCATCGAAGACTCCGACCACGTCCCAATCAATCATGGCAAAATGGATTTTTCCGCCTGGAACAGCTCCCTCAATTCGGTCTGAGATGTTTTTTCCCGCTATTACCTCGTGAGAGCCAGGTTCAGGATTCCGTCCGGAAAGAATTCGCACCTGAGGTCTTAATTCTCCAGAATGCGTTCCAACTCCTCTAACAATGACATTTGTAGGTGAATTCGAATCTTTCTTGGGAAGGGTGACTAGAACCAGTGTTTCTTTGGAAGCCAGAGGGTCTCCAAATGAGTCATGCTCGACTTCCGGCTGCGAGACAATAATCGAGGCGGCCTCCCTTTCTATGGAACTTGACACCTCAGTTTCGGCTGAGCCCCTCAGCGCTACGACATTGTCTGATGACCCTGTATCAACAAGAGTTTGCTGGAGACCGGCAGCCAACATAAGGACAGCAGCGAAAACAAATGACACAAGGGCCATTCCCCCTGCAGTCAGGGCAGTAGTAAATTTCCGGGTAAGGAGGTTGCGGTAACTGTAATTAAGCGGAATCCTCACTGGCATCCCCTATCCGCTGTCAAGCCGGTAGATTCACCTGGCGTGGAGCGGGTCCGTAATTGACGCATGACGGGTCCGGCATGATTGGAGAGAGGGGCAATTCATTGTGATGAATTGCCCCAAAATGCCTACGTTTATCGGAGGGGAAAGCCGGTCAGGATGATAGAAGAGAATCCAGAATCATCATGCTCCGAGCAAAAGCCGATCATCACACTTTTTCCACTATCATGGCGGCTCCCATGCCACCACCAACACATAAGGTCGCCAGACCTCTTCTTACATCCGGTCTTCGTTTCATCTCATGGAGCAGGGATGTTAGTATTCTTGCGCCCGAAGCTCCAATCGGATGCCCTAGGGCAATTGCTCCACCATTGACATTGACCTTACTCATGTCCAGCTTGAGTTCCTTGGAGCAAGCCAAAGCCTGGGCGGCAAAGGCTTCATTGGCTTCTATCAGGTCTATGTCTTCTATAGTGAGTCCCGCTTTGGCCAAGGCCTTTTTGGTTGAAGGAATTGGACCTAGGCCCATCACCTTTGGATCCACTCCGGCTGAGGCATAAGACAGAATCCTGACCATCGGCTTCATGTTCATGCTTGCGGCTGATTCAGCGGAAGCAACCAGTATGGCCGCGGCGCCGTCATTGATACCGGACGCGTTTCCGGCAGTCACTGTTCCGTCTTTCTTGAATGCAGGTTTGAGTTTGGCCAAAGCTTCAATTTTTGTTCCGGCCCTTGGGTGTTCATCTGTGTCAAAGACTTTTGGGTCACCCTTTTTCTGGGGTATAACCACAGGAACGATCTCATCCTTGAACCTACCCTGCTCTATCGCGCTCACTGCCTTTGTCTGGCTCTGTAATCCAAACTCATCCTGTTCATTGCGGGAAAGAGCAAACTGGGAAGCCACATTTTCGGCAGTCACTCCCATGTGATAGTTGTTGAAAGCGTCCCACAGGCCGTCTTGTATCATGAGGTCCACCATCACGTTATCGTTCATTCTGGCGCCCCACCTGGCGGCTTTAACAGAATATGGCGATGCCGACATATTTTCGCAGCCTCCGGCGACTACAACTTCGGCGTCTTCAGCTTTTATACATTGAGCTGCCAGCGAAACCGATCTAAGGCCTGAAGCGCAAACCTTGTTGATTGTGACAGCCGGAACTTCCTGAGGGATTCCAGATTTTATCAGCACCTGTCGAGCTATATTCTGACCCAGGCCTGCCTGCAAAACACAGCCGAATATAAGTTCGTCCACTTTTGAAGCGTCAAGGCCTGTCCTCTTGATCAATTCCTTTACAACCAGAGAGCCTAAATCTACCACGGGAACGCTCGCCAGAGATCCCCCGAATGAACCTACCGGAGTTCTAACTGCGTCGATTATTACGACATCCTTCATGCGGTCCTCCTACTTTGTGCCCTTCTAATCCTGTTCTTGAAGATAGTTCACATTTTAACCAATTTGATATTTAGCACAATTTGCGTTTTTTTAACAACTAAGCCTATCACGTGATCATTGTTTTCAGTCTGAAACCAATTCCTCCGGTATGGGCAGATTCTTTTCTCGAAAGAATTTCAAGGCGCCGCGATGAAGAGGAATTTTTAGTCCCGATAAAGCCTTTTCGAGGCTCAAATGACCGCATGCTGGGTGAATCCTTAGTAGGTAATCCAAATTAGAGAACATTGTTTTGGTTAGTTCGTAAACCACCTGAGCATCTAGAGCGCTTGAAGTCAACAAGATGTTGTGTTGGCCCAAGGTGCGGATTTCATGATCCTGCCCAACATAAGTTCCAGGAGGAATCATCATTCCCGTCATGTTGGATAACGCTTCGCTGTTCAATGCTGATATGTCCGCTTCGGAAATTGAAAGAAATCTGAACAAACCCTTATTCTGTTGCGCAAAATGATTCACTAAGGGTAATGGCAGACCACCGGAAAAGCTCATGGCATTCAAAGAGCCTGACTTCCAGGCCTCGATCAAGTTTAAATTAGACATTGGCTTGAGTTTTATATCTCTTTTTGCCTTATGGTTCTCTTTCAGAATTATTTCCAGAATGTGTTTGACACTGCTGTCGGGTAAACCGACTCCAACTGTCTGGCTCTCCAGGTCCTGAATCGAGCCGGTGTTGAATTTTTCGGCCCGTATAATCAGATGTAACAATTCCGGCCAGAGGAGTGTAATTGCCCTTAACTGGGGCAAAGGCCTGTCTTTGAATGGCCCAGCGCCAGTAATTGCTCCCAGGGAGAAAAATTCATCAGCGATTATCAGGTCAGCATCACCAATTCTCACCGCTTCAATGTTTTCCCGAGCCCCTTCCGTTATCGCTGCCGACACACGAATTCCGAGACTCTTCAGCCTGGTGGTCCACAGCGATGCCAGTCCGAGGCCGACCTGGTAGTCAACGCTACCCGGCTGCCCTGTCGCCAGCAGCAGGCTGATCCTTGCCGACGCAACGCCACGCGCCCATCCTGAGACATCTCCTGTAAACGCCATGCCGAAAATCAGCAAGGCCAACCAGATGCAGATTAGATATTTAAAGGGATTTTTCATATGACTTTTCAGGCCCTATCCGTTGGCCCATTGCATGTATTAGGGCAACCGCAGTTATTTATGCAACTTATTTATTGAACATGTTAAAAGCATTAAGTAAAATGCTAAAAGACAGTTGGAAATGACTCACCATTGGGTCAATCGATCTTTCGGCGCCTTATTTTGATTTGTAGGGCCGTGGCAGTCCCTAATGGTTCTCTAAGGATTATGGTCCCTAATGTCGAGATTTTATTTCTTTGCCTCATCAAGACACATTTGTTCAGCGACCACTATGGCCGTGGTCTCAGGTCTAACACTGTGCTGTGTCGCGTTGACTGACGGCTCAGCCATCCTGGATGAACGCGGCACCTCTGCCTACTTCGTCTCCGGAAAACCTCCTGCAGAAAACACTCAGGCTTTTCATGCAGCAAAAACTGCTCTTGATTCGAAGGAGGGCAAGGCGCATCTTACCATTGAAAGCTGTTTGTTGGAGATGACGAACCAGGAGCGTGTAAAGAAACGTCTCAAACCATTGGCTCTTTCAGCCTCAATGAGTGAGCTTGCACTGAAACATAGCGCTGATATGTGCGCAGTCAATAGACTCGCCCACGAATCAGAATTGTTTCCTGTTGGCAGACGTAAATTTGCCGAGAGAATGAAAAGCATTGGTCTCGAATCAGGAGCCGAAAATATTGCATATCACACCTACACCGCCGACATCAGGGGCCTGGCCAGGAAGATTGTTGACGGATGGATGAACAGCGCCAATCACAGGGTGAACATTTTAAGTGACAGATTTACTATCGTGGGTTTTGGCACATTAGTTTGCAAGGACGGCATTTTATATGTGACTCAACTTTTTACCGACAAACCCGAATCAACTGGCCGTCGGCCACGATGATGACTCAACTTTTCTCTTGTATTGATCTTGCGCTTGCCAAAAATTCGCCAGGCGCTTTAGGACCTTAGAGGGATTTTCACCATGTTTTCAAAAAGTTTCATTTGGCTGCTCCTGATTCTTCTCCAGGTTGTTCTCTCTGGCTGTTCGTCCAATATTGCCTCCGAAAAACAAGCAGAGGGACTTGGTCGACCAAAGATTCTGGAAGAGGATATTACCCCAGGATCAGGCAGTCCTGTAACCAGTCCTGCGTCTTCTCCCGTCATCAGTCCCGGTTTCGAAAAACCCACGACAGGGGTGTCGGGCGCCCAACCCCCTATCCCGTCTGGCGACCAGTCAAGCCCTGGTAGAACGCCAAGAAGATTTCAGTGGAAAGATACCAACTGACTTTCGCTTAGTTGAAGTATTTTCTATTGTTGATCAGAACTCTTTCCAATTTCTGGTGTCTAAAAGTAACGAATTGGTGTATTTTCGATCGGTTAATGTCAGCTGTTTTGGTAATTAACTTTAGACCTTTCTGCTGATTTGCTTGGGATATGGTTAGTGGGAGTTTTATTTAATGTCCGAAATTCTTTTTAGCGCTCCTTTTTTGTTTGTATGCGCAACAAATTTTTGTCTGTTTCTGGTAGTTTCGACCTGGTGTTTTCTCCCTCTTTTTGTCGTTGATCTTGGCGGAGCCACGGCAGACGCCGGCCTTGTCATTGGCTCACTTGGAGTAACCTCTCTGGGTTCGTTACCTTTTATCGCCCCGCTAATTGATAAATACGGCCGAAAAATTTTTATTCTATCCGGCATTGTCGTTGTAGGCGCTTCTAACGCGTGCTTCCTCCTTTTTGATCGCTATTCCGAACTAATGATTCTTGTGAGACTGCTGCAGGGGCTCGCCTTCGCCGCTTGTTTCAACGGATGCGCCACTAGCGTCGTAGATCTTTTGCCCAAGGATTTCAGAGGAAGGGGTATAGGACTTTACGGTATTTCAGGCTCGTTAGCTGTCGCCATTGGACCTTTTTTAGCGGAGCAGGTTTTGTTACGGCATGGCTTCGAGGCTTATTTTTATCTCCTTGTGGCTTTTGGCATGTTAGGAGCCTTTTTCGCACTGTTCATAAAGGACTCGGCTAGAGCACGAATCAACCGCACGGATCTGCCGGGGTTTTTTCCAACGGCGTTTAACGGCGGCCATCTCGGTATGATGACTCTTGCCGCTATATTTGGATCGGGCTTTGCTGCAATGAACACCTTCTTTCCCCTCCAGGCCAAGAATCTCCATCTACAGGCCGGCCTGTTCTTTTCCTCTTATGGCGTAAGCCTTATTCTGGTTCGATTATTTCTCGGCAGCCTGGTGGATAGGATTGATCGTGACAAACTCATCTTCTCTTGTCTCGTCTCTTTTGGTTTTCTACTAATTTTAACTTCTCAGATCACCCTTCTTGTGCAAACTGTGTTCTTGGGCGCCTTTTTTGGTATATGCCAAGGTCTGTCTTATCCGGCTATGATGGCTAAGATGGTCGATAAATCGGATGAAACCAATAGAGGGATTGTCGTCGCCCTATTTACAGGTTCATTCGGGGTAGGCCTCAATGTGTCGGTTCTGGCCTGGGGCCTGGTCGGTGACCTCAAAGGACTGCCTTTCATGTTTGCCCTTGGCGGTTTGGTCATGTTTATTTGCTCTGCGCTCTTCTGGTTACTCGTTTCGTTCAAAGACCAAACCATAGTCAAACGTAGCGTCTACTAATCGGCTAGGACGCGGCGACCTCCAACCCCTAAAAAGGGTTTGTTAGGGCCCGGACAAAATTCGCGCTGATTAGTCTAAGGCTTTCCTCGATATCTCATCAGATATTGTTACCCAGAAAATGTCTCGATCCAGGAGCCTCGGTTCGAAACACGCTTATGTTACCGGCGTAGAGTTTGGTAACAAACTAACGTGATTACCCGCCGTCGGTATTTTGCCTTCAGGCACAACCTCCCAAGCTATCCGTATTCTGC
>CAZVOU010000211.1:0-14379 GCA_964628605.1 uncultured Syntrophaceae bacterium
CTTATGATCCGGACTATTGAACCCTGAACTACAGTCTATCAAATCCACACCCTCTGATTTAAGGATTTTTGCGAGTTCGATCGTTTCTTCCAGCGTCCAACCACCCTCTACCCAATCAGTTGATGAAAGGCGAACAGCGAACGGGAACTTTTCGGGCCACACCCTTCTGATTGCCTGAACTGTCTCGACAGTGAACCTTACGCGATTCAGGAAGTCGCCACCGTATTGGTCCGTACGCTTGTTAGAAAGTGGTGAATAGAAATTGTGGCAAAGATAACCGTGAGCGGCATGAAGTTCAATCCACTGGTATCCCGACTCAACCGCCCTGATAGCCGCTGAAGCAAAATTCTCCTGAACCTGTTTAATTTCATCAACGGACATTTCTTTGGGAACTTTCCACAACTTTTCCCCAAAGACAACAGGGCTAGGCCCTAAAGTCTGCCAACCACCCTCTTCTTCGGTTAAATGATGATCACCTTCCCATGGCCGTGCAGCGCTGCCCTTACGACCAGCGTGAGCTATCTGGATGCCGGGAACGGCATTATGTTCTTTGAGAAATCGGGTTATTATGGCTAGGGGTTCAATCTGGGAGTCTGCCCATAAACCTCCGCATCGGGGGGAAATCCTGCCTTCAGGCGCTACCGCTGTAGCCTCGGCTATGATCAGTCCCGCTCCCCCAACCGCCCTGGCCCCCAGATGAACCAGATGCCAATCATTAGCATGCCCGTCAGTTGAGCTGTATTGGCACATCGGGGACACCCCTATCCTGTTGCGCAACGTGACAGACTTTATGGTCAACTCGTCAAAAAGGCTGGGCATGACATCTCCTTTGTCAAAAAAAGGTTTTAAATTATTTCCAGGAAATCGTAAACTGGTCAGTCTCTACCGTCTATTCACTTGGATTGTTAGCTAATCGTATCATGCATAATTCATCGACTATTTGCCTTGAAATAATTTCTGTCGTATTAGAAAACAATGTAAGTTGAAAACTCCAGTACAGAGGGGGACAGTCATGTTAGGAGCCATCGCCGGAGACATTATAGGTTCAGTTTACGAATGGAACAATATAAAATCCACTGACTTTCCACTTTTCAGTCCCGACTGTTTTTTCACGGATGATACAGTCCTCACAGTAGCCTTGGCCGAATCCATTATGACCGGTATTGATTACGCTGAGTTAATGAAAAACTATTACCGCCGATACCCTGACGCCGGATACGGCGGCAGCTTCCACAAATGGGCCAAGTCAAGCCATAACGCTCCCTACAACAGTTGGGGAAACGGGGCCGCCATGAGAATAAGCCCAGTGGGATTCGCGTTCGAATCCCTTGAAGATGTCCTTGACAAGGCCGCCGCCTACACCGCTCTGACACACAACCATCCGGAGGGTATAAAAGGCGCCTGCGCAACAGCTGCAGCCATTTTTCTGGCCAGGACAGGAATGGACAAAAATGGAATCAGGAAGCATATCGTTGATTCGTACGGATATGATCTGAACCGTTCATGCGACGAGATCAGGCCCGTTTATCAGTTCAATGAATCATGCCAAAGGACGGTTCCGGAAGCTATCATCGCTTTTCTTGAATCAGAGAGTTTTGAGCATGCGATTCGACTCGCCATTTCACTAGGGGGTGACAGTGACACGCTGGCCTGCATAACGGGAGGCATCGCTGAGGCTTTTTATGGGGTTCCGGAAAACATTAAATCAAGAGTCCTCGAAATCCTTGACGGCAGGCTCAGGGAAATCACTCTGAATTTCCAGACCACGTTCCTGGTTGAAAAACCTTGACACGCCTGATTGTCAAACCGGGAACAGTTATTCACCATCAAGTAACTGAGCGTCATTCAGCAACGTCGAACTGCAGATGTGAGGATTGTCCCAGCAGGTAAGAAGATAATCCTTGGCTTCCACAAAAAAGATCGCCTGCTGTTCAACCATTTGTTCAGCTTCCGATGAATTCACGTTACACGTTTCGTTGATAAAAGAAGCGACTCGACCGTAATACAGTGGTGTCATGAGATCGACAAGCCGGCGCCTATTAGAAGGCCAATTGTGATAAGCGCCCGCTATTTCATACAATATCCTGACCCATGTGTCGGTAGGCAGTCGGAATCGTTGCTCTTCCATTCTGGAGGCCACAGCAATAGCCTCAAAACAGTCTTCACAGAAAATTCGCTGCCAGAGAACGCCAAAATTGCTGAAGCCTGCCTTGAAAGATCCTACAAGTCCTGAGAGGTCCACTTTTATTGGATCCGGTTCCTCAGGGCTACCTGAACCAAAAACAGGAACTTGAACTACCCCGCTTTTGTCTCTCCAATAGTTTTCTGTGTCTTCCATCAAGGCAAAAAGAGTGGAGACTACCTGCCTGAACATTGGCCCCAAGTGTTGAGAGGGGTCCTTGGCGTCATGTATCTTTCTACCCAGATGAGCCTGACAGATTTTGAAATCGTTTATTATCGCCTGGACTGTCAACCAGATGTCTATCCCAAAACGGGCCACGTCAGTATCCCATACATCTTGACTAATGTAATGGTTTAGCAGTTTTCGACTAAACGCAAAGTCACCTCCAATTGGTTGACGAATCTTCTGACCATAAACCGCCTGGCATAAGTTGTACACGATATTATTCGTGATGGTTCCGTCATACTTGTAACGAGTGTATATTGGAGCGACAAAATCAAAATCATCTTCCAGAATAGGTTCCAGAAGCATTTTTACCCACCGATTAGTGATGCTGCGCAAATCGGAGTCCACCACCATGCACGCTCTGGCGTTTACGATTCGAGCCGCTTCGAGGATCATTCGAAGAGCAGTTCCTTTACCAGGCGTTCCTCTGTATATCCCCACAATTTTTTCCTGCCATGGCTTTAATGAAGTATTTTTGGCTACCTCTCTTGTGTCGTCCGTCGATCCTCCGTCTGAAATCACCAACAAGGACCTCAAATCCTTATAATGAGTACTGAGACCGTCCGAGACCATCCTGATAACATGAGATATTGTTCTGTCGTTGTTGAAACATGGAATGCCAACTACAATGTCAGCCTTTTCGAGTTCCTCCAATCGACTGACCATCAAGGGTCTTAACGAACTGACATACTTCATCAATTTTCTCCCAACAAATGTTCCAAATCAGCAAAAAAGGCTCCTGCTATCCTCGTCCACTGCCTGCACCAGCTTTTTCCCAAAATCAGGGATTGCCGAGAACACCCTGTTCCAGTTAGGTATTAGAGGAACCCCGAGGGGATCGATGTTGATCAGATTTCCCGCAATCCGTATTGCCTGAGCGAACGTCTCAAACGCAGTAGCCTCGGAATGACGGTCATAGTCCAATCCGTTGATGGCAGCATCGGCGTGATACATATTCATCATGTCCTGGGCCTCTTTCAAATAAGTGGCCCGCAATGTCTTGAAAAAGCCTGATCCCAAAATGACTCCAGAAGAACACAATACTCTGAATATGGTCGAGCATACGTCTATGGCCATTTTGTTAAGACCTTTTGCAGGATCATCAGCAGATAGGTACTGATGCTTGTGGTCATAATTCTGACATAGCTCGACCTGACAGACCCTGTTCAAAGAGCAGTTTCTGAAGACTTCAGACAAAACCCCTACCTCAAGTCCCCAGTCAGATGGTATGCGGTTGACTCTCGCCAAGTCCGATATCATGGAAAATTCTCCAGCCAATGGGTATCTGAAGGACGAAAAATATTCGAGCAATGGAATAGGACCCAAAATTTTTGTCAACGCTTTCAACAGAGGCGCAACCAGAAGGCGGGTCGCTCTTCCATGCATTCTATCAGCTACTCTACTGTAATAACCTTTGCAAAACTCATAGTCAAAACTCGGCATAACTGTTGGAAAAACCAAACGATTAAGGAGCATCCTAGTGTAAGACAATATGTCACAATCGTGTAGAACTATTATGTACGATTCTCTATTGGCGACAATGTATCCATAAGCCATCCATGCGCTCTTGCCCTTGCCTGCTGCTCCAGTTGGCAAACCGGCCTCTTCTATCTGGCTATGAAGCAATGATATACGTTCGCCGTCGTTCCAGATCAACCTGACCTTGCGATTTTTACGAACCAAGGGCTTGAAGAATTCGCAGCTTCTCACAAAATCTTCAGAAGAAGCAGGCCCAAGTGTAACCACAATTTCATGGAGGTAATCGATGGACTCCAACACACTAACAATGACTTTCAGAGCCGGTCCATCCATTTCAGAAACGAGACATGGAAGGACAAGCGCAATAGGTCTACGCTCTGAGGCTTCCTTGATTTGCTTCTCTAATTTAAACTGATCATGTTCACCCAAAAGATGAAGAGTTGTAATAGATCCGGTCTGCTGAAAATCGCTCATAGGAACTCCTTTCCGAAGAGAAAAATTTGAGAATGCACGAGTTCCAGGCTTCTGGCCCCTGGGCTTTCAAACGCCACAATTCGCCGCCGTTAGGCATCTCAAGTGTTTCATCAAATGGTTGCCCAAATAAAATGCTAAGGTTCATAAGTCTCAGGAACGAAATATCATTCTGGCTATCACCCAAACCGATACAGAATATCTCCCTAAAATGAGTCTTAAACATTTCCTTCAAAATGGAAACAGCGTGGCCTTTGCCCTCATGCCCAAACAGATGCCAAAAGCGTCCTCCCCGTTCAATCTTCAATCCACAACGCTGAGCTACTCTTTCCAACCGGTAAACATCCTGATCTCTGCCGTGAACCAGGAATGGTTCATCAAAATCCCTTCTGCAGGCTAATACAGCATCCTCCACAGACAGACCGGTTAATCCGGAAACTTCCCGTGGGGTCATGCGATAAAAACCACGTGTCCTGAGCTGAGCTACCCTGGAGATTGCCTCAAGCTCCTGGACCAACTGAACATAGGGCATACCAAGGGGTATGTACTTGAACTTATATCCGTTTCCATCAGACCAAATCCTGGTCGAGTCTGCCCAGAAACCGTCCAGAATCGAAGAGGAGCCAAACATTATTGCCCCTCCGTTTTCAATCACAAACGGGTCATCAAATCCAATTTCTTGATGATAATGCTTCATTTCGGCGCATGTTTTGCTCGATACCATGACTAAGGAGGCTCCCATTTTTCTGAGCAGACTCAGAGCCTCCAAAGCCGGTTGCAACGAATACGATTTTTTGTCTAGGAGAGTGGAATCCAAATCGGTGAAAATTACTATTTTACAAGACATAGCGCCTTCCTCCTGGCTAACTAACAAGTCTGAAGTTCTAACTTCCCTCCTTGTTTCCAAGAATCTGGATCGGTTATTACAGGCCGCAAGAGGCTAAATCAAACACCGTCTCACATATATATTACACAGTATTAAAGTGTTAATACATAAACACGAATGTGAGTAAAGCAATTTGACTTATCACACGGCTATTATTTATTAAAATTAAAACAGACTTTTTTTGTTTTGAATGATGCCCAACATAATGATATTCCTAAGTTTAGACAACTCTACCAAATTCCGGTTCCACAAAATATTGGGCCAACTCAGACACTTAAAAAATAATATCAATGATATCAGAGATTAAACATAAACAATAAAAGCATGAAACTTGTTTGATTTGTTTGTCAGATTACTCAGGCAACATTTAACATTCTTTCAGGCTCCTTGCTGATATTTTTCTCTGCTTGACTTAAGTCAATGCCATTCGTCTGCCGATATTATTAGATGAAGTACAGGAAGCTTTTCGGGCCCAAAATGATCTCTGATTTTGCTCCAGAATCTGTAATCGGTCTTTTTGGCTGACTATGACTTGGGAATCGGATAGCATTAGCGCTTTTTTTGATTAACTGGTCCCGTCCTCTTTTAGAGGTAGTCCCCATCACAGACATCTCACAACTCTTTCAGTATGACTTTAGGTTGTTCAAATTGTTTTCCGACACACATGAAAGGAAGTCTCATGGCAGGTCAGTCAACAATACAACGTCGGTTAAAGCGCCAAACCTTGAAACATAACGACGATCGATTGTCGAGCTTAACCGGAAATATTTCATACAGCCCCAATTATTGTCGGCAGTCGTCTCCTTCTATAGGTGTGCCTTCAATTAAATTACATTCGGGTGATGCCTCTGCCGCTGATCCACCGGACGCAAAAATGTCGGATCCAGACATTCATTTCCTGATGCGAACCGGCTTGGTTAGGGTGACTCCGGAGCGATTGAAAAGGAGTCTGCTGTCTACGCTCAATCGGATGACTTTTCCCGCTGGACACAGAATCATATCGCAGGGTGGTGAAGGTGATCGCCTTTTCATACTGCAGCATGGATCGTGTGAGGTAAATCTTGAAAAGAACAGGGACTTGCATGTTGTCGGCCATCTTAAGCCCGGAGATGTGTTCGGCGAACTAGCCGTAATTACTGGTGATTGCAGAAGCGCCAATGTGGACACGCTCACAGAAGTGGTCGTCTGGTCTTTAGAGAAAGAAAGATTGGAACAGATAGCGCAGTCCTGCGCTGAACTTACTGAATTTTTGACTGACCTGGCTACAGAAAGGCTGTGCAGCCGCAAGATCACGGCAGAAAAGAACATCGGACGGTACAGAATCACCGATGTCCTGGCGGAAGGTGGATGGAGCATCGTCTACAAGGGGTTTCATTCTGTCCTTAACTTGCCCGTGGCGGTCAAGATGCTCAAGCACAGCATGGCGCTGGACTCGGATTTTTTTGAAACATTTCAGAAAGAGGCAAAGACAATTGCTGCACTGAACCACGATAACATCGTGCGGGTTTATGATATAGAACAAAGTTACAGGACAGTGTTCATAATCATGGAGTATCTTTCGGGAATTACACTAAGGGACATCATAGACTCGGGGCACAGATTAACACTCGAAAGAATCACAAGACTTGTGGCTCAAGTCTGCAAAGGCCTTCAATATGCTCATCATCATGGAGTCGTACATCAGGATGTAAAGCCAGGAAACATCTTCATACAGGATGGAGACAAAGCCAAAATTGTCGATTTTGGATTGGCGACCCCTATAGGCGGTTGTTCTGATGACATGCCGGGAAGCCCCCATTATATGGCGCCGGAACAAATCGAGGGAGATCCGGTAGACGCAAGAACGGACATTTACTCTCTTGGAATAACTGCCTACGAAATGGCCACCGGGGTGAGACCATATCCGGATGACATCTGTCAGGTTCTCGAATACCACATGACCAAGAATACTCCAGACCCTCGAGAGTTAAATCCTGAATTGCCTGAACGTTTTTCCAGTTTTATAAGAAAATCCACGGAAAAGAACCCTGATTGGAGATTTCAAAACATATCTGAAGTTCTCACGGAACTTGATTTGATGAGCAGAGAGCATTATGACCTACCTGATGCGGGTCTGGATGCAGGCAGAAAAAGAAAGAGTTTACAGATATGTTACAATGGCGAGGATGAGTCAGGAGTTCAACAGCTCATCGAAGAATTCTGTGACAAATTGAAGAACAAGGGCGTCGAACTGAAACTGTCCTGAGTCGCGAATAATTTACAGGCTCTTGATTACGCAGATAGAGATAGCGCTGCGTCTCTTGTCAAGGCAAAATGATCTGATTCCACTAACTTTCGAAGGTCGCCCCATAATCTCCATTGCAGGTAAGCCATGTCGTTGACATTAAGTAGTAATCGTTTGCAGGTGTCATTCAGAACTGACATCGGTCTGAAGAGGAAGATCAATCAGGATGCTGTTTTGGTCCAGCCTGACCTGGGATTGTTTGCTGTGGCTGATGGTATGGGAGGACATAATGCTGGGGAAGTTGCCAGCCAGATAGCTGTAAACACATTGCGTGAGTTCATCAAAAGTAGCGCAGGCCTCGAAACAAAAACCGCAGACCTATTGAATCAAACCTTTCTGGAGGCTCATAACGCTATATTAGAAGCATCTCGTCAGAATTCCGCCTGGGATGAAATGGGAACTACGCTGGTGGTTGCGCTAAATGAAGGTGGCTCATCATTCGTGATCGGGCACGTCGGAGATAGCCGGGCTTATAGTATCTGCCCAAACGGCATCGAATTGTTGACAGAAGATCACACTTTTTTAACAGAGTGGATCAAACATGGGTTGATTTCTGCTGAAGAAGCCAGAAACCACCCTGCCCGACACGGACTTTATATGGCGTTGGGCATAAATGACGAATTTGAGCCTAGAATTGCCAGATTCAAACTGGCGGATGGGGATTTTCTTCTGCTCTGTTCTGACGGGCTAACAGACATGGTGGAAGAAAACATCATCTGTGAAATTATACTCGAATCGCGATCTCTTGAAGCGGCCTGCAACGACTTGGTGGATTTGGCCAACTCAAGGGGTGGTCATGACAACATTTCAGCTATAATAATACGGTAACGCATGATACAATGCTGTTGAGCGCTCTACATCACAACTGTCTTGAGCAAGTGATAGATCACGCCTGATAAGGCGCATCCTGCAATCGTATAAATCATCCCTATCCTGAACTTGAACAGAGCCATCATGGCTGCAATGGTTATGAGAAGAGACGGCCAATTGATGGTTTCCACCACGGGAATCTGTAAACTGGCTCCTAGAATACTAACACTCCGAAGAGAGCCAAAAATAGTGTTGAGGCCGAACCAGACAGCCAAATTTAGCACTACGCCAACCACCGCCGCAGTAATAGAGGACATCACAGTGCCAAGCGCCTTGTTCCCACGCAGTTTCTCTATGTAGGGCGCCCCTAGAAAGATCCACAGGAAACAGGGGACAAAGGTTACCCATACCGTGAGCATCGAGGCCAGGATTCCAGCAACCATTGGATCGACGACGCCGGGGTTACGGTATGCTCCCAAAAAACCGACGAATTGAAGCACCAGGATGAGAGGCCCTGGCGTAGTCTCGGCCAAACCCAACCCATCCAGCATCTCACCCGGTTTTAGCCAGCCATAGGATTCCACTGCCTGTTGAGCTACATAAGCAAGAACCGCGTATGCCCCGCCGAACGTGACAACCGCCGTTTTGCTAAAAAAAACACCCTGCTGGAAGAAGACACTTTGTGAACCCAAGCAGTAATATATCAAAAGTATCGGGGCAAACCAAAGACATGACCATACCAGCAAAACCCTTAGTGATCCGGACAGAGAAGGCTGGACATGGAATGCGGCGCCCGATTCGAGCATCACATCCACAGCCGGTCCATCGCAGTCAGCTTTCATGTCCATTGTCGCCTGCTTCATAGCGAAGGCCTGAGGCATAAGTGTCTGGCCCAAAAAACCCAGGCCGGCTGCAGACAATATGATTAAGGGAAACGGCACGTCATACAGAAAAATTGCTATAAACGCCAATGCTGCAAAAATGACCATAGTTCTGTTTTTTAGGGCTCGCTTGCCAATTCGGAGCGCCGCCTCCATGACAATCGCCAGAACCGCCGGCTTAAGACCAAAAAACATCCATTGCACTAGGCTAAAGTCGTGATATCCCGCATACAGGATACTCAGGAACAACATGAACAAAAAACCCGGAATTACGAAAAGTGTGCCGGCAATTATCCCCCCTAGAGTCCTGTGCAAAAGCCATCCAATGTAGGTGGCAAGCTGTTGCGCCTCTGGGCCCGGCAATAACATGCAATAGTTGAGCGCGTGAAGGAAACGGCTTTCACTTATCCACTTTTTCTCCTCAACCAGGTATCTATGCATGACCGATATCTGACCGGCCGGGCCACCAAAACTGTTGAGGGCCACCTTAACCCACACCCATATGGCGTCACGTAAACTGATTGGCCCTGAGGGCGTCCTATCACACTCAGTATCTTCCGACTTGATTTCCAAAGTTTCCATTTTTCTCACAAAATAACCCAGTTGTATGAACTGCCTTGCCTTGACAATAAGATACATCTGTATCATATTAGTTTCAAGTGTTATATGGAGGCTTTTGATGACTGACCATGTCGAGGGCAAATGGCTGCTCCTGATCCACCAGATACCACCAAAACCTGGATACCTGCGAGTGAAAATATGGAGAAGATTGCAGAGCCTGGGAGCCGTGGCAATTAAAAATTCAGTGTACGTAATCCCGAGAAATGAACAGACTCTCGAAGATTTTCAATGGGTTTTGCGAGAAATCATTGAGTCGGGGGCTGAAGCGTCTGTTTGCGCCGCTACTTTTATAGAGGGACTCAAGGACGAACAGGTGGAACAACTGTTTCAAAGGGCAAGAGAATCTGATTATGTTCAAATCATCAATGACGCTCGGGAAACTCTTGATTCTGCCTCTTCAATCAAATCAGTCACACATGAAGACATCTCAAGCATGGAAGGCGCTCTAGCCCGATTGAAGAAAAGGTATCTGACAGTATCCGGAATAGACTTTTTTGGCGCGCCGGGCGCTGATGAATCATTGAAGCTGCTGGACAAAATTGAGGAACTTGTGACTGAGAGGCGGCTTGCTTCGAAGGCAGAGCATCACAAACTGGACAGCTACGATGCAAAGAGTTTTCAAGAACGAACCTGGGTTACCCGCAAGGGCGTTTACATCGATCGCATGGCGAGCGCATGGTTGATTAAACGCTTCATAGATCCCAGGGCATCGTTCAGATTTGTCACAGAGCGAACCTATCGCCCGAGGGAAAATGAAATCAGATTTGACATGTTCAATGGTGAATTTACCCACGAGGGAGACAAATGCACCTTCGAAGTTCTGGCAGAGCGTTTCTCAATCAATGACAAGGCGATCACAGAACTGGCAAAGATCATCCATGATCTAGATCTGAAAGTGACTCCTTACCGTCAACTCGAAAGCCCTGGAGTACTGGCTCTTATTGATGGGATGGTGGCCAGAGTAAAGTCAGACGACTTGAGGATTGAGAGAGGCGCAAACTTTTTCAACGACCTCTACGAATATTTTCGCAGAGCCTGATTCTGTGGCATAAGGAATGCTCGCAGATGATGTTGGACAACTATGACAAAGGGCGGCTTCAGGAGTTTCTCCAGAACATCCGTGCCAATCTTGTCGCAAGCGTCACCGGTGGTGAAGCATGATCAACCAAGGATGAGTCATGGAGGCGCGGCATGAAAACCACGAGCGTGTCAAATGAAAATGAGTTGAGCAAATTCACGGGGCTATGCGCCGTGGGTTTTTTGGCCAGAGCCTCTTACGGCTTGGCAAGGACTCCTGTTCTGGCGCTTTTTGCAGCCTCATTCGGTGTTGGTCCGGAGGCCATCGGTTTGGCAGTGGCCATTTCAACTGTCACAGGTATTTTTTTCAAGATGCCGGCGGGTGTTTTGTCGGATGTTATCGGGAGGACCAGGACTCTCTTCATAGGCCTGGGCTTTTTTGCAGCAGTCCCTTTTACCTATGTGTTTGTGAATTCATACGAGGCATTGGTTGTGGTGAGATTTTTTCACGGATTCGCTACGGCCATATATGGCCCGGTTGTCATGGCGGTCGTGATAGAGGTAGCAGGAAACAAAAAGGCCGAGATGTTATCATGGTTCTCATCCGTAACCATAATTGGAAACCTAATAGGGGCTCCTCTGGGAGGTTTTCTCTTGACCCAGCTCGCCGGAGACCATCCTCCCACTCTCCTGCACTTTCACATCATCTACGGGATAGTGGCAGCTCTCGGGATGTCCTCTTTGATCATTGCTCTATGGATCATGCGTGGCAATTGGGAGAACACACAGACCAGTAATGGAAGGACAGTCAGCGCGGTCTTAAAGCAGTTCAGGACTGGAGTCAAAGAGATATTACTGGACCGACGCGTATTATTGACAAGTAATATGGAAGGGGTTCAAAACCTCTCAGTTGGGGCGCTTGAGGCCTTTTTACCTATATATTCCGTTTTTGTCTGCGGCTTCAGCGCGTTTGAGGCCGGTCTGCTGTGGGGTGTTCAGATTGCCACAACGATAATCTCCAAACCCTTAATGGGAAGGATGTCCGACAGACATGGCAGGGGTAGGCTACTTTTCTGGGGTATGTTCGTATGCGCAGCCCCATTTGTGCTGATTCCCTGGTTCAAAGATTTGAACGTGTTGCTACTTCTGGCCGGCATTTTCGGTTTAGGAGAAGCAATTGTTACATCATCGGCAGCCGCTCTGGTTTCAGACTTTTGCAAAGAGGACAATCTTGGCTCTGCAATGGGCACGTTCGGCACTATTTTCGATGTGGGACACGCATCGGGGCCTCTTCTGGCAGGTTTTCTGATAGGTATTGTTGGAAGTGGAGTTGATTACAGGATACCATTTGCTATAATAGCCATCATGTTGTTGGTGGCCGCCGCGGCCTTTCGAATAGGTGTAAAATCTCACTGATTTTACAGATTTGCAGAGCGAAGGAGTCCTTTCACAGCCCATGTTGATTGAAAAATACGATCTCAAAATTGAGGTAGCTGACCACAGCGACCAGGTCTTTGAATATGAGGCCATTGCACATCTGGACGTCGATATTAGCGATGCGCTACCTTACCTTAATGCAGAGTTGAAAAGTGGCACGTATTTCACGGATGGACCTGCCTTTTCATGGAGAAAAGACAGTCACAAGGTAGGCTTCTGGTCGGGCAAAATAGCGGCAGATCACCTTGAAAGCCGTGATCAGGCCAAACAAATAATTGATGAGCTGGTAAAGCTTGTTAATGACATTTGGGAACGACGATTTGAGATTCAACCGGACACAACCACTCACGAAAAAAGGCAACCACTTGAGTTGTTCAAGCTGATGCCTAAGACCAATTGTAAAGTCTGTGGAGAGAACACGTGTTACAACTTCGCCATCAAACTGGCGTCCGGATTAGTGGAACTCGAACAGTGCCCCCCTCTGTTCAACGAAGAACTATACTTCTCACAACGTCAAACACTCGAATCTCTGCTGGCGAAGAAACGTCCATTATTGTGATAGGCTAATCAGCATGGGCAGTACAAACATATCATCGTGAGGTTCAGTCATTGTGAGGTTCCCGAAAAGAAAAAAGCCGGCTACCGGTAATGTCGGGCAGATTGTCTCAGAAGCCAGACGACTTCAGGAAAGCAGGGAAAACACTTATCGTGAAAAGGCTCTCAAGCTCTTTCCCCTGGTTTGCGGTAGATGCGGACGTGAGTTTGCTGGAAAGTCACTGAAAGAGCTTACTGTCCATCACAAGGATCACAATCACGACAATAATCCGGCGGATGGAAGCAATTGGGAACTGCTTTGCGCCGCCTGCCATGATCGTGAACATTTTCAGAATTTACGGGATTCCCCTGAGGTTGAGTCTCCTGTTGACCGCGACAACGATCCAAATTACGAATACAAGCCTTTTGCCAATTTAGGTAAATTGATCAAGGAATGATATTCAGATAGTTCACTCACGGGAAAGCAATGCCAATTATAGAAAATTCGGGATACCAGCCACCTCTTTTTTTCAGCAATGCTCATCTTCAGACTGTTTACCCATCCATCTTCAGAAAGGTGGAAGGCGTAAATTATGAGAGAGAGCGTCTTATCACTCCGGATGATGATTTTCTTGATCTTGACTGGTCCCGGGTGAATTCCAGAAGGCTCGTGATAATTCTTCATGGTATGGAGGGAGACTCAAATCGTTCCTACATCAAAGGAATGGCAAAGGCCCTGAATGCCAGAAACTGGGACGCCCTCGCTCTCAACTTCAGAGGCTGCAGTCAGGAGCCTAACCGTCAGCCTCGCATGTATCATAGTGGAGAGACCGAGGATCTGGCTTTGGTTGTAAAACATGCTCTGTCAAACGGCAATTACGACGAACTTGCCCTTGTAGGATTCAGCCTTGGTGGAAATGTAGTTTTAAAAAGTCTAGGTGAATCCGGAACCTCTACTGACCCCAGAATTAGGGCGGCGGTGGCTATCTCGGTTCCCTGTGATCTCAAGGCTTGCTCGGTCAGGTTGGAGCAGTTTGCCAACAGGGGATATTCAATACGTTTCCGAAGGATGCTTCGGGCCAAAATCATAAACAAAACTAGTCTGTATCCTGGTGTCATGGACGTTTCCCGTCTTGATTCAGTGAAAACCCTTAAACAATTTGATGAAGAATTTACCGCTCCCCTTCATGGCTTTCAAAATGCTGATGACTATTACCGCAGATCTTCGTCCGTTCAGTTCCTTCGCAATATCAGCCTGCCTACACTTTTGCTGAGTTCAGCTGATGATCCATTCCTGGCGCCTGAGTGTTATCCCTTTGAAATAGCCTCTGCGCACAAATGGTTACATCTGGAGAGCCCACGGCATGGTGGCCATGTAGGTTTCGTGAGTTTTAACCCAAGGAATGAATACTGGTCGGAAACAAGAACAGCCCAGTTCATTTCAGATATCCAGTCATAGACTTACCTTTGGCTGACTATACCAGAGTCTATCCCCTTGAGTACGAAGTCAACGGCAAAAAATGTTTCCAATTAGTCGAACGCCTTCGGATCT
>CAZVOU010000212.1:0-1675 GCA_964628605.1 uncultured Syntrophaceae bacterium
TTTGGTTAGATAACTATCAGATTATACGACATAAAGTCACTTCAAAGTTGCTTAGCATAATAAAAAAGCCGGAAACTGTCCGACATTTTAGTATTTTTTTTATGAATATCCGACATTTTTGTAGCAAGTGCGCCGGTTGAATGTTCATCTTTGTTAAATCAGGAATCCACAATTTCCGCTGAGCTTGTTTTGTGGTTTTGGGAGTTCGGTAAGTCCGAACTCCGAATGTAAAGACCAGATTACTCTCTCAATTACCCATCCACTTCTGTTAAACCTTAGAGCGCATCTGCGTTTTTCTCGCCTGTCCTTATTCTCACTGCCGTATCGATGGATGTAACAAATATTTTGCCGTCTCCTATGCTTCCTGTTCTGGCTGCGGCTATAATCTTTTCTATCACACGTTCAGCGGTTTCTGCCGGAATGACCATTTCCATTTTTATTTTGGGCAGGAAATCAACCTGGTACTCTGCGCCTCGATAAATTTCTTTGTGTCCCTTTTGACGTCCAAACCCTTTGACCTCCGATATTGTCATCCCCTGAACTCCGATGGAATGAAGCGCCTCTTTAACGTCATCAAGTTTGAAAGGTTTTATTATCACCTCTAATTTTTTCATAAGCAACACCTCTGAGTAATAGTCATATTACTGATCACGTTTGAAGTAAGTTTCATGAAGGGTATCTGAAATCCTCTCTTCGGGATTTAGTCATCAGATGTTATAAGCTGTTTCTCCGTGTTCTGATGTGTCGCAGCCGACGAACTCATCCTCTTCCGAAACACGTACACCCATGATAGCCTTGATAATATAGAGGATGATCAGGGTGGCTATGAAAGAGTAGACCATGGTCACCAGCACCGCCACAATCTGTGTCCATAACTGGCCTGGATTTCCGAAGAAAAGCCCGTCACTGCCGGCGGCGTTGATGGCTTTGGACGCGAACAGTCCGGTGGCAATAGCGCCCCATATTCCGCCTACACAATGAACGCCGACCACGTCCAGGGCGTCATCGTAGCCGAAAGAGTGTTTCGCCAGGACTGCGAAGTAACACAATGCTCCAGCGCCAAGACCTATAATGACTGATGATATGGGGCCGACAAAACCGGCGGCCGGTGTGATGGCAACCAGACCGGCCACTGCGCCCGAGGCGATACCCAGAGTAGTCGGCTTGCCTTTAATGATCCATTCCATGGTGATCCAGCTCAAAGCAGCGGCGGCTGTGGCCATATGTGTCACAACGAAAGCCATTGCCGCTCCTTCGCTGGCGGATAGCGCGCTACCGGCGTTGAATCCGAACCAGCCGAACCATAGCAGTCCAGCGCCCAACAGAGTAAGTGTGAGGTTATGCGGTATCATCGCTGTGGATCCATAGCCTTTTCTGTTTCCTATCACGAACACGCATGCCAGAGCCGCGACACCAGCGTTGATATGAACCACTGTCCCGCCTGCAAAGTCCAGAGCGCCCATTCCGCTAAGCCATCCTCCAGGACCCCAAACCCAGTGAGCTACCGGACAATACACTATGGTAATCCATAAAAACATGAACAGCGCAAAGGAACTGAATTTCATCCTTTCAGCGAAAGCTCCGGATATCAGGGCAGGGGTGATTATTGCGAACATGCACTGAAAAATCATGAAAGTAGTTCCGGGGATAGTCATCGTTTTGGAAGGATCAAGTA
>CAZVOU010000213.1:0-5201 GCA_964628605.1 uncultured Syntrophaceae bacterium
CCGGCGATGTCCGTCTTGTAGGCTACCACCCCTTTGACCTCAGGAATATCGACGTTTTGTGTGGAATTGGTTGGCGGTCCAAATACCCGTGCTTTGAGGTCCTGTGCCTGCTGTTGAACATTCTGTTCAAGTTGAACGACATAATTTGAGCCCCCAAACCCAAACGCATTCACCTCAAAACGTCTGGGATTACCGTCAGTATCCGGCCAAGGCTCGGGCTCTGAAGCTATCTTAAAACAAGAATTGTCTAATTCCATTTCAGCATCCGGCTTCACGTAGTTTAGAGTTGGAGGAATCAAGCCATGGTTCATGGCCATTATTCCCCTGATCAGGCTGTTCACTCCGGACGCCCCCAGAGTGTGACCAATCTGCGACTTGAAAGAGGCCAGCCATGTTGTTTTTGTCAATCCGAACACGGCATTTAAGGCCTGGACTTCTTCTATGTCTCCCTGTTTGGTGCTGGTGGCGTGACATTCGACCAGTTGAACTGTTTCAGGTCCGTATCCGGCGCTCTCGAAGGACGCCTTGATAGCTGGAATCTGAGTAATTCGTGATGACTCGACCATGCCACGGTTGTTGTTGCCTGCCCCCATACCCGTGATAAAGCCGTGAATCCTGGCCCCACGTTGAATCGCCACCGACTCCCGCTCTATCACGATCATTCCGCCACCCTCACCCAAAACCATGCCGTCGCGGTCATTTTCAAAAGGACGGCTGGCCTCGAAAGCCTGGCGTTCGACTCCCGACAACCCCGCCAAAGCTCCAAGGGCCGAAAATTCCAGAAAATGCATCGGAGTCAGTAATTCTTCGGCTCCGCCAATTACCGCTGCGTCTATAATCCCGTTCCGAATCAGTTGAAAAGCGCTGTAAAGAGCCACAAGAGAGGTGGCGCAGGCGGCGGAAACGGAAAAACTTGGCCCCATGAAACCGTATTTATTACAAATAAAACCTCCAGCAGAGCAGTTTAGCCGTCCCAGCAGAGTGGTGTCATCAACGGCAAGCCTTCCGGAGGTGATCTCTCTGGCAATCGCCTCCTCCTGTTCGGGGCTTAGTTGAACGGCACGCTTGATGTCACGCATCACCTTGTTGATAGAGGCGCGAATTATCATCTCTTCAAGTGTCGATGCAGCCTCCCCCGCATTCTGGGAGATCATCACACTTATTCTTTCTTTTGGAATATCTGACTCTGCAATTCCTGATTCTTCAATGGCCTTCTGGGCAAGCCACATGGTGACCTTCATTGCCGAAGCCATGGTCTTGAAGTCCTGGGGAGGTATGCCAAGTTCTTTTCTTGACACTTCAAGATTCTGGAAGGCCCCGAATTTACAGTATGTTTTTTCGGAAACTCTGGGTCTGGGATTATAAAATTCGCTGTGGTCCCATTTTTCCAGAGGAACCTCTGTGATTCCACATCTAAGCCCGACTGTAGCGTCCCATATTTCTTGAGGTGAATTGCCCAAGGAATTAACAACGCTCATGCCTGTAACGGCGATACGCTCGCGATCCGTATAGTCTTTGGCCACCCGAGCACAAACCTTGCTCCCGGATAGGGACGTCATCCTCTTTCCTGGCTGGTCATACTCCACATCCTCAGAGCCCTCCAAGACAGCTTTACCTGGGAATTTTTCATTTGGCGACCCATGTGCCAGGTCGAGGTGAATATCTTGTAGTGACCGGGGCTCCTCGATGGCCCCAGCGCAGGCGCCACACATGAACTGCCCCCTGTCGAGGGCTTCTTCATCACTGAGAGGTGATCCTCCTGGACTGCTCATAGATTTGGCCGCCACAAAAAGACTTCCGGCGCTCAATGCCTCTATTTCCCTCCTGAATGCCCCTTCGTCACGATTACCTGCAGAATAGTCACGCTCCAAATCACATATTTCTTCTATACGTGACGTCTTAACCGATCGAACCCTGAGACCTATGCCTTCACCTGTAACCACCGTAGAACCGGGCTCTGAATCCAGGACGACCTTCTGATAAACCTCAGATAGCGCCCCCGTCTGGATTATCTCCCGGCAAGTGAGGTAAACGGTCCCCATCTGTATGGCGTCTGCGCCTACCATGGCCGCCATGAAAGCCGTCAAACGATTGAATATGCCTCCGGCGAGCACAATTTTTGCCCTCTGAGCTAACCCTGGGTTCCTGTCTTTGAAACTCAACCACATTTGCGCCAGGGTCATGGTCGAGTGAATGCCGACGTGCCCACCAGACTCGGCCCCTTCAAGTATTATAAATTCAACACCCAAATCCAGCGCCAGTTTGAGTAGATCCTCATTCGGAGCTATGTAAATGGGTTCAATGCCCTTGTTCTTGAACTGTGCGGCGTGAGAGGGTTCACCAGCGGCGATCACTGCAAATCGGGGACGCACTGATTCTATCCATTTAACCTGTTCATCCCGATGAGGATTTTCCATCAAAGTGATGACATTTACAGCGAATGGTTTGTTATTCATCACCGTTGCCAGGGATCCCAGCTTTTGCCGGAGTATGTCTCCATTCATAAGCCCCAAAGCTATGGTGGGCATTGCTCCGGCCTCAGCCACTTTCAGGGCAAACTCAGGCACATCTGTGATCCACGACATCGCCCCCTGTATGAAGGGATAAATGGTTCCCATCTCTGCTGCCACAGCGCTATCAACAAATTTGTTCGAAAGAGTTGGAGCCCTGTCCAGATATTGGCTGACTTTTTTTGCGAAAGAGCCGATGGCCTTTTCAGTGTCCAATCCGTATTCGCTCGCAAACTGACCGCCAAAAGACGCTTCTACCCCCAGAGGTATCACATCATCCCTGCCAAAATCACTGTCCAGAGCGTGTAGCGCCTGCCCCTGGATTCTCTGGATAAATGAGCTTCTTTCGACAGTTCCAATTTCAGAGCCACATAGTGAACCTGTAAAAGCCTTCAATTCTTTGACCGCTCTCGAATTGCCCTTGTTGTACAAGCGGCAGAAAACGCCCAGATTTCCGCCTACAAGATCGGAGTGGTCTAATTTTATCCCTGAAATTTTCTGTTTTACCTCGGGAGAGGCATCGACAAGGTCAGTAGCCCAATGGAGGCTCTCGAATACTATTCCTTTGGCCCCTGCCGACAAAAAAGAGGCAGCCAGTTCCGGACGAGCCACTGATCCCCAAATGTAAAGATCTACTGGATTATCCATCTTGCATAGCATGCCACACGTCGTAGCAAAAAGGTTGAACGCTGATTCGGACCCAACAAAACCTGATGACTCAGCGCCCTTCAGACCGATAGCCCCTATATCCGGATAATTTTTTAAAACACTTGAAATCAACTTGGGGTCGCTTAATATCGGAATCACAGTAAGTGAACTGCCGATTTCTGAAATTCGTTTGAGAGTTTTTTCAGCGTCACCTTCATCCGATAACGGGTCTATTTCCACCCACACCCTTTTGAGTCCCGTTTCTGAAATAAACTCTTCGACTGAATTGCCGGCAAAATGTGATGAACTTAATTTCACATCAGCGCAATCAGCGGCAGCGTCCGCCATTAGCAACTGTTCCGCAGCCTTTCCCAATGGGTCTGAACTCAAATCAAACAGCGCCCTCACTCCATTGTTTCTTGCTTGCTCTATCACCGCGGAGATAATTTCTTTTGCTCGCCATACGAAGGTCAGCGATACGCTACGGGATTTGGGAAACATTTGGCATTCCTGTGTAATTTTAGTTTAATCTCATAATATAGCATAGTTCATACAACTATGCACAAAAAATGTTTCCTGACAGTTTTCATCTTGTTGTATTTCTTAACTAATAACGGCAAAGCGTTCAACTATTCAAAAAAATGATCTGGTTATCATTATTAAAATCGTATAATATAGTTTGTTTAAACAAAATTTGTGCGGATAAGTTTGCGCCATCCCGGCTCGTTAATACGCTAGGCTTCATCAGTGTTTTTGCCTTTCTGGAGGTTTCATGTCGGAAAAAATGACAGTTCTGCTGACTGGAGGAACAGGTTTTCTCGGTGAATACCTTATGGCGGAATTGTTGGAGAGGGGTCATGTGGTTTGGGCTCATTACAGAAGTGAGTCCAGGAAACTGGATACCATACGTTTTCTGTCAAGCATTGGGCTTCCACGTAGCGCTGACAGTCTCAAGTGGTTCAAAGGTGGTTTATTAGAGGCTGATGATCAGTGGGAACAGTGGAAGAAACTGTATGATGGAATTGACGACGTTGACACCCTTATTCACAGCGCGGCTTCAACCAGACTTCACATGGATGAAACCGGAGAACCGCTCAGAACAAATATAGGCAGCACACAGACGCTCAAGAGACTTGTTGATAAAAAACCTCTTCGAGTTCATTTGATAAGCACAGCCTATGTTTGTGGCCTGATTCAGGGCGAGAGAGTTTTTGAAGCGAACCACCCTCGTGGCGACTTTGTAAATGTTTACGAAGAGAGCAAATGGGAAGCGGAGCAGATTTGGGGCGGTAACGCCACCATGCTTCGGCCGTCGATAATTGTGGGACACTCTGAAACTGGTCGTTGCACATCTTTTAGCGGATGGTACATTCTCTTTCAGGCGGCTCATCTAATGTCCAGGTTGATGAACGACAACCCGGATTTCTCAAGGGCTAATCTCAATATTGACATACCGGCAAATCCGGATGGTGTCTCCAACGTGATTCCCGTTGACTACGTCGCTAAGGCCTCAATAAGGCTGATTGAAGACCCCCGAAATCACAATAAAATTTTTCATCTGACCCATCCTAACCCCCCTACTCATCAATGGACCCTCGATCACATTTCAGAAAGATTTGGATTAGGTGGAATGCGCTTTTCAGGGGCCGGAGCGCCATTTACGCAGCCCAGAAACCAGATTGAAAGGATGGTTTGGCGACAGATGCAGACTATTCTGCTTCATTTTGCAAACAATCCGATATTTGATCGAACTGAAATTGACAAAGCATTACCTCATCCTCAACCTACCGATATTTCACATGAATATGTTGATAAAATCATTGATTACGCCATACAATCGGATTGGGGACAGACTTTACCGTAAACTCCGCATAAACTGGTTACTATGTTGATATTTCGATGCTTTTTACTCTCAGATAATTTAGATGGCCTGAGGTAATCTTCCCAGGCCACAAAATCTTGAGCAAAATTTTTTTGAATATCATATAATCTGATCTGCGTAAGAAACCGTTTCAGACAATTCCGGATTCATCCTTTGGAGTT
>CAZVOU010000214.1:0-1643 GCA_964628605.1 uncultured Syntrophaceae bacterium
GGTCTATATGCGGAGGTCAAATATGACAGCACCCATGCAACGCTTGCTTTTGATGCAGTAAGGCAGTGGGGTGTCGGTGATGGTAAAAGAAGCTGGATGAGCTGGGCTCATAACATTCCGTATGTGCCGGACCGCACCGTATCCTTTCAGGTGTCCACGAATATATGTCGTATTTATTATGGAACCAACCTGCTCGTGCAAACCAGTCATACGTTGAACTTGCCAACCTCCTTTCCGCAGGGGATGTTCCCGCATGTCGAGTTTTCAAATGCAACGAACACCGACCATGAGGTTGTTTCTATTCAACGGGTTAACATTCAATCGTTATCAGCCTTTCGCTCCCCGGAGGTGGAATAATGAATAACCTGTACGTTGTACTTGTTGCGTCGGCGGTTTTTCTGGCAGGGAATACGAGTCGGGGTGATGTGCTGCTTGATATGGTCACCATTGGCGATCCAGGAAATCCGGCGGATCCACGCCCATGGGGTCCGCCCTATGATCCCTATTATTTAGGCTCCGTGGGCTACACGTACCAAATCAGCAAATACGAAGTGACGGTTTCGCAGTACGCGGAGTTTTTGAATGCAGCGGCGGCCAGCGATCCCTTCGGGTTGTACTCGGAATCCATGGGCGGGGATGGACCATCCTATGGCGGCGGATTCATTAATCGTTCTGGAACATCTGGCAGTTACACCTACAGCGTAGTGTCCGGAAAAGAAAACCAGCCCGTGCGCTGTGTGGACTATTGGTCGAGTCTGGCCTTTTGCAATTGGCTGGAAAATGGGCAGGGCAGCGGCAGTTCGGAAACCGGTTCCTACAATCTGGCCACGGGAACCATCTGGCTCCAACGCGAAGAAGGCGCGCACTGGGTGATTCCCACTGACGATGAATGGTACAAAGCCGCCTACTACGATTCCGACACGGAAACCTACTATGATTATCCCAACAGCAGCAGTGATGTCCCCGCTGAACCCACGGATGAAACCACTCCGCGCGAGATGAACTTTGGCGATTATCCATTATGGGGTGGCATTGGTGTGGTTTACACCGATGCCGGGGAAACCACGGGACAAAGTCCGTATGGCGTTTATGACATGGGTGGAAATGTTGTGGAGTGGACCGAAACATTGTCATACGGTGGCGGAGAATTTCGCATGGTTCGCGGGGGGAGCTATGGTGATGATGAAGAATATCTCCGTGCGACCTTTATGATGTCTGACAACCCTGACTACGGCTCTGGGTACGACGGTTTCCGCGTAGCATACATCCAGGCAATCCCCGAACCGGGCACCCTCGGCCTGGCCCTGCTCGGCTTCATTTCCCTTTGGTTCTATCGTCGGCGGAGGGTCCGATGAATAGTTTTCCAATACCTGGAAAATCCCTGTCCAAAAGTTCCAATAATTGGAACTTTCCCCCTGCGATTTTCCAAGCGTTGGAAATAGCCCGTGTGTATTTTTCCAGGGGATTGAAGGCGATTTTCTGGGCTGCTTTTCTTTCAATGACCAGCGCTTATGGTTCTACGTTTTATGTGGATGCATCGGCGGAATTGTCCGGTGACGGGTTGAGTTGGAGTAATGCCTTTGGAACCATACAGGAGGCGGTTGACGTATCCGCAGATGGCGATTTCGTTCTGGTGACGAATG
>CAZVOU010000215.1:0-3019 GCA_964628605.1 uncultured Syntrophaceae bacterium
AATAAATATGCCAATCTTAGAGGAAACTACATGTACGAAATTGCTATCTACATATTATTGACAATAGCCGCAGTAGCCGTCGGAGTCTTTTTCTCCGGTATTCTGAGGGGCTTCATTGACCAGTTAAGGAAATGAGGGAGCCTAAACTCCTGAATCTAAGGATGTGGTGCGATCCTGAGTCAGGGCAGAATGGCAAACACTCTTGCCGGAAAACCGGAGCCTTTCGCAGGCTTGGCAAATGAGACAATAGCCATGGCGCCGAACTCTGGGACCTTGTCAAGGTTTGTGAGCAACTCGATCTGGAATTTGTCTCTGGACAGGATATACCTTTCGAGGGAATAGTCTCCCTTGCTTGTGGCTATTCCAGGATCAGTGTCGGTGGTTTCATGACCTGAGGCGGTTATATTTCGTTCTTCGTAGAGGTAGGTAAGGGCTTCGAGACCCCATCCAGGGTAATGGGCCACTCCCTGGTCGTCTTCGTTTCTCATGGCTTGAGCCTTTGGCCATCTCTTCGACCAGTCGGTTCTCATGGCCACAAAGGACTCTTTCGGGATGGGGCCATACTTTGACTCCCATGCCCTTACGTCATCGAGGGACAACTGGTAATCGGGGTTGCTTCTGACCTTTTCGCTCACATCAATGACCACAAGTGGCAGAAGCATGTCCCTGACCGGGATTTCATCGAGAAATCTTTTTCCACGGACAAAATGAGCGGGCGGGTCCACATGCGTCCCCCATTGTCCTGGAATCTTGTATTGATGAGCCAGGAATCCAGAGCCCTTCGTTCCTATTCCTTCATCATAGTGATAAACAGTGACCCTCTCTTCCCCGTCGAAGCCAGGCCAATGAGGAATTCCAGGTCCAAAGGAATGCGTCAGGTCAACGAACTCTTTTGAACGCAGCATTTCAACCACCGGCCACAGCGATGGCGGTGATTCACCGTGGACGGTTACCGCAAAAGCCGTTATGAAAAGCATAGATATTAAAATCAGTTGTTTTTTCATGTGTTAACCTCCATGCTCAACCCAAAATTTTCATTGATAACGGATTGGGTTCCACATAATCTTGTTAAAGTGTCCCCGATTGATGATACTATGTTTCCAGAACACTGGAGGGGAAATGGGCGAAACTTACAAAATCGTTATTCCAGTCAGGTTTCGAGATATTGACTGCATGGGCCATGTGAATAATGCGGTATTTTTCACGTACTTCGAAATTGGCAGGGAATCGTTCTGGTCAGAGCATATTGCCGCTCACATAGACAAATCAACATCGTACTTCATACTGGCTCATATCGGTTGCGACTTTATCAGGCCTGTTACCATTGAAACAAGTTTAATTCTCAAGCTGTCCGTCACAAAGATCGGTAAAAAAAGTTTCGATTATCTCTACATACTCGCTGACTCTGGGGATGAATCTGTTGAATATGCACGGGGAGAGTCAGTTCAGGTGTGCTACAATTACTCCAGCAATGAATCTATAGAGCTTTCTCGCGAATTTCGGGACATACTTTCGAGATTTCATGATGAGGGTCTGCTTTCGAGGTAGCGCCCATAAAACAGTTTTAGCTGATTAGAGACCGAAAATATCCATCGAAGGAGAAATCACATGGTACCCAGAAATATTCTGTTCTGCACGGATTTTTCCGAAAATTCATCAGGGGCTCGTGACTGCGCAGTAGACTTTGCA
The DNA here is from genome assembly GCA_964628605.1 of uncultured Syntrophaceae bacterium. Classification (GTDB taxonomy): domain Bacteria; phylum Desulfobacterota; class Desulfomonilia; order Desulfomonilales; family Desulfomonilaceae; genus CAITZA01. Next base: position 1,690 of record CAZVOU010000215.1, read on the forward strand.
AAGGCATTCAATGCTAATCTTGCTATTTTACATGTGTTGGATGTCTCAGGACTTAGTCTGATGAATTTTGTTGAGTCGCCGGATGTTGCTTTTCCAGCCTACGGCTCCGCTATCCCGGTTGAACTTGCGCACGAGATTCAAAAAAGCGTCAGGCAAAACACTCTAAAAGCTCTGGAGCAAATCAGGCTTGATTCATTAGATAAAGTAAAAAATATCTCGGTTCATTATGTGGATGGAGTCACATCGGTAGAAATAGTAAAGTTTGCCGAAGAGAATTCGATTGACCTCATTGTGCTGGGCACCCACGGCAGAACCGGTTTTACTCACCTGATCATCGGTTCAACCGCCGAAAATGTTGTGAGAATGGCGAAGTGTCCCGTGCTTACGGTCAAGTCCTCCATTCTGACCTGATGGCTATAATAGCCGATGTGGGGGGATGTTTTTCTTACTTTGACGTTAACATCATTGAATTATATGAAACAAATCAGGTTTCCTGAGGGTAACGCATACGGTGTGTGTTTGAAAGGTGTCATTCCAAACTATGAAAAAGATGAACAATGATCCATCTGGCGCTAAAGACAAAGACTTTGTTGTAGACTTGTTCCGACCCGAGGACGCAGAAGCTGTTGTCAATCTGTTTCGTTGCGTTCATGGCGACGATTATCCAATAAAAATATTTTATGATCCTGAAGGCTTAATCAAGGCCAATAAGGAAGGGGACTATTATAGTGTTGTGGCCAGGGTTGAAGATGGCACGATCATTGGCATTCACAACCTGTTCCGTTCAGCGCCCAGCCCGCAAATTTATGAATGGGGTGTGGGGCTGGTGCTGAAAGAATGGCGTAGCCGGGGGGTCTCAGCGGCAATTGAGCAATTCATTAACCTGCAGGTCGTCAAAAAATTGGGAATGCACACTGTGTTTGGTGAACCGGTCACAAATCACGTCGCCATGCAGAAGGAAGGTCTCAAATTCGGATACAGGGAGACTGCTTTCGAAGTCGGCCTGATGCCGGGTGAAACGTATGCGGGTGAGGGGGTCACGTCTTCGAGGGTCAGCACACTTCTGTTCTTCCAAATTTTTCGAAACATTGACCAGCAAATTTTCCTACCGGGGTCATACCATGAGTTTCTGAAAAAACTTTATGAAGAATTCCAGGAAGATAGAGTATTCAACAAATCTACAAGCCCAATCAGTGAAAAGAGTTCCACCACGTCCAAGATGGACATTTTCGATTTTGCCAAGGTGGCCAGAATCGCTTTCCACGAAACCGGTTGCGACTTCGGCGAACGATTGGAGGAACTGGAATCGGAGGCCGTCAGTAAGGGATCG
>CAZVOU010000216.1:0-4193 GCA_964628605.1 uncultured Syntrophaceae bacterium
GCTATGTCCTACGCCTATTACATTGCAGGATGGACGGCGGAAGCATCAAAAATATGCGGGATAGCCCTTTCCACAACCTCCGTTGCAGTTGTCTACGCGGTAATGGTGGAGACTGGTTTAAACAAGACCGAATTAGGCAAAATCATACTTGCGGCCTGTTTTGTCACTGATCTTGGAACCGTACTGGCGCTGGGCATCCTTTTTGCCAATTACAACATCTGGCTTGCGATATTTGCGGCCATTACAGTCACAGCGCTTGTCATCACCCCCCGGTTTGTCAGATGGTTTTTCAGTACTTTTAACGGTCACGTCAGTGAACCTGAAATCAAGCTTATTTTTGTGATGTTATTCGGTTTGGGATGGCTTGCAACACATGCCAACAGTGAAGCTGTTCTTCCAGCATACCTTTTGGGGATAGTGGTTGCGGGAATTTTTCAGGAACAAAGGGAAATGGTAAGACATCTTCGCACCACGGCATTTGCCTTGCTTACACCTTTTTATTTCCTGAAGGCCGGCACAATCGTCTCAATTCCGGCTATCTGGACGGGCTTGGGTTTGATTGTCACGCTCCTGTCCGTGAAGGTAGCAGCAAAATTCACAGGGGTTTATCCGTTAACATCATTATTTAGGTTTACTCGCAGAACGGGCATGTATACAACCCTTCTCATGAGCACTGGTCTGACCTTTGGCAGTATCTCTGCCTTATTTGGTTACAGCAGGGGGATAATCTCTCAGGAGCAGTACACCATATTAGTTACGGTGGTTATTGGGAGCGCAGTAGCGCCGACGCTTATTGCGCAGTGGTTCTATAGACCAAGACATGAAGATCTAGGGGGTGGCTGGCAAAAATAAAGCCCCAGAATATGGGGACGAATATTTGCAAGAATCTTTGTGAGCTTGACGGTTCGTAAGCGCAAAGAAAATCCATAAACAGAGCCCCCAGCTTGGCCCCATGCTTTAGGGTGGCGCATCCTTTATCGTCAACAGCCGTTACAACAGGAACCGTCGATATCTCTGCCAGTAGAATCTTGAGCCGACCCTGCTTTATATTTATGGGTAAATTACCCACCACGGGCTTTCAAAAGACCGCAAATGCCGTCCTGATCACGCGTCGATTTTCCAGACCGTTTTTCAAATCATAAAATCAGGGAGCCTCATAACTTTGGGGTCCGAGCCTAGCTGGCGCCGCCTTGCTGAACCGGAAAGCCTATTCCTTCTTCGTCAAATCGCTGTTTAATCTTTTCGGTAGTGTCAAATTGAACTTTCCAGTGATTTGATGATTTTACCCAGCACCTCAGAACAACTTTGAGGCTGTTTTCTCCAAGCGCCTGAATGGCAATAATCGCCTTGCGGTCTTTTAGAATCCTGTCATCCTCATCAACAATAGCCTGCAGGGTTTTCCTGACATGGTTGAAATCCACATTGTAAGCGACTCTGATGGTGATAACCAGGCGTCTGGTATCCCTGAGGGAATAATTGATGATTCTGGATGACGTAAGCTGGGAATTAGGCACTATTACGATAGTGTTATCAGGGGTCCGTATTTGGGAGTGAAGCAATTCGACTTTTTCAACAGTTCCTTCAGTTTTGCCGATCTGGATGTAATTTCCCACACTCAGGGGTCGAAACAGAATTATCAATAATCCAGCCGCCACATTTGCCAGATGGGCTTTCATGGCAAAGCCTACGGCAAATCCCGCTGCGCCTACCAAGGCTATGAGCGAACTGCTCTCAACCCCCAATTTATGAATAGCTTCTATAAATACAAGACCATAAAGCAGGACCTGTGAAGAACTGTTGACAAAATGGGCTATAGTTGGGTCAACGTCTCTTTTCACCAGTAAACGGTTGACAAAGGCGGTCAAGCGTTTTACGAGCCACACACCCAACACTATGACAATTGCTGCGGCTACTATGCGCCAGGCAAAGTTACCCAGCGCCGCCCATATTTCCTTACTGTTAACAACTCCCCACATGATTTCTTCCTTAAAACGGCTAGTTCACTCTTAAAGCTTAAGCGATAATTCCCCAAAAGCGCTCACCTGATCAAGAGGTAAAAACAATGGCCATGCCGTTTCCGGTTTATCAAAATAAAGTTGCCTGAAACCTGCCTGAGAAAATCGCATCTGTTTTTTCTGCCTGGGCCGTCGAACGCTGAAATAGTTCACTTGGAGTTGGACACCAATTGGTTAATCAAGTCCAGTAAAGTTGACGGCTTGAATGATTTCACGAGACAAGCCGTGGCCCCAAGTTTCGCAGCTCTCTCACTGTTTGTCTGGCTATCTTCTGAAAAGAGCATCACAACAGGCAGATGCGCCAGTGATTCATCTGATCTAATCCTTTTGAGTAATTCAAATCCGTCCATCCTGGGCATGTTCACGTCTGTAATAACAGCGTCAAAAAAATTTCTGGCGATCATTTCCGCGGCCTGCTGACCATCCTCGGCTGTGATGACACTAAATCCCCCTCGGCTCAGCGAAGATTCCATGAGCTTGCGGACGCTCGGCGAGTCATCAACTGCCAGTATCTTCTTTGGCATTTTGTCTCCTTGCATGAGGGATCGTCAGCTTCGGTCAACGGCAGAGTCTCTGGTTGTTTTAACGTTGTCGTATAGCTGCAGACTTCACAACCTTGCGTTCCAGCCATCATCCTGAATATGATAGTACGCGGAGAATTCCCGTAGCGGTGACGGACCTGATAAAGTGAGCGCCCCTATTTTCTCTTGTTTTGAACAAAATGATGGGGCAGCTCACTCCAACATCTCTGTAATTCCAAGCAGATGAGACTACTTCTTCACAGAATCTTTCAGAACCTGGGAAGCCGTAAACTTGACGGCCTTTGTTTTTGGGATCTTGATTTTCTTTTTTGTTTGAGGGTTTATCCCCTTCCTGGCCTTTTTGATGATGACTGAAAACTTCCCGAATTTAGGAACGGCCAGTTCATTACCAGCAACCAATATTTCCTGAATTGTGTTAAAAATCAGCGCCAGATCTTCCTCTGCTTTTTTCTTGGTAATGTTTCCCTTTTCAGCAATTTTTTCCACAAATTCGGCTTTTTTCATTTCTTTGCCCTCCTTGTAATCAAAAAATCACCAATACATGAGAATACTATTCTAGCTGTAATATTTGTAGGCGCATTGCGTCAACATAAATCCCTGAACATAAGCATTTTTTTTGAAAGAGTTAACCTTTAGGCTCCCTTGGTCAACATTCATGTCCCGGTTCAACATCAACAGGCTTTTCAGATTTATCCACAGCAAACCCACGTATTCATGTATGGAGATGTGTGATTCCAGCAAACTTCCAGCATTTGGAATATATTTATTCACATAGCGCATTCCCCGGATCGTTTTGAAATCGCAGGGACAGGCAACGGGGTTTGCCCCATATTTCTTGAATAACTTGATGGATCTGGGAACGTGGATTGCGCTCGTGACCAGTCCAAAAGGCTCTTTTCCGACCAGCGTCGAAAGCTTACTCGCCTCATCCTCTGAGTCATAAACGGCTGTCATAATTATGAGTGATTCGATTTTCATACCCATTTCCAGAGCTAATAGTGCCATGGCGCCTTCATTGCTATGTCTGCCTGGCGCAGACGCGCCAGACAGTACCAACTTGCAATCCCTGATTCCTTTTGCCAGACGAATACCCTCCATGACCCGAAGTATGGACGGCCCCCATGATTCCGCTGGTGGAATGCCTCCTGCTACAATTGAACCACCCATCACTACGATTAATTTTACTCCCTGCTCTTCAAGTTTAGACGGATCCTGAAAATGGCCGGCCCGATTTTCCAGTGACTTTAAGAGATGGAACGAGGTCATCTCTATAGAAAAAACTAGTAATATCGTGACCCCCAGGCATACGCATGTTAGAGCCAGCCATCGACTTTTTTTAAAAAGCAGGACTGCGAGGGCAAGCGTCAGTAATAGCAATGCCTGTCCTAACGGATAAACAAATACACTTGTGATTTTTTTAGAGAGGAATAGGATTTCTTCCATTGACTCTTGTGCTGAAATTACTCTTTGAGCAGATCGATCGCGTTGACCAGTCAGGTTGCGTTGGGATTCTACAACGTTTTGTAACACCAATCCTTAAAATTGTTCACTCCCAGGCGCCAGACACCACATCCAACATAATCTATGGAGCTCAACGCCTAAATGCTGGCCTTGAATGCCTTTGCTTATTTCAACA
>CAZVOU010000217.1:0-6782 GCA_964628605.1 uncultured Syntrophaceae bacterium
TTGGGCGTGGTCGGATTGATGAACATGCAGTACGCCATAGCCAAAGACACAGTGTTTGTGTTGGAAGCCAATCCAAGGGCCTCGCGGACGGTTCCTCTGGTTTCAAAGGTGTGCAATTTCGGCATGGCGACGATGGCGACAAAAATCATGCTCGGAAAAAAGCTCTCCGATTTTGAGCCCACCACCAGGGCAATCCCCCATTTTGGTGTAAAAGAGGCGGTTTTTCCGTTTAACATGTTTCCAGAGGTCGATCCGCTACTGGGGCCTGAAATGCGTTCAACCGGGGAAGTGCTCGGTCTTGCCAAATCATTCGGACTTGCCTTTTATAAGGCTCAGGAAGCCGCTCAATCAACCCTGCCGTGTGAGGGGGTAGTCCTGATCTCAGTGACCAGGAATGAGAGACCTGCCGTGCTTGAAGTGGCTCGACAATTTTCCGAACTTGGATTCCGGATCAAGGCCACTGAAGGAACTCACAATTACCTTTCTGAGCACGGGGTGGAATCCGACATGGTTCTCAAATTGAGCGAAGGGCGTCCCAATATCCTGGATCACATAAAGAACCGTGAAATAAACCTGGTAATAAATACACCCAGTGGCCAGATAAGTAAGGAAGATGACTCCTACATACGAAAATCAGCAATCAGGTTCAAAATTCCTTATATCACAACACTTGCGGCAGCTTTTGCGGCTGCCAGGGGAATTCGCGCCCTGAAAAAAGGTGAAGCGGGGGTGCGATCTCTGCAGGAGTATCACCGGGACATAGTCTGAAACATTTGTCTTGGATAACTAGTCTGTTTTTTGCTCGAATCAGGGATTCGGTTCGGGACAATGGTTTAGTGGGCGCCGCGACTGCTACAGAGTTCGGCGCCCTGAACACAGGCTTCAGGGTGTCGGGGATACGAGGCGCGCCAAAGCTGTAGTTGTCATTTCAATTTCCGTCGGAGCAAAGATGATTCTCGTACTTCTCATTTATATGATAGTAGGGGCTGTGGCCGGTATTCTGGCAGGATTGCTGGGGGTCGGCGGGGGCCTGGTCATCGTTCCCATACTTGCATACACTTTTACAGAGCAGCGCTTTTCTTACGATCTGATCATGCATTTGGCTCTAGGCACATCGCTAGCCAGCATCATTTTTACATCAATTTCCAGTTTCACGGCCCATCACAGAGTCGGAGCCGTTAGATGGGACATCTTCAGGCAAATAGTCGTGGGGATACTGGTCGGCACTTTTCTCGGCTCTTGTGTCGCCTCCAGAATGTCCACTGCATTTCTGAGCGTTTTTTTTGTCATCTTCCTTTACTGTGTCGCCTATCAGATGATTCGCGACAAGAAGCCCAATCCGTCCCGTGAACTACCTGGTAAGCTGGGCATGTTCGGAGTTGGGAACCTTATAGGCGCTGTGTCCAGTTTTGTCGGAATTGGCGGAGGAAGTCTCTCTGTTCCGTTCATGATCTGGTGCAATATTCCCGCTCACAAGGCCATCGGAACCTCAGCAGCCATTGGTTTTCCAATTGCCGTTTCAGGGGCCATAGGTTTCATCTATTCCGGGTGGAGTGATCCAAAACTGCCGTCATGGTCTTTGGGTTACGTCTATTTACCGGCTTTTTTCGGAATTGTCCTGGCAAGCGTTCTCACTGCCCCCTATGGAGCAAAAATTGCCCATAAACTTCCGGTAAAACGACTCAAACAGGTATTTGCCGTCCTGCTGACAATCATGGGGACGAGAGTTTTAGCCGGGCTGATCTGGTAAGAGTTGCGCTCGTGCCCCTGACGGCCTATTTTTGGGGCAGTCGGAAAAGCGTTTTAGCATTATATAGATAATTCAGTTAGTTATCCATGTCAAGGCTGTCGGGGGACAGACAAATCACAAAAAGAGAGCCAACAACAAGGGTTAAGCCGGGGGAGATATTCCCGGAACCGGCCACTTGCGTTCAGACCTATATTGGGAAGCTGATTCTGCTTGCGTCCTCCATAGTCATTTTGTGCGGTCCTTTACCGGCATCAGCGTGGGAATTCAATATAGAATCATCGGCTCTGTTCTTTCGCTACGTCTATTCCTCACAGGCGGGACCTAACGGATTTTTCGGTCCGTTCAACACGGACAATAGACCGGCAAGCTCAAATAATGGTGACTTTGCTCCGTTAAACGGATGGTATCTGGACAAGATGCTGTCAGGAACCACTGCGGAGAGTTCCACTACCCGGTTTGCAATATTTCCGGTGTTCAAAATCAATAATGCCATAGCCCTACGTGGGACGTACCGGATTAACTCTGATATAACTACCGACCTGGCCTCAATCCAGAATCCTGATCTGGAAAATGTGATTTCCTACGGAAGATGGACGCGTCTATGGGTGACGGCCGAGACGCCTCTGGGAACGATCTACTATGGAAGGAGAGGTTTTCGCCAGGGCTGCGGACTACAGTTCAGCAGCGCAGAATCGGCAGAGGACATCTTCGACGCCGGGCGCAGATCTGTGGAAATGTTCCTTTTACAGACAGTCTATGGGCCTGTAACTACTGGAATAGGCTTTTATCCATGGCGATTGGGAAGCCAGAACTATTGGAATATAGAGGATCAGAACGCCGCTCGCAACACGCACCTTCTAACCTACATAAAATATTCATCCGGAACAGTTGAAACTGGAATAGGCGGATTTTATTACACTTATGAAGAAGGCCCTGAGTCTCAGCAAACAGTGACTTACCGAGGGCGTTTCCCCCCGCGCAAAACGGAACTGTCGGAAGGATGGATATATCTCAAGTACAACGATGGCCGTTTCTTCCTAAATGCTGAAGCAGACTGGTTTTACCGGACAATAACTTATCGGAGAAGTCAGAGCGGTTTTTTACCTGGACCTGATAACTACAGCATGAATCCACCGGCCCCCTCATCGATTTTGCCATCTGATCCCCAAACCATGGAATATCTGCCACCGTACACCCAATCCTGGCGATACATGACTGAATCAGGGATTTACTCCGGACCGGCGAAATTAAGTCTGCTGTTGGCCTACATGCCGGGACCGGACAGGAGACACGGAGCGCTCTTTAACACTCAGTCATACGTCCAGGAGGCAGAGCGCAGCGCTTATGCAGTTTTTTACCAGTACGGCATATTGATGGGGAAATTCTACAGGGCGGGCGTTAACTCATTTCTCGATATGTCGGCCTCAAACGTTGTTGCCGCAAGATTTGACTATCTCCTTGGAACCAATCTGGATCTGCTTTTTTCAGTAATGAAAGCCGAACGGTCTTCTCACGGATATGGGTGGGGCATTGTAAGACCTGACACAAGTATTGATGAGGAGGGCAAACCAACAAAATTTGGAAATCTGAATTTTAAGAATCCTGTTGGCACTGACGCCGCAATTGTTCCAAACATAGCTGCCACTGATCTTGGCTGGGAGTTCAATGTCGGTTTCATCTGGAAGTTGTTGGAGAACTGGCATTTTACAGGAAGGTTTTCGTACTGGCAGCCGGGTAAATGGTTCAACTACGCCTGCGTGGACAAGTCTGTCCCAAATTGGGATAAGCCTTCCTCCGCTAACAATTTTGGAATAAATCCGAACAGAACCATAGCGCCGATACTGGGAATTGAACTATTTTTGGACGCGAGAATGTGAGCCGGACTGAGAATTGGAATACCGGCCATTTTGCGAATAACAATGTCATCATCCCTGAATCAGTTCCGTCCCACCGGATGCGGTAAGTTTTCCGTTCTTTATGACCAGAACAGTATCGGCTATCGATGCAATCTCTTCAGGGAGATGAGAAACGTAGATTATGGGTATGTTGTAGGATTCCCGGAGTCTTTTTATAAAGGGAAGCACCTCGTCCTTTCTGTCGGAATCCAAAGACGCCAGGGGTTCATCCATTAGCAGGAGTTTAGGGCTTGTCAGCAATGCTCTGCCTATGGCGACCCTCTGTTTTTCGCCTCCTGACAACCTGGCCGGTCGTCTGTGAAGCAAACTTTCAATTCCCAAGAGATTCACAACAGAGTCAAATCCGACATTTCTGCGGGATCGCGGCACAAGTCGCATTCCGTATTCCAGATTGGAACGAACGGTTAGATGAGGGAACAACTTGCCATCCTGAAAGACATATCCGATTCCGCGTTTTTCAGGGGCCAGATTGATTCGGGCGGAAGAATCAAAAAATGTGGTTCCGTTGAGGCTGATTTTGCCTGAGTCCGGTCGCATCAAACCCGCGATCATGGAGATAATGGAAGTTTTTCCTGATCCTGACGGGCCGTAAAGCGCTATGACACAAGCCTTTTCCGATTCGAACCCGAAGTCAATCCTGATATCCCCTAAGGCTTTTTCAAGATGGACGAAAAGCATTTCTAACCTTTGATCCCGGTCTGAACCCTGTTTGCCAGCCAATTGGAAAGAATGAGCGCCATCATAGCCAAAATGATGGATATTACGCACAGTCTCATTGCGCCCTGCTCTCCGTCAGGAACCTGAGTCAATGTGTAAAGGGCCAACGGCAGAGTCCTGGTTTCTCCAGGGATGTTGGACACGAATGTAATAGTAGCTCCGAATTCACTCAAACTTCGCGCAAAAGAGAGTATCATCCCTGTCAGGATTCCCGGAGCAGTCAAAGGCAATGTAATAGTGAAGAAAACCCGGAGCGGTTTGGCGCCCAGGGTTCTGGCTGCCCATTCCAGGTCTCTGTCGACCGAATCCATTGACAACCTGATGGAGCGGACCATAAGAGGAAATGCGACTACAGCGGAAGCCAGTGCGGCCCCTTTCCAGTTGAACGCAAAAGTAATTCCAAGATTTTCATAGAGCCAGGCCCCAACCAGGCCTCTTCTCCCAAATGTTACCAAAAGCAGGTAACCTGTCACTACCGGAGGAAGAACCAGGGGCAAATGAAGCAATCCATCCAGAAGTGTCTTTGCCGGAAACGACTTTCGTGACAATACCCAGGCGAAAAGAATGCCGAACGGGAGGCTACCAAATACCGCCCACAATGATACCCAGAGACTCAGACTCAAGGCCTCCCGTTCCAAAGCTGTCAGTTGAAAATCCATCACTTAACCGTAAAACCGTATTTCTGAAAAATGTTTTTAGCCTGTTCCGATTTCAGGAACTCCAGAAAATCTTTGGCTGCTGAAGATCGGGAAGTCTTTACCAGAGCTGCCGGGTAAACGATCGGGGGATAGGAACCGTCCGGAAAGCATGAAACCACTCTAACCTTTTTTGACACTGCCGCATCAGTCTCATATACTATGCCAAGCGGACATTCACCTTTCTCAACCCAGGTCAAAGCCGAACGGACATCGCTGGCGCGCGCCAATTTGCCGGAAACAAACTGCCACATGCCGAGCTTTTCCAAGGCGCTTTTGGCGTACTTGCCCACCGGGACGTGATCAGGATCACCGGTGGCCAAGAGTCCGTCTCTCAAGTATCCAGTCAAATCAACTCCAGGTCCGATTGTTAACACGATCCTGCTCGATTCCGGGGCAATTAACACCAATCGGTTCCCCAATAAATTGAAACGGCTTCCATCCATTAGCAGTTTCTTCCCATCCAGATAGTCCATCCACTGAAGATCTGCGGAAATAAAAACATCAACAGGGGCCCCGTTCTCTATTTGTTTGGCCAATGTCGATGAAGCCGCAAAAGAAGGAACAACCTTGATGTTCTTGTTTTTCAAAAAAATATCTCCCAACTCGTTGATTGAATTGGTGAGAGAAGCTGCGGCAAAAACCTTGATTTCATCCCGTGAACTCGATGCAAGAGCGTCTGATCCCGTCATCAGTAAAATGGACGTCATCAAGACAGATAATTTTTTAAAGAAAGCGTTTCTGAGAATGTTCATTAGATTCCCCCTGTTGTTCCGACGCTTCTTCCGGTCTACGTTAATTAACCGAGCAAGAATTACGCCGTTAGCTTATGTCTCGCTAGACATAAGCTAAGTATCCAGAAAAATTGTCCGGGAGTCAACTCATATTCGCATTTTGGGGATTCTTTGTTCACTTTCTCACAAAAATGTGTCCTGGACATTTACTAAATTGTGAACAGACCGGAAAGACATACCGTCCCATTGTTTGTGTGTTCACATCGAATTGTGGGTTGTGGCGAACTTTAATCAACGTGAAGTATCACGGAAAAAGAGTTAAATCCCACCCACACATGGTCCATTTCATTGAAAGCGCATCTGTCAAGGCTTTCGGTGGTCATGAGTGAGCAAATTTCCACTCCTTCATGCACTTCCACGGACAGTTCACAAACAATTTTCCCACGTAAAATTTTGGATATCCTGCCTCTGAATTCGTTTTCCGATGCTCCTCCTGTTTCCTCTCGAGTCTTGTAAATAATGACCCAGGGAGCTTTTACTTCGGCAGTTACCAAAGAGCCGGCTTTTAGCCCAAGCCGTGACAGGCTGTTCTTGGTGATGACGGAGGTTACTTTATCTCCATGGACGGTAACCAGTTCAACCAGGGACTGCACATCTCCAGAGACTATTCTGGCGATCTTTCCAAAAAAAGTGTTTCGTGCGCTAGTTTTTCGTGATCCTTCTCTTTCCAGGAAGTGCTTTGAGACAGCTTTGATTTCCTCTTCAGAGAATGAAATGAGAGACGCTGTGAGGTTTGGGGTGGAGTGCCCCAGGATTCTCTGAACCACCGGTAGAGGCACGTTGTTTCTCATCAGCTCAACGGCCCGGGCCCGACGTATAGCCTGCGGAGCCCCCAATTCCTGTGGAAAACCGCATGCTATCGCTCGCTCATAAAACTTTCGACGGATGTGCCCCTCATCGATTTTGAGCG
>CAZVOU010000218.1:0-25217 GCA_964628605.1 uncultured Syntrophaceae bacterium
TGCAAATGGTATCGAATTCCTGGCCAACTCTGCTTCAAGCTCAAACGAATGGAACCCAGCACGGAAGAGAACGGCAATGTCATTCAGATTGCCTCCGTATTTGACTGAATCCAGAATCAGTCTTGCGACTATTCGGCTTTGTTCCTGTTCACTGACTGGTCTGATGAGAAACGGTAGAGGTCCATCAGTTTGCCTTGTAAAAAGGCGCTTTCTGTATCCAAAAGAGGCGTGATCAATTATCTGGTTGGTGACGTTTAAAATGGGCTGAGTGCTCCGATAATTTTCTTCGAGTTTTATAACTTTTGTTCCCGGAAAAATATTGGGAAATTCCATAATATTCTGAAAATTAGCGCCTCTGAAGGAATAAATGCTCTGCGAATCATCTCCCACCGCCATGACATTGTCATGGTCTGAGGCAATCAACCTTACCATTCTGGCCTGAAGCCTGTTTGTATCCTGGTATTCATCCACCAGCAAGTAGCGCCAGTTTGATGATATGCGACGCCTCAGTTCTTCATTGTCTTCCAGTAGCCGGACAGACTGCATTAGCAAATCATCATAGTCCAGAAGATTGTTCTTTGTCTTAACTTCTTGATATTCTGTGCTTATTTTTTGTATCTCAGGGATATATTCCTCGAAATGGGGGTAGCGATCCTTAACGACTGTCTCTATGTCTCTGGATGCGCCCACTGATCTACTGAGTATTTCGTATAGCGTTTTGGCCTTCGGAAATGACTTCAGGTCTGAAACCGGCGGAGTAAGATTCTTCTTTGACTGTTCAATCGCGTCCAGGATGTCTCGCTGATCCATTATGGAAAAAGAGCGATCCAGATTGATGGACTCGGAATATTTCTTCAGAAGAGAATAGCCTACAGAATGAAACGTCCCTCCGAAGACCATAGAGGCTCTTCCATCGAGCAATCTGGAAGCGCGATTCAACATTTCCATGGCCGCCTTGCGCGTGAAAGTCAGCAGGAGGATGGATTGTGGATCTATTCCGCTGTCTATGAGCCAGGCTACCCTGTAAACTATGGTCCTCGTCTTGCCTGAGCCTGCGCCGGCAATCACCAGAACCGGTCCCTCCGGAACGCTGATGGCCGAATACTGCTCTGGATTGGTATGTTCGCTGTAATCTATGAGGCTCATATTTTCCGGTGTTATCAAAATAATCCTCTTATTATAATTATTCTGGAATGATGTATTTGTTTTACAAAGTCTTTGATGAAGAATTTCGTAGCCAATCTGTTACGTTTGTGATATATTTGCTTCATACAGTCTTCAATGTTTGTTTTCAGTTTATATGAGTTTTTTTTCAAGGAGGATTGCGTGAACAAGTTGTCAAAAGTTCTAGCATGTCCAGTCTGTAACAACCATTTTTCACATGAATTGACTAATAGTGACAACAAGAATACGCCCAATTTTGGATATGGTTTGGATTACAGGCTTGTTCCAAGGGATTGTAACCGTTCCTCCGATGTGGCTACTTGCCCTAATTGTTTCTTTTCTTACCGCACTCAGGATTTTGATTCCAGGGTTTCAGAGAACATCAAGACACTGGTGAAGTCCAAGAAATACAGCGAGGTATTCAGTTCTTTAAGGGCCGACAACCTGGCGGCGTTAGGTCGCGCAGGCATGCTTTCAATTCTCGAAACCAGGGGTCTCAACCCAAGGGATTTGGGAATCGTTAGCCTCAAAGGCTCATGGGTCGCTCGAGAGTTAGGCTCATCCGAAAGCGAAAAAATGCTCTTAGACAAGGCCGACAAGTTCCTTGATGACGCTCTCAGGAGGAATCTCACCAAAGGCGAACCTGCAATGGTAATGTATCTGCTCGGTGAAATCAACCGTAGGAGAGAGGAATATCCGCGCGCCAAGGAAATGCTTACCTTTCTCGGGAATAATCCCCGTTACCGTTACCCCGCGCTGCTGTTGACCGTATTGATAGAGGAGGAAGACTCCACCCCTTACTGGTCCAATTATTCACCAGACAAAATGGAACAGCTGTCTCCGCGTTTCAAGGGAATCTTTCCTGCCTTACGTAGCATCCCTCCTCGAAAACTGGAATTCTCACCGGATGAACTTGACGAAACTCATCACAAAACCGATGAAGATGACCGCCAACGCTTCTAACCATTAGACCAAGATAGAGTTCCGGGAAGTTAATTCCGCCGGATGAACAGCAGTTCCCGGAACGATGCCAGATGAGGCTTATGATGTGACACACATCTGCATTGTGATTGTATCATTCCAATCTCTTTTGCCCCTCATTCCGGTTTGATAAAGAAAACGAAAGTTCTCCCTAATGAAAAAAAGTTGACTCAAGTCGTCTTTTTTTATTTGATTATTTATTGAAAATATTGATGATAATTGGTATGTTTTCAGATGCCTGAAATTCATCATAAAATATGCTGGCAATGGAGGAGATCGGATGAGGCCGTACTTCGAAAAGATGACGGGAATTGGTAAAGCGTTAACTGAGGCTACCATCAAGCAGACTGAAGCTAACGTGGGTTTTGTTCGGGAAGTTGAGAAACAGCTTCAGGAGGAGTTGGATAAAGTCCGTTCAGCCGGATTGCCTGCGTCCAAGATAAATGAACGCGGTCAAATGACAGTTTGGCAGAGACTTGAATACTTACTGGATCCTGGAACGTGGAGGCCTTTACATTCGATATTCAATCCGAAAAACAATGAAGAAGGTTCGACAGGCGTTGTAAACGGATTGGGGAAGATATCCGGCAAGTGGGCGGTAATAATAGGATTTGACAACAAGGTCATGGCTGGAGCCTGGGTTGCAGGACAGTCCGAGAATGTGCTGCGAGTCACAGATCTGGCAAAAAGGCTCAATATACCGTTGGTTTGGCTCGTGAACTGCTCTGGAGTCAAATTGACAGAGCAGGAAGAGGTTTATCCGGATCGCCGCGGAGGCGGGGCTACCTTTTTCAGGCACGCTGAATTGGCAAAGCTTGGAATTCCGGTAATAGCCGGTGTCTACGGGACTAACCCTGCAGGAGGCGGTTACCACGGCATCAGCCCCACAATCCTTCTGGCGCACAAGGATTGTAACATAGCGGTTGGTGGTGGCGGCATAGTAAGTGGAATGAGCCCGAAAGGATTTTTTGACCAAGAGGGAGCAGAGGCGCTAATTGACGCAACGAGACATTTCAAGGAAGTTCCTCCGGGTAGCGTGAATGTTCACTACGATTCCACAGGGTTCTTCAAGGCCGTGTTCCAAAAAGAAGAGCAGGTTCTCGACGCCCTCAAGCAATATATGACTTATGTGCCGGCTTACAACCCGAAATTCTTTAGGGTGGCGGACCCGGCTGAGCCTCTGTTCAATAAGGAAGATCTGGACAGGCTTGTCCCCATGAACCAGAAAGCCGTCTACAATTTTGTAGAAGTGCTAGCCAGACTGACCGACAACAGCGAACACATGGAGTTCCGGCCGACTTATGGACCTGAGGTTTATACCGGTCTAGTGAAAATAGACGGTTTCCTTACGGGTGTAATAGGTAACAAACAGGGGTTCCTCGGAATGGGATACCCTGAATATGCGGATTACCCTGGAATCGGAGGAAAACTCTACAGGCAGGGACTTATCAAGATGAATGAGTTCGTCACTCTCTGTGGTAGAGACAGGGTGCCTATCATATGGTTCCAGGACACATCCGGAATAGACGTGGGAGACATAGCGGAGAAAGCTGAGCTTCTCGGACTCGGCCAGAGCCTCATTTACTCTATTGAACAGACTAATGTGCCCATGATGCTCTTCGTTCTACGAAAAGGCACGGCGGCGGCCCACTATATCATGGGTGGACCTACTGCAAACAATCATTGCGCTTTTACGCTTGGCACGCCCGCCACAGAAATTTCAGTCATGCATGGAGAAACTGCGTCTGCGGCTTCCTTCGCCCGGAGACTCGTCAAAGAAAAAGATGCCGGTAGAAGCCTGGATCCGATCATTGACAAAATGAACGCATTGGCTAAACAATACTACGATCAGTCGAGACCGATTTATTGCGCAAAACGCGGTTTTGTTGATGAGGTGGTCCCATTTACCGCTATGCGCGACTATATGGTGGCGTTTGCTAATTGTGCGTATCAGAATCCTCTGTCGATGTGCGCACACCACCAGATGATACTGCCCAGAATTATCAGGGGCTAGGCCGAGGAAAATATTTTATTCAGCTTCTTTTCATGGGTCCGTTTGATCCATAAATTATTCTAAGGAGGTTTTTGATATGAGCCAAACCGAAAACAATCTTAAAGAAGCATTTGCAGGAGAATCTCAGGCAAACAGGAAGTACACAGCGTTTGCCAGAAAGGCCGAAGCAGAGGGTTACAAAGGCGTGGCCAAGCTTTTCAAGGCAGCCGCAGCGGCCGAAACAGTACACGCTCTGAAACATTTTGAAGTTCTCAAAGGTGTCGGGAGCACCCTGGAAAATCTGAAAGCCGCATACGGCGGTGAGCATTACGAATTTTCCTCGATGTATCCGAAGTTCATAGAAGAGGCCAAAACAGAAAAGAACAGCGCTGCCGCCCTTTCTTTCAACTGGGCCAACGAAGTCGAGAAGATCCATGGCGCTCTTTATGACAAAGCAATCAAGGCCATGGAAGCCGGCGCCCCGATTCCAGAAAAGGATTATTATATCTGTCCGAAGTGCGGATATACCATCGAAGACGAGGCTCCGGAAAAGTGCCCCGTGTGCGGAGCCAAGAAGGCAGAATTCTTTATAGCTGATTAATTTGTCCTAAAGTCTTTTGAATCAACAAAAAACCACATGCGCCGATCTGAAACGATTGGCGCATGTGGTTTGTCCTGTTTAATTATTCCCAAGCCACTAATAACATAACATCTTGCTTTTTTGACCGTTTTTAGAGCCTAATCATACTTTGGGCACGGTTTAAATTCAGTACTCAGTTCATTTTTGTCAACATTCCAATAACAATTTAAGGCTGAAGCGAGGGTGGCATGAAAGAAACAGTATCCATCAAGAATACCGGATTGAGGGGGGTGACAGTAGCTGACACCAAGATAAGTTTTATCGATGGAGTTGAGGGTATACTCATTTATCGTGGATACCGTATCGAGGAGCTGGCGGAAAAGTCCTCCTTTTTGGAGACAGCATACTTGCTGTTAAAAGGTTATCTGCCATCCACTGAAGAATTATCCGAATTTTCCAGGCAGGTGTTTGATTACAGTTTTCTACCGGAATATGTAGTTGAATGCCTCAAGAGGCTGCCTGTTAATTCGGACCCGATGGATGTGCTTCAGGCAGGCGCCCCACTGTTGGCGATGGATGATCCGGATTTGCAGGATGAATCGAGGCAGGCCAATGAGAGAATGGCGCAGCGACTGATTGGCCGTCTGCCCACACTGGTGGCGGCATGGCATCGAATCAGGAATGGAATGGAACCATTGTCACCGGACCCTGCATTGGGACACGCCGCCAACTTCCTGTGGATGCTACAGGGAAAAATACCGGATGAACAAACTGCCAAAGATTTGGACTGCTGTTTGGTTCTTCACGCCGATCACACATTCAACGCATCCACCTTCGCCTGCAGGGAAGTTTGTTCAACCAAAGCTCACATGTACGCCGCTGTAACTGCCGGAATCGGCGCACTCTCAGGAAGCCTCCACGGTGGAGCGAACATGAGGGTTATGAAAATGCTGCTTGAACTGGAACATGAACCGGACATAGAAAAATGGGTCAAGGATCAGATCGACAGCGGAAAGAAAATTATGGGAATGGGACATGCCGTTTACAAGACCATGGACCCTCGTGCGAAATATCTGAAGCAAATGGCCACAAGGCTTGCAAAAACTTCTGGAGTCGATATTTGGGACAAACTTTCCAAAACGATTGAAAGAGTCGCCACTGATGAATTCAACACCAGAGGCAAGACCGAAATACGGCCTAACGTAGATTTCTTCAGTGCCCCTGTGTATCACATGATGGGTATCCAGAGAGATATTTTTACACCTATTTTTGCTATATCCCGAATCTCGGGCTGGTGCAGCCATGTCATCGAGGAGAAATTCGGCGAAGCACAGGACAAGCCCATGCTCTATCGACCTGAAGCTCAATATGTAGGTAATTATTGTGGTTTAATGGGGTGCGAGTACGAACCGCTCAAAGACAGACAGGATGATGAGCCAAAATAATTGATTTCAAATCTCCGCTTAAAAAGATTGGAATTATGTGATGGAATTTGTTCATGATGTCGTAATAGTAGGCTCAGGGCTTTCAGGCCTGAGGGCGGCGCTTGAAATACCGGGAACCGCCAAGGTGGCGCTAATAAGCAAGGTCTTTCCCACCAGGTCGCATTCGGGGGCGGCTCAAGGTGGAATTTCCGCCGCCCTTGGAAATGAAGAGCCTGACTCGTGGGAATGGCACATGTATGACACTGTTAAAGGTGGCGATTATCTCACAGACCAGGACGCTGCCGAAACCCTGGCAAGAGACGCAGAGCGAGCGGTCTACGAACTCGAACACATGGGCGCCCCTTTCAACAGAACTCCGGACGGCAGGATAGCCCAGAGAGCCTTTGGAGGTCACACCAGAAATTTTGGAGAAGGTCCTGTAAAGCGCGCCTGTTACGCATCGGATCGAACAGGACGGGTTATTCTGGATACGCTTTACGGCAAGGCGGTTGAAAAGAAGGTCCAGGTTTTTAGTGAGTTCATACTTGTGGATGTGATTCTGGATAAAAATCAGGTGGCGGGCATAGTGGCTTATGAACTCGCCACGGGTGAAATACATACTTTCAGGGCCAAATCAGTCCTGATCGCTACCGGTGGCTTCGGCGGCGCCTTCAAAACCAATTCAAACTGCTTCTCCAATACCGGAGACGGCGTCTATCTCTCTTACAGGGCAGGAGTCCCGTTGGAAGACATGGAATTTGTTCAATTCCATCCGACTGGAATCCATGGATTGGGTGTGCTTATCAGTGAGGCGACCAGAGGCGAGGGTGGAATATTAAGAAACCGCAGCGGCCACAGATTCATGGAAACTTACGCTCCAAGTCTTAAAGATCTCGCTCCGAGAGATGTTGTTTCCAGGGCTATATGGACTGAAATACTGGAAGGTAGAGGAATCAATGGCGAGGATTATGTGAACCTTGATCTTACCCATATCGGAGCTGAAAAGATAGCGGAAAAACTGTCCGACATAGCCTCCTTTGCGAAAATATACCTGGGTGTCGATGTCGTTCGTGACCCTATAGCGGTCACACCGACCTGTCATTACATGATGGGCGGCATACCAACCGATCTTGACGGTAGGGTGCTGGATAAATTCAACAGGCCGATAACCGGATTGTATTCAGCTGGTGAGGCGGCCTGTGTTTCTGTTCACGGCGCCAATCGACTGGGCACCAATTCGCTGCTCGATTTGGTAGTCTTTGGAAGAAGAGCCGGTAAAATGATCGCCGAGGAGCTTCCGAAGATCACATTTGCTGATTACAACAAGTCCATGAGCGAACCCTCCAGGCAGCGAATCCATTCGATAATTTCACGAGACAAAGGAGAAAGGGTTTATCCTGTCAGAAATGATCTTCAAACCTTGATGATGGAAAAGTGTTCCGTTTTCAGGAATAAATCTGACATGTCAAAAGCCCTGTTTGAACTGGAAACGCTGAAGGAAAGGTACAAGAGTGTGCGTGTAGAGGACAAACGGCCCACATACAACACAGATCTTGTAGAAGCGCTCGAGCTTGAATGCCTCATAGGATTGGCTGAAACAATACTTAAATCGGCGCTCGCAAGGGAAGAGAGCAGGGGGGCGCATTATCGTGAAGATTTTCCTGAACGTGACGATAAGAATTGGCTGAAACACACTCTGATTCAAAAAGAAGGAAATGGAACTGAAATTTTTTACAAACCCGTTCATATTTCCCGTTTTGAACCAAAAGCAAGGACTTATTGATGAAAATTAAATTTAGAATATTCAGATTCGATCCTGATTCCGACACTCAGCCACATTACAGGGAATATTTCGTGGAAGCTCAAAAAAACGAACGTGTGCTGGATTGCCTGAACCGGATCAAATGGACTCAAGACGGCACGCTGAGCTATCGTATGTCCTGCGCCCATGGTGTATGCGGCTCCGACGCCATGAAAATAAATGGCAAGTGTTCTTTGGCCTGCCAGAAACTGGTCAAAGACTTTGACTCTGATGAAATAGTTGTTGAGCCTTTACCATCATTTAGACCGCTAAAAGACCTTATTGTGGACATGACACCTTTTTTCGAACGTGTGGCGGAAATACGGCCGTATCTGATTGCCTCCAATACACCTGAGAAAGAAAGGATGCAGTCGCCTGAGGATCGAAAAAAGATGGACCTAGCCATTCGCTGCATACTGTGCGCCTGTTGTTCTGCGTCATGCCCTGTCGTAAATGATAATAATGACTTCCGAGGCCCGGCTCCATTGGTGCAGGCTTTCAGACGTATTTTTGACTCAAGAGATGAAGAGAAACAACAGCGACTGGCTCAATTAAACGACAGTAAAGGGGCTTGGGCCTGCGTCAACCATTTTGAATGCACCAAGGCTTGTCCTAAAGAGATTCCAGTAACCAAGTGCATAAATATGATTAAGAGCGAGATAAAAAAAACAGGCTGATGACGCTTCAGGGCTTCGTCGCCACATAAATTGTGACTATCCCGAATGTCAGATGGAAGTAAGATATTCCGGCGAAGCCTACCGATCGTAACATTGCGCTAAATTCATCAGGATCAGGAAAATCAGCCATAGACTCCGTCAAGTAGTCATAAGCGGACGCTGAAGAAAACAAACGGGTTATTGTTGGAGTGATGATGTTCGAATAAATGGAGAATAATGGCTTCATCAGGAATCCTTGCGGTTGGGTAAGCTCGACTATTACGAGGTGAGCACCTCGTCTCATTACGCGAAACATTTCTGTCAAAGCTCTAAAGCGGTCATCGACATTCCTGATGCAAAATGACGTGATGGCTGCGTCAAAGACGCCATCGGGAAAACAGAGTTCCAGCACATTGGCTGGACAGAAAATCACTCTCTGGTCCACGCCCATATTCCTGGTCTTTCTTATCCCAACCCTCATCATTTCCATGGAAGTGTCTATTCCCACCACCATAGAATCTGGATGACCATGAACAATGTTCATCCCTATGTCCCCTGTTCCGGCCCCTACATCGAGAATTAGTCCCGGTTTACTCTCCATCAACTTCTTTATAGCTTGCTTTCTCCAGTAACGGTCTTGCCCTAGAGACAGGATCACGTTAGTCTTGTCATAGTAAGGAGCTATATAATTGAACATTTTGCGGTTTTCATCGTGGTCCATCAAAGAATCGTGGCGTGATGAAATGCTCGGATCAGTAGCTTGCAATCCGTCATTTTTTCTTGTTTTTCGATATTTCCAATCCATCAATCCTCCGAAGCCATGTTTCATGGTAACCCTAAATTGCATCGATGCTGTGATCACAATATCATTAAAATCCGTTTCCGGTTAGTCAATCCGCTCAAACCAGCCTAGACGAAAGGCTTATGTCATGTCGATGAAGACAACTATGCTTTACTCCTGAGAAAAAGAGTCATTTTGGTTTTTGATTTTATTCGGGTTTTAGATTGTCTCTGAGGCGTGGAAGCGCTATGATCCACAAAACTTTCAGAATGAGCTACGTATAGTCCATTTCCTGTTGCGGGATAACATGGCTGACAAAAGTGAATTTAATTGTGAAACATCAAGGCTGGTCATACCCAACACCTTTGATTACGCCCCAATAGCCGGCATTTACGCGGACGCGATATCAAGAAAGTTTGGGTTTGACGATGCCACATCATCCGGTATTGCCCAAAGCCTCGTCGATACCATAAAAATATCCTTAAAGCATTCTGTTGAAGAACACGAACTGTCCGAAGTTGAAGTGTCATTCGAACGTACTGCGGAAGGATTAAGGATTACCATTCTGGAAAAAGGATTGCCGACTATTCCCGATGAATTGGACTACCGGAGCTTGTGCGAACTCCTGGTTCCAGATGAAAGCCGAGATGAGCGTTTTTATTGCCTAAATAATTTTATGGACAGTTTTGAATTTAGAAACCTCGGTCCAAAAGGTAGGCAAACAGTCTTGACCAAGAAAATTCCGGGTAGGGGCGTTTCCGACATTGCTGAGGTCTGCTCAAGAGATTCAGGCAGCAGGGATGATGAAAATCCTGCTCCCGGTAAAGTTTCAAATGTTGTAATTCGGAGGATGAGTGAAGATGAGGCCATTGAAGTAGCCAGAGCTGTTTACCGAACATATGGTTATTCTTATGGATACGAGCAGGTTTACTTTCCGGAAAGACTGGCGAGACTGAACAGAAATGATGAGATCATTACCGCTGTAGCGGTCGATGAATTAGGCGCTGTCGTAGGAACACTTTCCATAATGAGGTGGGATGAAAACTCCACGGTGGCCGAAATAGGGCAGGGTGTGGTGATTCCGTCATACAGGAACTCAGGAATATTCTCGAAACTTGTTGATTTCCAGATTGACAATGCCATCAGTTGCGGTCTGAAAGCTTTCTTCGCTCTTGCAGTTACCAATCACACCTTTTCTCAAAAAACAGCCTCAAGATTCAATGGAAAAGATTGCGCCTTATTACTTAATTACATCCCATCATCGGTTGACTTCCGGGGGTTTGACAAGTCATGGCATGGAAGAATCTCTGTGGTTGTCCACTACACGGAACTTCAACCCGGCTCCGAAAATATAATCTATCCACCCACAAAACATGAATCTTTCATTCAGGAAATTTACAGGAGCCTTGACAGGCAAGTCATAATCGGTTCAGACAACGCAACTCACCATGCAGGGCCTTGCGCTGAGCTAAATTCACATCTCAAAGTCATACCGGCCTTGAGATATGCAAGAATCACCGTGAACGCCTACGGCGGGGATTTCATCAAATACCTGAGAAAGACGGTTAGAGAACTGCTCTTTCATGATGTAGAGATTATCAACCTGTTTCTGAACTTGTCAGATCCCAGCACGGCCACATTTGCGGCAAGCTCGGAAGAATCAGGATTCTTCTTTGCCGGGATATTGCCAAGAGCCGCTATGGGCAATGACGCCTTAGTTTTACAGTATTTGAAGGGAACTCCCATAAACTACGAGGAGATCAAAATAGCGTCGGAGTTCGGCAGAAAGATTCTGGATTATGTTAGAAGGCATGATCCCAACTGGCGGTAGGTATATTTATCCAGAGAACATTTTGGAAGGCTGCAAATGAAAAAAGGCCCTCTCGGGCCAGTTTTCATTTCAGTAAACTATTTTTTGCCGTCATCCTGTGGTGATCTATGCGGCTGCGTCATCCGCATCCCAGACGG
This sequence comes from uncultured Syntrophaceae bacterium, assembly GCA_964628605.1. GTDB lineage: Bacteria > Desulfobacterota > Desulfomonilia > Desulfomonilales > Desulfomonilaceae > CAITZA01. The sequence continues at coordinate 11,349 of CAZVOU010000218.1, forward strand.
AATCGTCAGTGCTTGGAATTTGAGCCAGCACAGCCAGAGAGGCGGCGGTGACCTTTCTGTAAACCTGGTTTGGTTTGCGTCTTACACCATCGACCGTCAAAAGCCGGCTGATCTGGATGCCGAAATGTTTCTGATTCTCAAGCAGATATGGATAGATCAATCGCCAGTCGGCCACTGTTAACTCGGCGAACACACCACCATTGAGTTGCTCTTCAACCATTTGCTGATGTGGGTCTCTTACGTACAGAGCGCCACCCGAGGCCAGAGAGAAAAGATTTGAGCCGGGATAAGGTCTGGGCAGGAAAGATATTTCCCCGTCTTCGTCAATTGTTAGTCCGTTTACTACGACGAAACCGCCTCCGTTCAGAGGATCTCCAGCCATGAAACTCTCGGCAAGATAATCCAGCGCAGTGCCGTTGATAACAACCCTTGGCCGACCGGCGGCATTGATCAGAGGTCTTCCGGCAGCATTACCAAGGACATAGACGACTCCGCCTTTGGCGCCGTACATGAAACACTGTCCAACATCTCCATGGATTACTACCGTTCCGCGTTTCATGATCTGACCTATCTGATCCTGAGCGTTACCATGCATGTGGATTTCCATGCCGTCTATTCCACTGCCCACGTAGTCACCCGAGGAGCCATAGAGATCGATCCTGACTCCTTCCGTCAAAGCCCCGAAACCGCACCCTTCAAAGCGCTGGCCTCGAAGATCGAAGACCACGAAGTTTCTCCAACCAAGTTTGTATGCTTCCGCCATCAAGACTGAGTCACACTGGTCACCTTCAGGCTCAAAATCACAAGCGTCTACCAGAAGAGCCTTTTCTATAGCCTGAGGCGGTCTCAGAGCCTCCCTGGTCGCATGGTCAATACGAGTGACATATCCGAGTTTCTTCGTTTGGGTAATATGAGGAACAGACCTGAATATTTGGTTAAGTTCATCGTTTATCAATCTGACTAGGGCCGATCGCTTCTTGTCGCCGAGTGGGACTTTGCGATCCAGAAGCATCGTAAGTCCTTCTAACGCCGGAAAGAACAATTCCTGGTCCATCCGGCCCATTTTTCCAACCATTGCGACTATCCAGCGGATCGAATTGTAATCCCAGGAAACAGCCCGATCTTTAAACATTCTGAAAAGTCCACTTGGGTCATTACTTTTCAAAATGGTCAACAACTCATCCTTCAAAGCAATGCTGTCATTAGGTTTGACCAAGGCTTCCTGAATTCTGAGAGGCTCTCTCTTCTCGATCTCAACGAGTGTTCCGAACTTGTCCCGGCAGGTCAGTTTCATCTGTCCAGAGCCATCTGTGGCTAGATCAAACATGAACGAGCCCCCATCAGAGGAGGATCCTCCACGGGCATTCCAGTATTTATCCGCGACTGGGCTGAATCTGGGATCTTCGTCCGATATGGACTTCAACGTGGCGTCAATTGCCTGTTTTTCCGAACACAGCAGACCAATTTGAGCTTCACCGTCATAGATGGAAAAAACCTGTGGTCTGAGCATTGATGTGTCGGTAATGCCCAAGAGCTGGAATTTATTTTCCTCCGGAAGATTTCTGGCTATGATGAAAAACCAGGGACCGTCTGGAGAAGTGTGGATATGCGTAGATTGCACCACATCATAAAGTTCCTGTTTTTCAGGAGGCAATAGATCAAAGTCCAACTCGCCGGTGGGGGCCAAAGCTTCTATAATCACTTCAAGTGGGTAACCATAGACCCTGTTCCACAAATCGAAGAGGAGCACACTAACCTCGGTGTCCGTCATGAACTGAGGCGCTATGCCACGTTGCCTCAAGTAATCGCATACAGCATGATAATTCGCAAAGTCTCCATTGTGGACCAACGCCTCGTTTAGACCTATAAACGGGTGCGCCCCGCCAGGGTGCCAAACCCGTCCTCTAGTAGGATACCTTTGATGGGCAATCCAGATGTGGGCGGGAAAATCGTCAAGCTTGTAATACTTAACAACATTCTCGGCATACCCTACGATCTTGAGGATCATCAGGTTGACCCCGTGCGATAATACGAACGCCTGTTTCTCTCCGAGAGAGCTGTAAAAACGCCTGTTCAAGGCAATGGAATTTCTGCTGACGAATTCATCTTCAGCCCATCTGCCTTTCATTTCATGAAGTCCATGTCGCTGGACAAAGGTTTTGAGAATGTCAGGTTTAACCCGCACAAAGGCCCTCCAGACGTCCGGAGGCTTAACTTCAAGACCCTCTAATTCTCTGTAATCGGGAATGTGATCCAGGGTTTCCTCATGGGCCACATCAAAATACGGCGTCACGAAGTCCTCTTTCAACGCCGCAAGACAAGATGGCTCCAGTAGCGCTATGTTCAGCAGGTAATGCGTATCGAGAACTTCGCGGGAAATGCCTAAACGGTCGGGGTCAAAACCCACTGCCGCAATTCCTCCACCCTTACCGTTACCACGATTGTGCATCCTTATAGACGGCTCAAAAATGTGGCGACCAGCCAAAGGAATGCTGGAAGCAAAACCGGTTACTCCGCAGCCGCCCTCGTCCTCTCGCTTAACATTAGGCTCACAAATGATGTTAGCCAAATCCTCTATTCTGGAAGCAATAAGTCTATCAGCAAAAAATCCTTTTGAATTCATTTCGATCCTCACTTGCCGGCATCTCTGATGTCGTCATCTCCTAGCCCTGAAGTATAATCAAGGTGTCCCAACACTTCCGTTTTCCCGACAAGTTCCTTGATGCTGGACATACCGAGTCTGTACAAAATTTGCCTGAGCTGATCTCGCCAGCACGAAAGCATGTTGACAATTCTCTGTGTTCCCCATGCGAGGTCCATTAATGCGACCAATTCCGGATCGGTAGTTGCGATTCCACGTGCGCAACCCCGACCGCTCTCACAATTGTGACATCTGATGCATTCCAGCGCCACCAGTTCAGGGGTCCCCGTCACTACGCCATCAGCCCCTAAAGCAACCGCCTTGGCTATGTCGAAAGCTGTTCGAATACCTCCGGACGCTATCAAAGTAACCTGATCCCGAACCCCCTCGTTGACAAGAAAGTTGTGTACTTTAGGGATGGCGTATTCTATGGGCATTGCGATATTTTTCTTTGCTACATCAGGAGCGGCCCCAGTGCCACCGTACGAACCGTCGAGATGAACTATGTGGGCGCCGGCGTAAAATGAACCTATGGCAACCATATCAACATCAGATGGAGTTGAAACTTTAACCGATACCAAGGCTCGTGTGTTGATCGCCTTAATCCAGTCAACATGTTTCTTGTGGTCTTCGACTGAATAGACAGAATGGAACGGAAAAGGGCTGAACAGCGATGAGCCTGGGACTGTTTCCCTTATTCTGGCGACCGCCTGTGTTACCTTGGAGCCCAGCAAGTGCCCCCCAAGGCCCGGCTTGGCCCCCTGAGCGTACTTGAATTCTACGATCTTTACCCTCTGGATAGTCTCTTCCTTGACACCAAACAATCCGGTAGCCACCTGTGTGATGATATGATCATCAAACGGATACAGGGCTTCGGGATAACCACCCTCTCCGGTGCATGTGAACGAGCCCCACGCTGCAAAGGCCCTGATTCTGCTCAACATGGTGGTTTGGGAAACCGATCCAAATGACATTCCACCACCGTAGACGGGAATTGGAATTTCTATGTCCACGCGTCCGTCTCGGCGCTTGTTGAGTGATATGGAAGTGTCAATGGATTCTGGATCCAGATCTTTTCGAGGAGGTTTCTTGGGGAAGCGAAACCTTAATTTATCAAAACCGCCCTCGGTCGCTCCCACCCGGTATTCGAGATCGCTCTTGGGCAATTGGCCCGTCTCAGCCATGTGCCAGGCGCTCATCAGTAGTTCAGGGGTCCAGCGATTGTCTCCCAACGCCTTGGAACTAGAATTATATCCAACCTTTATGGCATTTTGAGGACAGTTTGCAATACAGCGATTGGATTTCTTTGAGCACTGAATCCCCAAACACAAGTGGTCTACAGGGACTCCCAACTTGGATCCCTGGGTGCGAAAAACATTTTCCGGACATATCGCTACACATTTCAGACAATTATTACATGCGTCGGAGACTACTACGGCATATTTTCCCAGCCCCCTTCGAAACCTTGATGGCGTCTCAACCACCTCAGTAGTGGGAGCCTGGCTCCATATATTCTTGTATGACATTATCGAAACTTCCTCTTTATGAACTGCTATCCATGAATAATTGCGCAAACGTGTCGCTTTCAAGATTCTCTTTGAACATGACTCGTCCCTGTTCGCCTCTCAGTCGCCTGGCCTCTCTTATCCCCATGGCCCCCATCATTTCCAGCAACTGGTTATGCCACGCTCCGACAAGGTTGACCATACGATCTGCCCCATAGGACGGATCAATATTGGCGATATCGACAGGGCAATCTCCTCCGTAAAGGCAATTTCTGCAGACTCTGCATTCCAGGGCCACCAAGAGCGGGATATCGATTCCAACCATGTTGGCGCCGCACAGGATAGATTTTATGACGTGTTCCGCCATGGCGATACCGCCGGAAACCAGGAAGCCTACCTCATCACGAAACGTGGCCCTGACCATGGCTCGATGAACCTCTTTTATAACGTCCTTGATGTGGAGGCCATTTTCAACTCCCGGTTCATATCCACGTTCATCTGCGATGTAATGAATTAAATCGATACCGGCCTCACAATATTCCAGTAATTTCTTGATATGATCCTTTTCCGACAGGGCCGGCATTCGGATGGAGACCAACTGATCAGGATTATCGGACTTTACCTTCCTCAACAAATCCAGCGCAGATGGCTCGTCAAAGAATTCGACCATCCTGTATCCCTTGAGATTGAGTAGGTTTTCGATCTTTGAAGGCACAAAAACCGGAACGATGGTGTCCTTGAATTCTCCAAATTTTTTGGCTTCATCAAATGGCATAAAGACTATCGTCTGCAGCCTTGAGGCGGCCAACGCACAGGTTCTCAGGACATTATCGGACAGATCCCCAAAAGGAAACATGTCAAAAACGATTGGAATGGGGAGTTTGACGGCGACGGGCAATTTGCTGATCAGTTGCCCCTCCTCCGAAAATTTAAGCCTGAAAGGTTTTCGACCAATTTCGACTACTGTGGAAATATATTCCCTCCCATGAATTCCGTCACGAGTGGGTCGAACAATTTCACTCATGTCCGTCCACATTGAGTCAAAGCCCGGCCCCGAAAATTTTCCCCCGTAACCTGCTCCTGAAACCGGAATTGCGCCTGTTTCAGCTTGGGTCCACGTGATTGTAATAGTTTCAGGGGTATAGAGTTCGTCGCCCAAAGATTCCCATTCAGGATTAATGGTTTTGTGAATTAATCTTTTCGGACATCCCTGAACGCACCTGAAGCAACTCTTGCAAAGCTGGTCTATCGTGTCACCCAGTATGTCAGTGGAGAACTTTCTCCCTTTATAAACTCCATACACGCATTCGGTTTTTACACATTTTGCGCATTTCAGACATCCCTCTCCCCAATCAACTATACCTGATCGTCCAATGGCCGGGAAACGGTTAGGGGTAGGGTGGACATGTATGTGATATTTCTTAGGCATACTAAAATCCTGTGTTGTGATAACTGTTTAAAAACGGGGATTGACTCATTTTACTTTTTGCCCGTGTCGTCAAAATCAATTCTGCCCAGCCGCCGTAAGGCCCGCCAGTTCCAGTATCTCGGGTACCTTATGCTCCCATTCTATAGCCATAAGATGAATTCCCGAAATGCCCTTCATTTCTTTGAATCTCTGGATAAATTCGACGGCGATCTTGATTCCTTCGTCAGCTTGCTTCTCTTTTGGAACTCCGGCCATTCTCTTGATCAATTCATCAGGAATATCCATACCAGCAACTTTTTCGGCCATATACTTCGCCATGCCAACGCTCTTGAAGGGAGTTATGCCTGCGAGAATATAGGTTTTCTCCACCAGACCACGCTCAATGGCTTGCGACATGAATTTTTCAAAGCGGTCCATGTTGAAAATACACTGAGTTTGAATGAAATCGGCGCCTGCGTTGACTTTTTTGGCCAGGCGAACAACTCTCCAGTCGATAGGGTCGGCAAATGGATTGGCCGCTGCTCCAATGAACATCTTTGGAGCGCCCTGAATGCTTTCTCCACCAATTATTTTCTCTTCGTCTCTCATGTCTTTGACAGTTCTGAGCAACTGTATTGAATCCAGATCGAAAACTCCTATAGCCTGCCTTTGATTACCAAAAGTCTGGTGGTCTCCTGTCAGGCAAAGGACATTTCTGATTCCCAAAGCATAGGCCCCGAAAAGGTCACTTTGAAGAGCTATCCGGTTTCTGTCTCTGGTCACCATTTGTAGTATGGGTTCATGACCGATGCTCTTGAGGATCGAGCAGGCCGCCACTGAAGACATTCGCACAATAGCGGTCTGGTTATCCGTAACGTTTACGGCGTCTATGACCCCCAACAGGCTTTTACCTTTTTCCTTGAGTATTTCTACGTTGGCGCCCTTTGGAGGTCCGCACTCGGCTGTAACCGCAAAGCGGCCTTCCTTGAGAACTTTTTCCAGTCGGCTTTCGGTTTTCACGGTTGTTGATCCTCCCTGATCACTTTTCTGGGGCCTCCTGAGTGGGAAGTCGACCAATCGCAGGGAGGCACATATTCGCCTAATCTATCCAGTTCGCCCAAGGCGTCCAATCTGCGAATTATCATGTCCCAACCACATGAAATCTCGGGATGAACTTCGCAACGTCCACCTTTAGAGCCCCCACAAGGACCGTTCATCAATTTCTTGGAACATCTCGTCACAGGACATACGGCCCCAAAATAACCAAGCTTGCAGTTACCACAACCCAGGCAGTTTTCTTGCCAAAATCCTCGGGAAACCGTCTCTCCCATGAATAAGGTGTTCAGGGCAGGAATGATAGGCTTGTCCCTGTAAACTCTGGCCAGAGCCTGGACGCCGGCTCCGCACCCCAAAGACAATATCGCCTCATGTTCCGGAACTTGGTCAGCTATTTGATCAATGAAATCGTCAACACATTGACGATCCAACACCGCCTCCGTGATGACGGGATTCATTTGGTCCCTCATGTAGGATAATTTGAGCGCAGAAGCCAACAGCATTGTCTCGCGTGAACCGCCTGCTGCGCATTCTGCAACGCAGGAATCACAACCGACTACAAGTATTGATTTGTATCGGTCTATCATATTCCTGATCTCATCAATTTCTTTAAGCGTGGCAACTATCACAGATTTTCTCCTCTATAGACTGGAGCCTACTTTTATAACCTGATTTTATTGTCGAATTACGTAGGATCGACAGCATCCATCCAGTTGTGCAGGAAAAGAGTAGGCTCAAGCTTTCGCAACGGCAGGCATGACTTCAAGGGATTGAATCTTCGAAAAAAATTCCCTCAACAAATTCTCTAAAGCTTTTCGATCCATTGGAGGAACTCTGACGAAATCTAATCTCTCAGTGGATACTCCCACTTTCTGGAGCCACAAACGAGCGTAATCCACACGTTTCCTTGAACGCGAGGATCCTTCCAGATACTGGCAGGCGCTCTCCGAGCAGGCAAGAATCAACACTCCCTGCGCTCCACTAGCCAATGTTTTCAGCAAATGGTGCGCCTCAACTTTTCCGGAACACGGAATAGACACCATACTCAAACCCGGCCACTGTCTGCAGAAAACTTTCTGTTCACCGTCCTTGAATAATCGTAGATTTCTACAATGGTAAACTACAATTTTAACGGGCGTTTCTTCCATCATATACCATTATCAACCTTTCCCTTTTAAATGCCAGAATTTACATTCTGCCACTTTTTGTTTTCGGTTTTCAAGCCATTTTCATCGACTGAATTCAAAGTTGATGCAAGTTTCTATCCATTTTTTTGAGAAATTTTAGCTTATCTAACATTGCGCAAGTTTTTTTAAAAACAATAAAAAAGTAGTTAGCTCTTCAAAGCGCTTGAAGGCTACTGCGCCGCGTGCAAAAAAACGCGTGTCATCTGATCATGATTGGATTCCAAGGAGAACTTCTGAGATTTCAGGAGCGCATTCTTCGACACGCGAAGAAGGTATGAACGGTCCAGCAGTCTTTTCATGTAACCATATATTTCCGAAGGGTCCGAGGGGTCATTTATTATAAACCCATCAACCCCAGGCTCTATGACACCGGATGCGCCGTTATGGAGGCTGGTTATTACCGGAAGGCCGCAAGACATGGCCTCGAATACCACAAGTGAGCAGGCGTCATAAAAAGTCGGAAGGACAAACACATCGCAGGCGTCATAATACATCTGCGGAGTCTTGGTAGCGCCAGGGAAAACCACTATGCCATCTAAACCCAGATTGTGAACCAGCCTGGATAACGAAGGGGAGGGAGGGCGCCCTACAACCACTACTCCGAATTTTTTATCAGAGATGTCTCGAAGTCCCGCTGCGGCTTCAACCAGAAATCTAACGCCTTTTTTACGAAAATCGTAGGACATGAACAGAAAGAGAACGTGATTATCAAATCCAAGAGATTTTCTGGTGAAATCACTTTGGGCCCTATCAGACTTCCTAGAGAAGCGTTTCCCATCTATACCGTTATATATGACACGCACCGCAGAATTGTCTAAACCGTAAACGTTCATGATGTCGTTCTTGATCATGTCTGAAATTGCCACCACCTCAGGCCGAGGTTTAATACGAAACGGAGCCGATTCAATCCAGGAACGCGCGTGATATTTCGGAGTCAAAAGCATTAAGGTCTTCTTGATAAATCTAAGCACAGGATTGCGAACAGCAAGAAGCTTTCTTTCAGAACTCAGCTTGTGGACTCCACCGTGGCTCTGGTAAACGTTCATGTAAATTGTAGAGCCAAAACCAACCACAACATCGAAATTTTCGGCTTGCGCCATTCGCCTGTGTTCGATAGCAAAATGAATGAGTTTCAATGAAGCGGGAAAGAAGAAGGGCGGCCTCTTGATCCGGTGAAAAATGGCGCCCTCAGGCTTCTTATCCCATTCGTAACCAAACAGATGAACTTCCCAGCCTTTTTCAACCAATGAGCTAGCTAAATCCAGAGCGTATGATTCGGCTCCACCTGCTGACTTATAAAACGTTTCTAAGGCTAGGGCTATTTTCATAAGAAATTGTCTTTGCAATGTAAAGGTCTAAAACAGGGGGTCAAATGTGATGTTCCCTGATGCGTGCAGTCTGTGGGAACTAAAATGAAATTTTCTTCCTGGCTTCCCACGCCTTGGCGTGCTTTAAAAAAACATAAAACGAACTGTTCATGGCAATTATAAGACCTGGAACACCATCAAGCAAACCCAGTTTCCATATTGCGCATTCAAGGAATTTGCCAATGGCATGTAAAACGCCGAGAAAAACATAATAACCGGCGGCTGCGCCGGAATAATTGTCTGCGGCTACCGAAGAAAAACTGTTGATGGTTCTGACTTGGTCGGAAATATTCCTATATACAAAATGAAAAATCGGATGTTTTAACTCCTGAGAGGCTCCCTCCGGCAAAAGCTTCTCATGGATGCCGTCACCAACCCATGAAGCCTTGCCGGCCTTTACAAGGCGAATCTTTCTGTCAGGAAACCAACCACCATGATAAATCCATTTTCCAAGATACCGACTGAGCCTCGGAATTGAAAAAGCGACCACTTTCTCATCAAGCGACGGTAGCTTAGAGATGATTTCCCGCTTCAGTTCCGGAGAGACAGACTCATCGGCGTCCAGGTTAAGTACCCATTTCCCGGAACATTGCTCCAAGGCAAACTGTTTCTGACCAGCATAGCCAAGCCAGTTCTGGAAAATCACCCTGGCGCCGTACTTCTTGCAAATCTCCACCGTCTCGTCCAGACTACCAGAGTCCACCACTACAACTTCATCCACAAAATCCAGCGACTTCAGAAGCGTCTCAATTCTATCCGCTTCGTTTTTTGCGATAACGGCTACGCTCAAGGATATGGATTTCTTATGGCTGATGTTCTCCTCATTCATAGCAGTAGATGATAAGAGGGGAAAATTTTAAAGTCAACCTGGCACACTGTCGAACCCACGAGTTAACATAATATATCTTATCGGACGTTCTGTGTGCGCAACTCATTGATATTATATCCCTGTCCCCGAATGGACAAAAAGCGGCCAACCTCGAATGCGCCATCCAGCCGATGCTGGAAAGCGACCCATCTGAGCCCGACCCGGCGGTCTAAAAAGAGTCTAGTCAATCTTTCCGTCCGGGAACATTTCGAGAGCTTTCTTCAAATCTGAAACTTTAAAAATGAAAAGAGCTGCGAGACTGTCTGAGAAACCGGCTCCGTAAGTGTAAGAAATATTGATGCCTGTGTCTCCGAATGCCTTGGAGACTTTGTTCAAAAGCCCGGGCTTGTTTTCCAATACCAGTCCCAGAACATCTTCGAGCTTCACCTTATAGCCGGCTGCGTTCAGGACATCTGAAGCTTTGTCCGGATTGTCAGTAATGAATCTTATCATGGAGTATTTCTCGGACTCTTTAAGAATAGCTTCGTAATAATCTCTGGGGGCAACTCTTCTTCCTGTTTGGCTTCGGACATCGTAAAGAGCCAGGAGATATTCATTTGCATCCTGGATGTTCATGGCCTCTATATTGATGTGTTCGTTCTTTAGTATTTCCGTTAGCTTGGCTAGTTCACCAGGCGCGTCGGCCAGCATTACTTCCAATTGTTTCCTGATCGGCATTGCCATCTCCTTAGACTGTGAGTTGCCTGATTATGCACCAGTTCTCGTTTGAAAGGAATTGATTTGGATTCATGTTTCAACATTCCCGAACAATTATCTTGCAGTCAATTTTTCAATTTTAAGATTGCTTGTGTCAATATAAAGAGTATTCTAAACAACAATCGACATACTGGGGATACCGGAAACACCGGAACAAACATATAAAGACGATCGGAATGATTTCTTGGAAACGCCCGTTATCAAACAGCACTATTTTAGCCACCTGTTAAACCTGGCTGTAAAGCTGCCGAATGGCGTTTGCCTCGGTGTGACTGTTGATTTTGCGGTTGATCTTGATAAACCTTCACCTGAAGTTACGGAATTTGTATACAGGAAAAAGTGGTCAAACAAGAGGTTCTGCGTTAAGTGGTCCGGTGTAAAACAACTCTCGCATTCAACCATCCTCATAGATGACCCAATCACTCCTCCCAGTCCTTTTGACGCGATGGACTACCAGGACTCTCTAGTATTGCTGAGGGAGTTCCTTCTGGATAAACAGATAGTGGACGTCCACGGGGCCAAAGTGGAGAGGGTCAATGATCTGAAATTCGTTGAATCTGATGGCAAACTTATTCTCGTTCATGTCGAAGTGGGCCTTGTAGGTTTGTTGAGGCGCCTGGGTTTTGATCGACATATCACAAGATTCTGCAGATGGTTCTTTGACTATGAGCTAAAGGACAAATTTATAGCCTGGAACTATGTCGAACCCTTGGCCAAACCCGATCACCTGAAACTTCAGGTGCCCCAGACTAGACTTGCTGAATTACATCCGGCTGACCTGGCGGACATCATCGAGGACATGGATGTTCATGAACGCTCGGCGCTTGTGAATTCCTTGAATGAGGAAGTCATAGCTGAGGCGCTTGAGGAAATGGATCCCAAGGTTCAGGTCGCCATCATGCGGCAATTAGAACCGGAGAAAGCAGCAGACATCATTGAAGAAATGTCGCCTGATGAGGCTGCGGACCTGATTGCGGATCTCCCTCAGGAAACGGCTTCCGGCATTTTCGATGAAATGGATGATGAGTATGAAGAGAAAGTCAAAGGCCTGCTGGCTCATGAAGAAGATGAAGCCGGTGGATTGATGACAACCCAATTCATCACTCTCAGTCCAAACAAGACCATAGTCGAGGCCCTGGCCCATATACGTAAGCATGCAGAGGATATGGACGTAATTTATTATATTTACGTCGTTGATGAGGAAGCCAGGCTTCTGGGAGTCATAAACCTCCGTGAACTGTTGACAAACGAGATTTTTACGCCCCTTTGCGACATCATGACCACACGTCTGATAACTGCCAGAATCGATGATCCAGCAAAAGACCTGGCCTATTTGTTCGCAAAATATGGCTTCAGGGGAGTGCCGGTAGTTGATGATGAGAATCACATCGCAGGGGTCGTTCGATTCAAAGCCCTTCTGGAAATAGTGGCGCCCCAACTTGGAAAATAATTGTTAGAGAGGGAATTCTATTGTCAGTGGACAAACAGCGCCAGTCAGGTGAAGTAAACAATCATCCTTGGAAAGCCCGGTTAATTGCCATCTGGGGGGTCATGGTTTTACTTGGTCCCGGGATTATCACATCGAATGTTGACAATGACGCTGGTGGTATAACCACATATTCTCTGGCCGGGGCAAATTTTGGGCTATCATTACTCTGGTCACTCATCCCAATTACCCTGGTGTTGATTATCGTCCAAGAAATGGGCGCCAGAATGGGAGTTGTTTCAGGAAAAGGACTCTCAGATCTGATCAGGGAAAGATTTGGCGTCAAGATAACGTTTTACCTGATGATTCTTCTCATTTTTACAAATTTGGGTAATACCGTGGCCGAATTTGCCGGTATTGCGGCCTCCCTGGAAATATTCGGTATTTCCAGATACCTGGCTGTCCCCATGAGTGTCCTCTTCCTCATGTGGCTTGCTGTAAAGGGCACCTACAGTTCAGTTGAGAAGGTTTTTCTAACGGCGTGCGTTTTTTACGTGGCATATGTGGTCGCAGGATTCCTGGTCAAACCGGATTGGATCGAGGTCGTGGAAGCCTTCGCCACACCCACCTTCAGACCGGACACAGCTTTTGTGCTTATGCTGACTGGTCTCGTAGGAACCACTATTGCGCCATGGATGCAATTTTACCTTCAGGCTTCAGTCGTAGATAAAGGTTTACGGGTTCAAGATCTCCGCACCGTGCGCATAGATGTTGCAATTGGATCCATGGGCGTTAGCATTGTGGCTTTTTTCATCATACTGGCCTGCGCAGCCACCTTGTACAAAGCCGGTATCCAAATTGAGGAGGCCTCTCAGGCTGCGTTGGCTCTGGAGCCCATAGCGGGCAAATACTGCACCTGGCTTTTCGCATTCGGCCTTTTCAACGCCTCCATGTTCGCCGCCGCAATTCTGCCGCTGTCAACCGCCTACACCATTTGCGAGGCTTTTGGATGGGAGTCTAGCCTGGATAAGAAGTTTTCAGAGGCCCCACAGTTTTACGGACTCTATTGCTTCACCATTATTTTTTCCGGAATAATCATACTGTTGCCCAATCTACCCCTGATCTCATTGATGTACTTTTCTCAGGTCATAAATGGATTGGTCTTGCCGGTAGTCCTGGTCTTCATGCTCAAACTGGTCAACGACAAAAGCATAATGAGAAAACACACCAACGGAAGAATCTACAATGTGATCGCCTGGTTGTCGGTGTCCATACTGATCGGACTGAGCGTGACAACCATAGTGTTGATGTTTGCAGGTGACATACTACATTAGACACACAACCAACTTGAGCGCAAACTCCATCCGACAAACGCGCCCTACCCTCAGCTCCTCATGTTCATGCTCTTGCTATTAAAAATTTTTTCCGATTGGAGGCCATTGGACACTAAATTTGATGTGCAAACGACCCTCCTCATCCATTTGGTAGCATTAATCAGGGCCATGCCTCCTCATCCAAGATTATTTTCGTTTTTGAAGTCCATAACTATATTCATTACTTATATTGATAGACAAGATACGGTCAAAAAAGTCTAGAAATAAAAATCATACTTTTAAACTTAAATATCAAATAGATATATTTATTTCTTAAAGTATTTTATTGACTTTTAGGTTCGTTTTTTCTATAGTCATAAC
>CAZVOU010000219.1:0-3540 GCA_964628605.1 uncultured Syntrophaceae bacterium
ACGAAGAAAAGCAGAAAGTCCAAAGGCTCCTGAAGAAGTATTCACATGACGGCTATACCGGCACTTCCTACCTGATTGGCCATCACGCCTTCTTTTTCGGGGCCCCGAATGCGCTTCCCGAGCTACTGTGGCCACTGTTCACTCGGGTCGAGGATTTCTCGATTTACCCTGACAGACCGCAGGGGATCACCGAAGAGATCGTTGACTATGGAGTGGATGACGAAGTTTGAATCAAAGCAATAGCCTCGACATTCCATGGCTCGCCCGGACCTTGCAACAATGTAGCTTCATTAGGGGGAATGAATACTCCGGTGGGACAGTTGAATACTCCGGCGCTGAGGCCGGAGCAGCCCTCAGCAGACAGGGTGTTTCTTTTTCACCCAATAGTGTCCTAAAAACGATACACATTAACAAGTTGATATCATTGTTGAGTCATGATTATTCCTTATGTAGTGTCATATTTTTAGGACACTTGATAGATTTATCTCCAGGATGATTACATATCCAGAATCGGTCTCAATCTCTTAAGGGCTTGAACTGACGCATGATACAACGCTTTTGCAGTTTATGGCGCCAAAGTTGCACCTTGATTTATGTTTATTATCGCAACGTTATGCTTATAGTGTGGCTAATAAAGTTCTTTATGTATGATTGGAACTAATATTTACGACTGGACAAGAAAGGTGGTTCGTGAAAAATGGCGCAAAATTCTTGGTCAGAAAAGATATCTACCGGAATAGATGGAATGGATGAGATATTGTACGGAGGTCTCATCCGTGGACAGACTTACCTGCTTAGAGGTGGACCAGGCAGTGGTAAGACGGTAGTGGGTATTCAATTTCTGATAGAAGGAATCAGGCAGGGAGAAAGGGCTCTCTATGCAACTTTTGAGGAAAGCGAGCGAAGCATCCGCAAGAATGCGATGAAACTTGGACTGGATCTGACGGGATGCGATTTTCTTGACTTGAGTGTCACGTCTGATTTTTTCTCCGAGTCGAAGGCCTACGATATTTTTGCGCCAAGTGAGGTTGAGACAGGATCTTTCACCAGGATCCTGATGGAAGTCGTAGACAGGATAAGGCCGGAACGAGTCCTGGTGGACCCTCTGATCCAGTTCAGGTATCTCTCATCGGATCTGTTTCATTACCGCAAGCAGGTTGCTTCATTTCTCAGATATCTGACCGACAATAACGCTACCGTAGTCTTTACTTCCGAATCCAGCCCTCAAGCTCCAGATGAAGATCTCCAGTTTATGGCCGACGGTATCATCGAGCTAAAAAACTCGCCTCATAGGGGAAGATCGGTTTTAGTCAAGAAAGCCAGGGGATCCGAATTTAAGAGTGGCATCCACTCCATGACTTTGAAAAGCGGCGGCATACAGATGTTTCCGCGTCTGGCGCCGGAGATTTATGAAAAAGCTTTCGAACTGGAACCAGTTCCTTCAGGGGTTCCGGAACTCGATGAATTGTTCAACGGAGGAATAGAGAGAGGGACTGTGACCATGATAACCGGTCCATCGGGAGTTGGAAAGACTACGCTCGGTCTGCAGTTCATGAAGGAAGCTGCCGGACGCGGGGAATATTCTGTGGTTTATTCATTTGAAGAAGAAGTTGAGATAATGCTCAGGCGTTGTGATTCAATCAACATTCCGGCACGCAAGATGATCGCAAAGGGTTTCCTGAACATAGTGAAGCTGGAACCTCTTCAACTCACTCCCGATGAGTTCTCATGTCTTGTCAGGCAGCATGTGGAAAAGTCAGGAGCCGGCATCCTGATGATAGACAGCATATCGGGGTTCCGACTGTCTACACCACCCAACGAAGTAGTCAGCCGATTGCATGCGGTCTTGAAATATTGCCAGAACATGGGAGTGGCGGCTTTTGTGATAGTGGAAACGCCGCAGGTGATCGGAGACTTCCAGATAACCTCCGATGGTGTCAGCTATCTTGCTGACAATGTTATTTTTCTCAGGTATCTCGAATTTGAGGGGGAATTGCGTAAGGCTATAGGGATACTGAAGAAAAGGTTGAGTAACTTTGAAAAGACTCTGCGGGAATTTGAAATTTCGCGTTATGGCATCAAAGTTGGCCAACCTTTGTCCAACCTGCGTGGAATTTTGACAGGAACTCCAGAATGGTCCAAACAATGATGCAGATCAAGTAATTGATCAACAAAATTGCCCAACTCTTCAACCTAACAACCGGATCAGAATGTCGGTTCAGAGTTAGGTTCAAGATTGATCATTTCCGGATAGCGAATCCGATCCATGAACAGTTACGACTGATCATGGTAAGGGTCTTAAAATACTAAATAAAAATTACAACTAACTGTCTCTTGAAAAGAATCGTTTCTGCGAGAATTAAAAACGCCTCTGTTCAGGTTTCAGGGCTTTCTGTTCAATTTAAAGGTAGCCAAATATATGGACAACATACTGATTTTTCAACGCAGCCAGCCGAACCTGACACTGCTCGTTGACTCCTTAAGCTCTAATTTCAATGTTATTGAAGGAATGGATGAGGCTTCGATTTCTAAAGACTTTGATTTATGCATGGTAGATACCCATTTCTTCAACAAATTTCGCTCGTTGTTGAGGCTGAGGAAAATAAGCGAAGCCCCGCTGTATTTACCTGTGATATTACTCGTGAGGGGTAATGCGGTCCCGCAAATAAAACCTGAAGTCTGGCAAGATGTTGATGACATCATTTCAATACCTATCAACCAACATGAACTTAACGCGAGAATAGACGTTCTCTTGAGGGCAAGAAACCAATCGCGCGAGATAGAACAGCTGAAAGAGTCTCAACTGTTCGAATTGCGGACCAGGCTTGCCTTGACAGTTGAAGCGGCCAATGTCGGGACTTGGGACTGGGACCTCAAGAATAAGAGCGTTTCATATTCCCGCGAGTGGAAGCTCCAGACAGGCTGTTCTGAAAACGAAATCTCCGACAATCCTAACGAGTGGAAGGGCAGAATACACCCCGATGATCTTCCCAATGTCCTGCAGGGATTGGACAATTTATTCAAGCTGAATGACTCTCAAATAGAGTTGGAGTTCAGACTTCGGCATCAGGATGGGTCATACCGCTGGATGATGACAAAAGCGTGGTCCGTGCCGGATGCTACGGGCAAGGTGGTCAGAATCCGGGGTGTTCAAATCGATATCACCAGTCGTAAAAGGGTCGAAGAGGAGCTTAGGGTCAGCGAGGAGAGGTTTCGAACCATATTTGATTTCTCACCGGATGCAATCTGCCTGAATAGTTTGAAAGATCTATCCTTTCTTGATGCGAACAAGAGTTTTTTCGAGATCACAGGGGTTTCAAAAGAGGCCGTTATTGGAAAAAATCCACTCGAACTTGAGCTGTTTCAAAATCCTGAGGATTTGGAGAAAATTCTGACGGCCTTGGCAAACAATGGAGGAATGCGAAATTTCGAGGCTGACCTACGGATGCCGGATGGTAGAAGGCTGGAAACGCTGGTTTCATCGTCGCTAATAGAGGTTGGAGGTGAACCCAATGTTTTGACTATCTCCAGGGACATGAC
>CAZVOU010000220.1:0-14069 GCA_964628605.1 uncultured Syntrophaceae bacterium
GCTATCAGCGCTTTCAGAATGGACCTGTTCCTCTCCTTGACTACCACCTGATCGGTAGGCCCGGTATTGGCGACTTTCGTCTGAGACAGGTCAGCAACCGCTTTCACGTCGGCTCTCCGCTTTCTACTATCTTGATCTCAAGCTCAAGATCGATTCCTTCTTCTTCGAAAACCCTGCGCCTGATCATGTCGATCAGCCTGATCACGTCCTGAGCCTTTGCCTTGCCAAAATTCACGATAAAGTTTGCATGTTTCTCTGAGACCCCGGCAGCGCCGACCCGCCTTCCCTTGAATCCCAACCTGTCTATAATCGCCCCGGCAGGGTCGGAAGAGGGCGGATTCCTGAAGATGCAGCCGGCGCTTGACATCCCACGCGGTTGACTGGCAATCCGCTTGTCCCTGGCTGACTCCAATTCAACTTCAATTTCCTTCGGGTCTCCTTTTAGTGCGCTAAATGTCGCCGATGTCACGATAGTCCCGTGTGGCAACCTCATCGTACGATATCCATAGTCCAAATCGCGAATTTTTGAAACTATTTTCTTACATTTTTCATCTAAAAGTTCAATTTCACATATTAAATCAGATAAATTAATTCCCATGGCTCCTGCGTTGCACGCGATAGAGCCGCCAATCTGGCCGGGAATTCCCCATAATCGGGACACGCGGAGCGCTGAAAATTGGGCGAATTTTCGTATGATTCCCGGAAGCGAGGCCCCGGCTGACATTTTCATTTTGATTCTTGATTTAGTATTTTCAATAATTTCAATGTGTTTCATGTGGCTCAAGGAAATGATCGCGCCTTTGAAACCCTCATCCGAAAAAAGGAGGTTTGAACCGGCGCCTAAAGGCATGAATCGTACGCCATGTTCCCCCAGGATGTTAATGACCGCGCATAGATCGGACTCATCTGATGGCATGACCACCAGGTCTGCTGGACCGCCAATTCTGAAAGTGGTCATGCGACTCAGTGGGTAATCCCTGAGTGTTTTCCCCTTCAGTGTATTTTCGATAAGCCTGTATGCTTTATTTTGTTCGTATGTTCCCAAAACAGATAACCCAGAGATGATTTGAGAGCAGAATTGTTCATTTACATACCGCAATTTCCCGGGACTTAATTGGCTGCGATCCTCTGAGAAGCGCAGCCGTGCCGGGATTTTGGGCATTCGATCATGTGGAGCTGACTAAACTTTCCTGGTCTTGAGGTATTCAAGGATTAGTGGCCCCATTTTTGTAACGTCTCCCGCTCCGAGAGTGAGCAGCATATCGCCGGATTGCAGCGATTCAGCGATCAATTGGGGTATTTTTTCTCTATCCGGAGTGTAAAGCGCCTTCTTATGTCCTCTGAGTCTGATTCCATCGCACAATGATTCAGCGGAGACTCCTTCAATTGGTTTTTCGCTTGCGGCGTATATGTCCATGATGAAAAGCTGGTCTGTGTCGTGAAAAGCCGTCAGGAATTGATCGAAAAGCGCCTGGGTCCTTGAATATCTGTGTGGCTGGAAAAGGACGGCTATGCGTTTTTCCGCAATTTGCCTTGCCGCTTTCAGGACCGCTTTGATCTCATTGGGGTGGTGCCCATAGTCGTCAATCACCGTTACTCCGGCCTCACGTCCTCTGAGTGTGAATCTGCGTTGGACTCCGGGGAAAGACTCGAGCGCCTTTTTGGTGGTTTCAAACGGTACGTCAAAAATGTCGGCGACGGTGATGGCAGCCAGAGAATTAACTATGTTGTGCGCTCCCGGTATGGGAAGTTTGATTTCACCGAGGGCTTGATCATCCTTGTATACACTGAATATTGAGTATCCACCCTCGAACCTCGGTTTTACGGCCCTGACCGAGGCTTGTGAACTGAGCCCATAGGTGATGATTCTCTTTGAGATGGAAGGAATTATGTTCTGAACCTCCGGATCGTCGAGACACAGTATTGCGTAGCCATAGAAGGGAATACGGTCTATGAATTCAAGGAAGGCTGAGCGGATCTCTTCCATATTGGCGTAACAGTCCATGTGTTCGAGGTCGAGATTTGTGACAATTCCGACGGTCGGGTGAAGCTTCAGGAACGATTTGTCGGATTCATCGGCTTCAGCCACGAGCAATTTCCCGTGTCCCAGTTTTGCGCCGCCGCCGAGATAATCGAGTTTACCTCCAATGACCACGGTCGGGTCCAGGCCGCTTTGAGTCAACACCGAGGCTATCATGGAAGTGGTGGTTGTCTTGCCGTGCATGCCGGCTACAGCGATGGATGTCTGCATGCGCATCAATTCAGCCAGCATTTCTGCCCTTGGGATGACCGGTATTCTTCTTTCGTGAGCCGTCACTATTTCCGGATTGTCACTCTTGACGGCAGATGAAAATACAACTACATCGGCCTTTTCCAGATGGGAGGCGTCATGCCCTATCCAAACCCTGGCCCCCAGGTCCCTAAGTCTCTTGACGCCACCGGATTCCTGAAGATCAGACCCGCTGACTCTGAAGCCCAGAGCCAGCAGTATTTCGGCTATGCCGCTCATGCCCACTCCCCCGATTCCGACGAAGTGAACATCTTTTACACGTTTGAATAGAGCGCCAATCAATTTTATTTCCTTTTCATTTTTAGAATTTCTCTTGCGATAGCCCGCGCCGCCTGTGGACGTCCAATTTTACGGGCGTTTTCGGACATTGTTTCCAGTTTGTCAGGGGCGTCCAGGAATTCAATTATTTTCTCCAGCAAAATTCCGGAACCCAATTCAGAGTCTAGCGCAATGATTGCGGCCCCACGTTCCTCGAGTGACCTGGCGTTGTGAAGCTGATGATCCTTGATGGCATAGGGGTAGGGGACAAGTATGGCGGGTTTGCCCAAGGCCGTGAGTTCGGCAAGGGCCCCGGCGCCGCTACGGGAAACTGCCAGATCGGCCCATTTGTAATACGGGCCTATGTCGTCTATGAATTCCAGGACTTCGGCCTCGATGTTGGCGCCAATGTACGCTTTTCTGACTTCTTCCGCCGCCCCTTTACCTGTTTGATGGCGTATGGCCAACCGGCTGGAGTAAGGTTTCAAACTCTCAACTGCCGAGATCATAGCCTGATTGATGCTCCTGGCCCCCAAAGACCCCCCGAAGATCAGCAGCTTGAATTTGTCCGTGTTCTTGTCCGGCAATGAAGTCAGTAATTCTTCACGAATAGGGTTTCCCATCAACATGGTTTTGTCAGGATCAGTGACCGGGGTTGTGTTTTCCCACGAGATAAAGATTTTGTCCACGAACCGGGACAACAATTTGTTGGTGAGCCCCATGACGGAATTCTGCTCCTGTATCGCAGTGTGAATTCCCAACATGTTTGCGGCAGCCAAAGTGGGGCCTGAGGCGTATCCACCAACTCCAAGAACCAAATCCGGCCTGAAATCCTTTAATATGACGACCGACTGATATAGCCCGCGGGGAATGGCGCCCAGGGCCCTTATTTTATTGAACAATCCCTTTCCCAATATGCCACGGGCCTGAATGAATTTTATGGGGAATTCAGTTTGGGGGACTATCCTGGCTTCTATGCCCTGTTTGACCCCCACAAACAGCACTTTTCCATCCGGATGTTCGCTCTTGAATGCCCTGGCAACCGCCAGGGCCGGGAACAGATGGCCTCCGGTTCCTCCGCCGGCAATCAGCAGTCGCATATGGCCCCACCCTTTTCTTGCTGTTTTTCGGCTCCGCTAACTGACATCAGAATGCCTATTCCAGCCAGGTTCACGATCATGGAAGTTCCACCGAGTGAAATGAGAGGCAAAGGCAACCCTTTGGTAGGAAGAAGACCCATGGCGACGGCCATGTTCAGAAGAGCCTGAAGACCAATGAGAGAAGTTATCCCGAAAGCCAGATATTTGTTGAAAAGGTCCTGACTCCTGACAGATATCATGAACCCCTTGAAGATCAGCGCACAGAAAAGGATTACGACGGAAACCGTTCCCAAAAGGCCCAGTTCCTCACCGATGACCGAAAAAATGAAGTCCGACTGAGGTTGAGGCAGGTAAAAGAGTTTCTGGATGCCCTTACCTATTCCGGCTCCCCATACTCCTCCACAGCCAAACGCTACCAGGCTCTGAATTATCTGAAAGCCGGAGCTTAAAGGATCGCTCCAAGGGTCCAGAAAACTTTTTAGCCGAGACATGCGATACTGTGCGCTCATACCTATATGAATCAGGAAAGGTAGAGCCAGTATAAAGCAGCCTGCCAAGTGGCGGATTCTGACACCGGCTACGAACATCATGAGAAAACCCACAGTAGTGATTATGACCGCAGACCCGAAATCAGGCTGTAATAAGAGTAAAAATCCCACCAGCGCAATTATCATAATGTGGGGCAGAAACCCGACTGTGAATATTCGAATACCTTCACCCTTTTTAGCGAGCGAATGAGCGAAGAATATTATCAGAGCGTATTTGACAAGTTCGGACGGCTGTAGAAAAAATCCCACCGGCATCTTTATCCAGCGTCTGGAGCCTCCCAATTCTACTCCCACACCCGGCACAAAGAC
Organism: uncultured Syntrophaceae bacterium; assembly: GCA_964628605.1. Taxonomy (GTDB): domain Bacteria; phylum Desulfobacterota; class Desulfomonilia; order Desulfomonilales; family Desulfomonilaceae; genus CAITZA01. The sequence continues at coordinate 4,506 of CAZVOU010000220.1, forward strand.
GAGAACCATCAAGAACAGGCCAACGGCAATGACTACGGCAGCGCTGTCCCTCCAGAACCGTGGATTCATCCTGGAAAAAACAAACATGAAAACCAGACCGATCAGCATCGATATTCCCTGGCGCTTCGTATAGTAAAAACCGTCGTTGAATTTGCCCGAGGCGATCATATAACCCGCTGATGTAACCATCACTATTCCGACGGCCAAAATGGTAAACGTTATGGCCAGAAGAGCAGGGTCATTGCCGACGCCACTTCTGAAAAAATCAAACGGTCTGGTTTCTGCTGAGGCCTGGCTCATGAAAATCCTCTAATTTAAAAACTCAGTATACGACCGAAACAGAAGTTGACCTGAGGTTCAGGAGTCGATTCAGCGCTCTTCTTCCGAGCTGACGTTCTGCCGCATGTCTTATACTCTTCTGAATCGGGAAAGCGTCCCGGCAGCTTGTCAGAAACAATAACTCCCTGTTTGCGGTTCATTCGCCTCCCCGGATTTGACTTGCATGAAGAAATTCTTGTCATGACGCCTCCATGATCATCTAAGTTTGAGGGTGCTCATTGCTATGAGCGCAAAGAAAATCGATATAATCCAGAACCTTACTATGACCTTTGGCTCGGCCCATCCCTTCAGTTCGAAGTGATGATGGATCGGGGCCATGTTAAAAATCCTCTTTCCTGTGGTCTTAAATGACGCCACCTGCAAGATTACGGACATGGCCTCGATCACAAAAACTCCACCGGCAATCGCCAGTAGTATCTCGTGTTTAGTCACGACAGCAACCGCTCCAAGAAGTCCGCCGAGAGAGAGTGATCCGACATCTCCCATGAAGACCTCAGCGGGGTAAGCGTTATACCACAGAAAACCCATGCCTGCGCCGAGCATTGCGCCGCAAACCACGCAAAGCTCACCTGATCCTGGAACATACGGCACCTGCAGATATTGAGCGAGTTTCAGGTGACCGGATATATAAGCGAAAATGAGATAAGTCGCCCCGCATATCATCACTGGGCCAATAGCCAAACCGTCTAGGCCATCCGTCAGGTTTACAGCGTTGGAAGCCCCGGCGATGACCAATGCGGCAAACGGAATGTACCAGAATCCCAGATCAGGGATTACATTCTTGAAGAAAGGAACGGCCAGTGTAGTCTTGAAAACGGGGTCCATCCACAACACAAAGCCCACTGTAGCCCCTATAACCAACTGGAGTCCCAGCTTGTGCCTGGCGCTAAGTCCTTTGTGGTTGCGGCGCACTACCTTGAGGTAATCGTCGAGAAAACCCACTGCTCCATAGCCAAGGGTCACTCCAAGAACTATCCACACGTAAATATTATCCAGCCTGGCCCACAGCAGACAGGAAAAAGTCAGCGCGAAAAGTATCAGCAAACCGCCCATGGTGGGAGTGCCGGTTTTTCCGAGGTGAGATTTCGGGCCATCGTCACGAACCATCTGTCCTATCTGGAATTCCCTTAAATAATCAATTAAAGGCTTACCCAGCAAAAAACTTATCATCAACGCCGTGAGAGTCGCCATAATCGCTCTGAACGAAATATATTTGAATACATTAAATAAAATGCTGTTGGCGCCCAATGGATAGAGTAAATGGTAAAGCATCGGCTATATCTCCTCCAGTATCCTGTTTGCTATTTGCTCCATCTTCATGGATCTAGACGCTTTAACCAAAATTCTGTCGTAGGCGCCTATTTCACCGCCAATGGCTTCCCAGGCAGTTTCTTTGTCCTTAAACACGCTTAGTTTCCCTGACGTTTCGCTCAATTCACCAAAACCCTTTGCAAACGCTTCTGAAGAGGATCCAATGAACACGACCTTTTCTATGTTGAGAGAGGCTGCGCATTTCCCGATCTCGCCGTGAAGTTCATCAGACAGAGCGCCGAGTTCCATCATGTCTCCCAGGATAGCCAGTCTCCTGGCGCCCTTGCCGGATTCGCTCAATGTCTCCAAAGCAGCCTTCATCGATTGTGGGTTTGCGTTGTAATAGTCCTTGAAGAGTATGCGGGCGCCTTTGAGTTTTACTGTTTCCATGCGCCATGATGGAGCTTCAAGGCTTTCGAGGCCCTCGGCGACATCCTCCAGGTTAGCTCCGAGGTTAAGACATGAGGCCGCTGCCGCCAGAGCGTTTGCTACATTGTGTCTCCCGGGAACCCGGATGTTGATTTGTCTCGAGCCCCACGGACATTCCATCAAAAAGCTTGTCACTTCAGCAGTAACAATGTTTGACGCCCTGAAATCTCCCCCATCGACTCCGAATGTGAAAAGTCGGCTCTGACAGTCATGGAAGAGTTTTTCCAATTCCGGAACGCCAAACGGTACAACTCCGGCCCTCGATGCAGCTTGAACCATTTTGAATTTTTCTCTGGCCACCGTTGCAATGTCTATCAGACCCTCCAGGTGGACCGGACCGATGGTGGAGATGACTGCGACATCAGGCGCGGCCGCTCTTGCAAGCAAATCCATTTCACCGACATGATTGATCCCTGCCTCGACGACTGCGGCCTGGTAATCGGAAGTTATGGAAAGCACCGTCATTGGCAGGCCGATGAGGTTGTTCAGATTGCCTTTTGTTGCCAATGTTTTCTTTGTGCGTGACAGGATAGAGGCGATCATTTCTTTGACTGTAGTTTTGCCGGAGGAGCCTGTGACAGCGATCAGGGGTATAGGGAATAATTTACGGTGGGTTGATGCAAGGTCAGTCAACGAACGGAGGGTATCCTGCACTTTGATCAGGACATTGTCAGAAAAGTCTTTTGTCAATTCATCAGAAAAGTCGCCATCGACCAGGCTGCCTCGGGCCCCGGCCTTGAGAGCCGGAATCACAAAATCAAATCCGTTGAAATTGTCTCCCCGAAGAGGAACAAACAGGTCACCGGTTTTTATATCCCTGGAATCGGTTGAAATCCCTGAGAAAAGTGTTTGAGCCTCGCCCTGAAGAATTACGCCGTTGCACGCTGAACAGATTTGGAAGGCATTGTATTTAAGTTTGTCCGCTCGCATAAGATTCAGTCCATATCTCCCAAGTTAATGTAATTGCTATGCTATAAGAGAATCCAAAGCTTTGCGAAGCTCTTCGCTGTCATCAAAAGGATATCTCACGCCATTTATTTCCTGATAGGTCTCGTGACCTTTTCCGGCAACGAGAAGGGTGTCATCCTTCCTGATCCGGGCAACAATCCAGTTTATGGCCTGGCGACGGTCCGGAATCACCACAAAAGATCGGGATTCCAGTTCATGGCTTTCACCATCAAATCGGGTTGATCTGAAGCCCGCTTTTTTTACACCAGGTTCTATTTGACTAATTATATCAATGGGATCTTCCGTCCGGGGATTGTCTGAAGTGATCACCACAAAATCGCTGCCCAAAGCGGCCTGTTCGCCCATTAAAGGGCGTTTGGCCCTGTCTCTGTCACCGCCGCAACCGACCACGGTAATTATTCGCCCTGAACACGATTTTCTTAATGCATCCAGCACGTTGGTCAGAGCGTTGGGTGTATGGGCGTAATCAACGAAAATGTGACCTCTGTCGGATTCTATTCTCTGGAGCCTTCCAGGCGCCACCTTCAGATTGCTGATTCCCGCTTTGATGGATTCCTCAGAGAAACCGAGCACGGTCGAAACTGCCACCGCTGCCATTATATTGGAAAGATTGAAAGATCCTGTCAGGGGGGACACAATTTCTATTGTCCCTCGAGGTGTCGAGATCCATCCTGAAATACCTTCTGCTCGTATATCCACATTTATCGGGTGAAAATCGGCCACAATTGAGGAGCCGAACGAAAAACGGGTCAATCCGTCAAGTTCGGACAAAAGTCTAGCCCCATACGGGTCATCGCTGTTGATAATGGCGGCCCTTTCAGGTTTGGTGGAAACTTGCAGCAATTCAGTGAAGAGCAGTTTCTTCGCCTGATAGTAATCCTCCATGTCATGGTGGTAATCCAGATGATCCTGGGTGAGATTGGTGAAGACACCCACATCGAACTGGCAGCCGTTAAGGCGTCCGAGGCTTAGGCCATGTGAGGACACTTCCATGAAAACATCAGAAACGCCTGAATTACGCATTTCCCGAAGCATTGCGTGGAGGTCCGAGGATTCCGGCGTGGTGTTCGAAGCTGAAATTTCACGATCCGACCACCTGTAAGATATGGTCCCGATAACGCCCGGCAAGCGTTTGGCCGCCCTGGTGATTGATTCAAGAAGATAAGTGAGCGTGGTCTTGCCATTGGTGCCGGTTATGCCGGTGAGAGCAAGCTCGCTGCTCGGTTGACCGTATACCGCGGACGAAAGTTGACCCAGAATGGCTCTGGTATCGGGGACCTGAACCCATGGGGCTGATTCAACGGGATAATTCTTGTGTGGTGGCTTCTGGGCTACAATCGCCGCCGCCCCTTTTTGAACGGCAAGCCCGATGAAGTCATGTCCGTCCGATTTTTCACCCGGAATGGCCACAAACATCCATCCAGCGTCCACTTTTCTGCTGTCATGCGTCACACCGGTCACCCAAGTTGCGGGATTTCCGTGGACAACGCAGCCATGAATGCCCTCGACGGCGTCTTTCAGCATTATTGTCATGGATTTCCTCCGGCGAACACTACGTGAACACTTGCGCCTTCTTTTATGAGAGTTCCGGGCTTGGGTTTCTGGGAAACAACTTTTCCTAAACCTTCCATGGAAACATCGGATTTCATGGCGTTCAAGGCGTCTAGGACCTGTCTCATGTCCAACCCCTTAAGGTCCGGGGCAAACCATTCCCCCGGATTCGGACCAGGAATTAAGGACACAGACTTCTCAGGCGCAGAAGCAGGATGAGACCATTCACCTCTCGAGGCCATGATAGAGTTTGTGTTCACCGACGGCTGACTTCCGCATAGAGCCAGGATACCCTCAGCCATACGCTTGAAAACAGGAGCGGCTACTTTACCACCTGTGCGATCTTTGTAAACACGAGGCTCGTCAATCATGACCAGAATTGCCATCCTCGGTTTGACTCCCATCATTGCGCCGATGAATGACATGACGTAACGATCCTTGGAGTAGCCTCCGCCGGGATCGGCTTTCTGAGCTGTTCCCGTTTTACCGATTACGTCGGCCCCTTTAACGAATGCGGCTTTTGCCGTGCCGACAGTGGCCGCTTTACGCAGTATTTTTATTACCTGATCCGAAGTTTGCTGCCGAATCACTCGTCTCTGAATACGCGGCTGAAGATCCAGCGCCGTTTCACCAACGTGATTGGTTATCTTTGCCGTGATATGAGGCCAGTAATAATTGCCTCCGTTGACAACCGCGCTGAATGCGCTAATCAACTGTATGGGGCTCACACTTACACCCTGACCGAAAGCAACGGTGGCCTTAGTAAGGGCCGACCACTTTTCCGGGGGCGGCAGCATACCATTTCTCTCACCCGGAAAATCTACATTTGTCACACTTCCGAATCCAAAATCCGTCAATAGGCGGTAAAAATCCTTTTTGGTGAGCTTATCTGAAAGTTTCACAGCGCCGATGTTACTCGACTGGGCGATGACGTCCTCGAATGACAATGTCTTGTGAGGCGCCACGTCATGAATTTCAGCGCCGTTGTATTTCATCAAACCGTTGTGACAGAATATAGTCTCACCATCGGTCACTTTGTTCAATTCCAGGAGGGCGGCTGCCAAGAACACCTTGAAAGTGGATCCGGGCTCAAACGTATCGGCTACCGCACGGTTTCTGCGATTGCCCGGGGCCGCCTCGTGCGACGTGTTCAGGTTGAAAGTAGGTCTAACAGCCAGCGCCAGTATCTCTCCCGTGTCGATGTCCATGACGATGGCCTGGGCGCTCTTGGCCTGTTCCTGACGGACAGCCTCATCCAGCTCCTTTTCAACTATGTGCTGAATATTTCTGTCCAATGTAAGATAAATGTCATTTCTTACCGGGGCCACTCCCATGAGGTTGAACATCACAGGTCTTCCAAGAGCGTCTTTCTGACCTGTCACCGGAATGGGTTCGGTTTTGAGATAATCGTCATAATAAAGCTCGATTCCTTCGAGCCCTTTCGAGTCCATCCCGGCAAAACCGATTGCGTGAGCGGCGAATTTTTTCAAGGGATAGAATCTCGAGTATTCAGAGCCGATGTATATTCCGTCAATGTCGGCCTTTTTGACTTTCTCCGCCACATAAGGAGAGACTCTGCGTTTTATCCACACAAACGGACGATCCTCACCCAATTTCGACTTGACCTCTTTAGGGTCCATGTCAAGCAGTTCAGCCAATTTCCGTGACGCGTCATGTCTCTCCTGGTTTGAGATTCGACGAGGTCTGGCGTAAATCGAGTTCACTTCGAGGCTGGCCGCAAGCTGCTCACCGGATCTGTCCAGAATCATTCCTCGTCTGGATTCAAGGGTAATGACACGGGTTCGTTGCTTCTCCGCCTTCTTCTGGAGGGTTTCCGATTCTGTGACAGTGAGCTTGTAAGCCCTTAGAATCAACAGGGAGGCGCCGACAGCGAACACTATCGCCACGGTAATTATTCGAAACGCAACCCAGTTGGTCGGTTTTTTGTCACGGGACATGGATTACCCTGCCTATCGCCGGAAAACGCAATCCCTGACGAACAGCCTTTTTTTCCAACTCCTGAGGTGACTCAAGGCTTGCTATTTCCAGCAGCAATTCTCGCTTCCTGTTCTTGAGTTCCTTATTCTTGTTATCAAGCGTTGAAATCTCGTAGCCCACCTGTACGATCTTCATGCGGTTCCATACATGGAAAAACCCTATGAACAAAGCCACAATCAATGCGCTCACTCCCAGAAAAGCCGCTCCTCGCCTCAAACCGTCGGACAATCGGAAAAAAGCGTGAAATGAACTTTTGGTGTTTTCCAGCGTTGAGCCCATCTTATTGAGATTTTCCCGTCTAAAATTCCATACCTTGTCAATACCGGTCAGGCAATCGCCTCTAGCGCCCTCAATCTGGCTGATCTGGCCCTCGGATTTGATCTCGCCTCTTCATTGGTCGGTCTGACCGGTTTGGGTGTTACAATTCGTAGTTTCACAGATGATTTGGCCATCTCGCGGAAAGCTATCTTAACTAGCCTGTCCTCTAATGAATGGTATGAAACAACGCACAAACGTGCGCCCGCTTTCAGCAGACCGGGCAAATTTTCAAGGGCGATTTTCAGGTTGTCGAGTTCCCGGTTCACCATTATTCTGAGTCCCTGAAAGGTCCTGGTCGCCGGATGGATTTTCCCGCGACGTCCGGGGATTACCCTGGCCGTCAAATCCGCCAAGTCTGAGGTAGTCTTCAGGGTTCCCTTTCTGGACGCTTCAATTATGGCTTTGGCTATCCGTGAGGCAAAACGCTCCTCTCCATATTCTCTCAGAACTTTTTCGAGGTCCGAGAGCCTGATTTTTTTGAGCATTTCCATAAGAGTTAATCCCGATTCCGTGTCAAACCTCATGTCAAGCGGCCCCTCAAACCTGAAGCTGAATCCTCTGTCAGGGTCGTCTATCTGGGTGGAGGAAAGCCCTAAATCAAGCGCTATTCCATCTACTGCGCTTATGCCCAAATCGCTTAACGCTTCGGGCGCATCATGATAACCGCAATGGACCGGCCTGAAACGGTCTCCAAATTCCGAAAGCCGTACCGTAGCCACTTCAATCGCTGACTTATCCAGGTCAAAACCGTAAACTACACCAGTTGGAGACGATTCACTTAATATAGCTAAAGAGTAGCCGCCATATCCTAAAGTGCCGTCTAAATATATGCCCCCGTCCGTCGGTTTGAGCAGTTCTATCACTTCATCCAATAGCGCTGGCACATGCAAAGCTTTTCTCCCAGGGTTCCGACGTGTTCAAGGCAGTGAAGGGATCAGTTCGGCGCCTGAAGCAAAGTCGATTCAACGGCGCCAAAAACTGCTCCCAAAAAGAAAAAATCTTTGTTTTTAACACGGTGTTCGGGCGCGTAAACTTTTGAGCGCGCGACGTCCGTTAAAAAGAGATTATAGGCTCTACAACCGCTTGTCAAGCTATTTTTAGCTTGATATATACGCATGTTAAATGCTATAATTAAAGTTCTGTTTTATATTATTTGGCTTTTCTCAACTGCGTTTAACAGTGTTTGCTATTCGATCTGATTCCAGGGCATCATTCATAGTTAATTTCATCTTGGGTACGTTGGGTATTGACTTAACGCATGATGTCCAAGTATACTTAGGGAATGCCGAAGTGGTGGAACCTGGTAGACACACCATCTTGAGGGGGTGGCGGGCGAAAGCTCGTGCCGGTTCGAGTCCGGCCTTCGGCACCAACAGATTAATAAAAGCCCGACCATGCGTTGGGCTTTTTTATTGATGTTCGGATCTGTTCAGATAGAGCAAAACGCGGGTTTCAAGAGTTAATTCCCAAAAGAAAGCGTTCAGAAAATCTTTTTGGCATGGATCATCATGCTTGCAGTGAACAGCTAAGACCGATTGAGGGTGCGAAATGACACAATTAATGAAACTGTTAAGTTGGAACGTCAATGGCATAAGAGCCGTCCAGAAGAAGGGCTTCCTGGAGTGGCTGCAGACTGAGTCACCGGATATTCTGTGCATACAGGAAACCAAAGCCTCTCCGGAACAGTTGTCAAAAGATATGCTCGAGCCTAACGGTTACAGGACTTACTGGAGTTCCGCGGAGAGGAAGGGCTACAGTGGTGTTTCTGTGTTCAGTAAAACGGAGCCGAAAATCATTGAAACCGGTATGGGAAGACCGGAGTTTGACGGTGAAGGTCGGATAATTCGTCTGGATTATGGTTCATTTGAGCTGTTCAATATCTATTTCCCGAACGGTAAGAGCGGTAAAGAGCGGCTTGATTACAAGATGTCCTTCTATGACGCATTCCTGGATTGGATAGAAGGCATTCGAAAAAAGAACCCGAACATCATCTTTGTGGGAGACGTCAACACGGCGCACAACGAAATAGACTTGGCCAGGCCAAAGGAAAACTCCAAAGTCTCAGGGTTTCTTCCAATCGAGCGGGAGTGGATGAACAAGGCCGTTGCCGCCGGTTATGTGGACACTTTCCGGCAATTAAACGGAGATGTGGTTCAGTATAGCTGGTGGGATATGAAGAGCGGCGCCCGGCAACGAAACATCGGCTGGCGCATAGATTACGTCTTTGTAAGCTCCGAGATGGCCCCTTCAATAGAAAAGGCTTTCATAATGACCGATGTCATGGGTTCGGATCATTGCCCGGTGGGTGTTGAATTTCATGTTGGTTTGTAATTGAGGCGCAAGGCGAATTCAATTTTTCCCAAGAGTCCTGCCGGCTTTGAATCGGTGATCCGGTCAGAGGACAAAAAAGCCATCAATATTGTTTTGAAATAAAAAAGGTTACAGAACTTGTCTGTAACCTTTGAATTACTACTGGTAGCGGGGAGAGGATTTGAACCTCTGACCTTTGGGTTATGAGCCCAACGAGCTACCTGGCTGCTCCACCCCGCGGCATCTGATCAATGTAACATGGGTAGGACGCCAAGTCAAGCATTGAGAAAAGTTTTGTTGCATTTTTCTTGCGATCAACATCAAACAATATGCTTCAAG
>CAZVOU010000221.1:0-2072 GCA_964628605.1 uncultured Syntrophaceae bacterium
GCTTTTTCATTTTGCATTGTCTTTCCCTGACATTCATGTGTTGTAGAATCTGTTAATCGACCTTGAAACCGTCTTTAATCATGAGTGAAACAAATTGTGTTGAGAAAAGGGTTAAGGGGTGATCAATCTGAAGAAAAGGAGGGGATGATGGACAATGGTCGTTTCGATGTGTTGGAGAGTTTTCTCAAAATTCCTTTAGAAAGCGCTGACGGGGTCTTCGAGAAATTCATGGAGATACCGGGTCATATTTTTCGTGGAGAGGGACAGCAGAGGTTTCTTTACATTCGAGGGCGGCGCAATAACAAGGTCTGCCTGGTAGCTCACGGCGATACCGAGTGGGATATCCATAATGGACATGAACCGTTTCCTGGCAGGGAACTAGGGTTTGATGGAGACGTATTCTTTTCAACGACTGAGGGATGTGGCCTTGGATCCGATGACAGGGCTGGTTGCGCTATCCTGTGGATTCTCAGGGATCTTGGACATTCGCTATTGATTACGGATGGTGAGGAATCAAAGCGACAAGGCTCAACTTGGTTGATGAATCACAATAAGGATATTGCCGAAGAGATCAATGGAGAGCATCAGTTTCTCGTCCAGTTCGATCGGAGACACGGTCTGGATTTTAAATGTTATGACGTTGGGACGGATGAATTCCGGTCCTACATTGGAAAAGTTACCGGATACACTGAGCCTGACAGATACTCCTATACAGACATAGTGACACTTTGCCGGAGGATAGCCGGTGTTAACCTTAGCATTGGCTATTACAATGAACATCACAATAATGAGACCTTGATCTATAGCCAGTGGGAAAACACGCTGAATGTTGCAACGGGGTGGTTGTCCCAATCCGACTTGCCACTATTTCGGCTTAAAAGTGATGGAGAATGTCGGTAGCATCTAATATTCTCACCGATTTGCTCATATCATAGGATTTAGGCCACTTCCTGGGTGATTACAAAATTTTTTGGGGATCAAAAAAAAGTTGAAACTGGAATGTCCTTGGTTGTCACACGTGTGTTTTATAATAGGGATCAAACGCTGAGATTAGCTCCAGATAAGGTTATGGGAGCATTGAGCGAGGCCGGTGACGGACAATTTCCTGAGAGAAAATCCTGACCCACAGCGGGAAAAGGAGGTTCACATGGGAGGATTCTGGCTCAAAGCTCTGATAGCGATGATAATTGGACGCGCCCTTTGGCCTGGCAGTTCAGATGGCGGAACAGGTGAGCAGTCCTCACAGGACCATGACCGAGGATATGACCAGGGGTATGACGAGGGTTACCAAAACGGCCATGATGAGGGGTTTCATGATCATGACGACCCGGATTTCTTTGACGATGATTTTTTTGAGTAAACAATACACCAGTAAGGACGTGTTGTGTTAAAATCTCTGAATTCAATCCTGTCGGAGACCACATTTTTTTCAGTCAGTAAGGGGTGGCCGATGCGCAAATCAGCGAGCAGGATAATCTATTCTGCGTCGGACATAGTTAATTTCCTGGAATGCGAACACATATCCACACTGGACAGGATCAATCTTGAGGATCCTTTCCCAGAGCAGGCGATTGATCCGCAACTTGAACTTTTGCAGGCCAAAGGGACGGGGCATGAGACGGCGTATCTCGAAAGTCTGTTGCAAAAAGGTTTGTCCATAGCGGACCTGAAGGATCTGCATGGCAGCGTCATGGATAAGGCCCAGGCTACACTTGAAGCCATGAAAAGAGGTCATGACGTCATTTATCAGGCAACTCTGGTAAACGACAATTTTTATGGACATCCGGATTTTCTCATGAGGGTTGACACCCCATCCAGCCTGGGCCCTTACAGTTACGAGGCGCTGGACACGAAACTTGCCAGACATCCCAAGGCTTACTTTGTGATTCAGATAAGTTTTTATTCGGAGTTGTTGAGACTAGCTCAGGGGCATCAGCCGAGGATGATGCATATTGTGCTGGGCGACAGGACTGAAGCGAGTTTTCGCTTTGACAGCTTCAGGCAATACTTCATTACCCTTCAGGAGCGTTTCCGTCTCTGCATGGAATCTTACGGCAGGACGATGACCGAAC
>CAZVOU010000222.1:0-1505 GCA_964628605.1 uncultured Syntrophaceae bacterium
GTATCATTAAGTGCTATGGATATCTGGATCTCAATATCATCCACGCGAAGTTCCTCACTTTTCAAACACATAAGTTCCATAATAGTCTTATACTGTTCCTTCTCTCCGCTAAATCCAAGAATAAAATCACCCCCTTTAAGACGGCCAATAGGAAAATTATCAATCTCTTTTGTTTTGAGATAATCCGCTATCCATATTACTGTTTCTGAGAGTACTTTATCTCCGTTTTTTATCCCATAACGTTTATTGATCTCATAAAGATTGTCAATACTTAAAAGTAATAGTGTATATTCATTGCTTTTTTTTATCTCTTTTTTAAGATATTCATAAATATATTCTCGGGTGAATGTTTTTGAAATCGTATCGGTAATTTTTCTATCAAAACCTTTATAGATAAGGTAAAAAATAAAATAGATACTAAAAAAAAGAATAAAAAGCGCTTCGATATAAAAAGAGGTATTGAGTGTCTCTTGAGAGGTGATAAATGTATGAAAAACAAGCGCAAATACAAGCGCAAAGATAGGAAGTACCATTCGCAAAGCTAATCTGAAACGGTACTCTCTCTCTTTTTTTTGTGGAAGAAGCATTCTTTTTGTTTTACACTCTCAAAAAGTTTTAAACATCAAGATGTTTGACATCTTTTGCATGTGTCTCTATATAGTTACGGCGAGGTTCCACCTCATCTCCCATAAAGAGGGTAAAGGCATCACTTGCAACTTCTGCATCTTCAATCGTTACTTGCAATAAAACTCTATTTTCCGGAGTCATAGTGGTCTCCCAAAGTTGTTCAGGATTCATCTCTCCAAGACCTTTGTAACGCTGAATATAAGCACCTTTTTTTGCATATTCAACGATATTTTCTAAAACAACTAAAATATCTTCTTTGAAGTCTAAATTCCACTCTTTGATTTTTCTATAAACAAAACTTGCTTCACTAAAATGAGGTGCAGCAAAAAGATCATCATTAATAAGTAACTCTTCCATTCCGCCTTTGGTTTGTACAAAAAGATGAATAGAGTCCTGTGATAAAGATTTTGTAAGTATGTTATTTCCGTTTTGAAGTAAAAACTCTTCAATCTTTTCATACATAGCTACATTATCAAGACCTATTAAATCAGGGTTTTCTATAAAGTGACGAATCAAATCTACAAGCGCATATCTTCTCTCCAACGCTTCAAGAGAACCTCTATAATGGTCAACCATTTTGAAGTATGAAACCAAATCATTATGTCCGACACTCTGCTCTTCTAAAGATTCGATACCGTTTTCGATAAGAAAATCGTTCATAGCACGATCATCTTTAAAATAAATCTCTTTTTTGCCTTTTTTGTAACGATATAAAGGCGGCTGTGCCAAATAGAGATAACCGTTTTCTATAACACTTCTAAAGTGGCGGAAGAAAAATGTAAGTAAAAGAGTTTGTATATGGCTACCATCAACGTCTGCATCGGTCATGATGATGATTTTGTGATAACGAAGTTTTTCCTCGTTATACTCATCACCGA
>CAZVOU010000223.1:0-2330 GCA_964628605.1 uncultured Syntrophaceae bacterium
CTGAATTTCTTCCATGTCAACCGCATCGAAGAAATTCCCGAGGACCGGATAGAAGACGTCAGACATTACATGCGCCACGATATGATCACAATGCTAAAAGGATACGGGTACTTGTAGAGAATGAAACTGATTCCCCTCTCAAAATCCACGTACGCCACATTTGTCGTTTGTCCCTTTAAGGCTAATGCGCACAAAAATCTGGGCTATCCACGCCAACCGACCGTTCTGGCGTCAAGGGGCAAGCTCGTCCACCATTACAGGGAAAAAATCAGCAATTCCGAGATGACCCTGGATCAGGCCAGATCACAAATCACCGATCCCGAGGTCGCAATGCTGGTTGAAAAGGCCGTCACTGAGGATCCATACACCGACTATCTTGATCAGTTGAGTGAAGCCCATGTCAAAATCGACGCCGAAGGTAATTCGGTCGAAACGGACGATGAAGCGGCGGCGTATGGCTACATGGACCGGGTGATATTTGCCGAAAGCGAACTGGTCATTGATGAACTGAAGACTGGTTCCATGGAATTCGACGATGTTTTTGAACGGCACCTTTACGCCGGACTGCTCGCTCGCGCAGCTCAACCCGTTTACAGCAGGATAAGATTTGTCCGTCATTTCTGCAGAAGCGGTAGGCGCTTTGAATACCTATATGAATGGAAAAAACGCCATGATGGCACATATTCCCTGAAAGTGACCCATCCTGACGGATCAGTCAGGACCATCCGTGGGCGACATTCCAATCCAATGGTCGTTTATCTGCAAAAAATTCTGTCCCGGATTGACAAAACAGGCCCTGTGGCCAGACCGGGTGATCATTGCCGTAACTGGTTCGGTTCACCATGCCAGTTTTACGGGAACATCTGCCCTCAGTCACTTAAATTGCCGTCTCTGGTTTCGGGCTCTTTCAATCTCGCCTCTCAGCAGAAGGCGTTTCTGTCTTTCTTACGGTCGCAAACCCCGGCCGAATATCTGTCACTGGAAAATACAAGCGCTGCAATGGCGCTGGACGCTGTTCACCAGATCGACTCCGGCCTAAAGGAGGTAGAAAAACGTATCAGGGAATGGTCACACGTAAATGGACACATCCAGTTGCGAAACGAACTTTATGGCTGGGAAGAGCGTCAGGATCCAGTCATCGACAAATCACAGGCGCTGCGATTTCTCTTCGATTCGGGGCTTGGCATGGATGAGATAGCAAAGGCCGTCAACATAAGCAAATCATCAATTGAAAAATTGCCCAGATCCTATCAGACTCTCAAGGATGCCGCACTAGGCATGTTTCAGACGGTCAGCAAACGCCGGTTTGGTCTGATCAAAAAAACTGGTCTTTAAAGGGGGGGCCGTAATGCCCAAGTCTGTCAACAGGGTCACTCTCATGGGGTATCTCGGAAAAGATCCGGAGATACGCGGAGATCAAACGCCAAAAGCGTCATTCACGCTGGCAACCACGGAATGGGTCAAACTCAGCAAAACGCACGGAGATGAATTTTCTGAACACACAACGTGGCATCGTATTCAAGTCTTAGGCAGGGCAGTCGAAAAGGTGAAGTCTCTCCAGAAAGGGGATTTCATTTATCTGGAAGGCAAGCTGGACGCTTACAATTACGAAGATGAACAGGGGAGAAAACAGAGCCTGATTTATGTCAAGGCATGGGAAATAATCCCCTGTATTGCCCAGAAAAAGCAGTCCCAGCAAACATCACGTCAAACAAATTATGAAAACGGGGAGGTTCCATTTTGATAATGCTCCCAATTGACCCCAATGATTACAAAGTGGTCCGCATAAACAGCGATCGTGTGCTCAGCCTTATCCACCGGATAATAGATCGGCGCAACGCTTCCGGAACATCTACGAAAGACGAAGCCAAACTTGTGAGGCTCTGTCAACAGTTGATGGAGTTGGTGGACGATGAAAACCAGAGTCACTCAAATTAGAGAACGCATTTCAGGTATCAGGGAAGGGCAAATGAACAGGACCGAGGCTGGGTATTCCAGCTTTCTGGAAAGACTCAGGCTTAATGGGGACCTGTCTTGACCTTAACACGTCACACACAGATTGGGCCAAGCGTGGTCATTCATGACATGGCCGGGTTACTGAATCTGGCCGAGTCAGGAAAACAGTTCGGAACAATCTACTGTGATCCGCCCTGGAACTACGCCAAGAAAAAGAAAAAAGGAGCCGCAACCAACCATTATAAGACCATGAAGGTCCACGAGATTGCAGGTATTCCAGTGGAGGCTCTATGCGCCCGCAGGTCTCACCTGCATCTCTGGACCACGACCAGTTTTCTCAGGGAAGCTCTCTGGCTCATTGAAAAGTGGGGATT
>CAZVOU010000224.1:0-2127 GCA_964628605.1 uncultured Syntrophaceae bacterium
GACCTTGGGGCCGTCAAACCCTGACACAACCACGGCGTCCACAGCCCCCGATCGAACCGCATCCAGAGTATCTTCAGCTTCTCTCAGACGTGACCGCAACTCCTGCAATTCGGCAGTGAGTTCCTCGTATGTTTTTTGTTCGCCGTTCATCGTTGACACCTGACTATGTCAATCATTGGTCAGCAGAGCCAGGCCAACCAGAACCCGCTCGGTATCAGACAGGTCCCCAATAACTTTACGCACCGGAGGCGGCAATTGTTTAATCAGGGTTGGCACTGCAATGATCTGTTCATCCTTGAGACGCTCCGGTTGCTGGTAGATATCGATGATCTCAATTTCGTAACGGCCTGTTAAGTAATCCTCGCACAACCGTTTGAGGTTTTCGATGGCGCAGACGGATCTACTGGTTTGACCGCTCACGTACAGACGCAGAAGATAAATTTCATTTTTTGATGAATTCGATGCCTCTGCAAGCCTGTCAGTCGCTGTGATTATTTCATTCTGATTCATGATGATGTTTCCGGGTCCTTTGGCGTAACCGAACGCAAATCCAATCCCACCAGCACTTTTTCGGTGTTTGAAAGATCCCCTATAATCTTCCTTATTGGTTCGGGGAGCTTTCTAACCAGAGTGGGAAGAGCAATAATTTGATCACCGGCGGCTAGCTGTGGCTGCTCTAAAAGATCTATCACTTCAATGCTGTATTTTCCCGCGAGATGGGTTTCACATATTCTTTTGAGATTGTCAAATGCCACAATAGACTTATGGGTTTGTCCCGCGACGTATAAACGCAGATTCCAAAACCCTTGATCGACTTCATTGCTGAGTTTATTTTCATGCAGTGTATCCAATGATGGCTTCCTTTGATGTTCGCTCTTTAAGAACCTCTCAATTAATCATTTGTCCGCTTTACGAATCCGTGCCAAGTCATCCTGAACCTGCGCCAAAGAATCTTCTTTGGAGCTGGATTGTGAAATAAATCGGTTGACCTCTATCTCTTCAGCTTCGAATTCGGATTGTAAGGCCAGGATTTGGGAGTTGATGACCTGTCGTCTTCGTTCCAGGTTAGCCTTCTTGCGGTCCATCTCCTGAATGCGCTCCAGAGCTTCCGCTTTCTCTTGGGCTTCTCTTGCGAAGCGGGCAGAACCTGTGAGCACTTCGCTCGTCCCAACATAGACATTGACCAACTCTACGCCCTCATCTGTCAACAAGAACTCCCGAATCTGGTGTGAATGTCCCATGCCCCTCGACTTAGCTATATAGATTGTCCGGTTACGTTCCCCATTGCATTCAAGGGATCTCAGCAGGATCCATGTGTCCATGAGCGAGGAGATTCCTACATCGGTCTTCTCTGACGAGAGTCCACCGTGTGTCAGATCCGTGCAGAGCGAGGTGATACCTTTATTCTTGAGAAAATCTACCAGTCGTAACAGCATCTCTTTCACTTCAAATGAGTTCCCAATCGGAAGAAAACTGGAAATTGGGTCTATTACGACTGCTGACGGTTTGAATTCATCGATCGCTTTATGGATCGTGGAGAGATGAGTTTCGAGTCCGTATTGGGAAGGTCTGATCGCATGAAACTTTAGTAGACCATTTTCTATCCAACGATCGAGATCAATGCCTATGGATTTCATGTTTCGCACTATTTGCAGTGGGGATTCCTCAAAGGCCACGAAAAGAGTTTTTTCTCCATTACTGCAGGCCGCAGATGCAAAATGAGAGGCGACACTCGTTTTTCCTGTGCCGGCGGTTCCTGTAATAAGGACAGAGCTACCTCGATAATATCCTTTTCCTCCAAGCATATTGTCCAAAGCCTCGATGCCCGTGGAGACCCTGTCTTCAGAAACCAGATGGTTCAGACTGGAAGATGTTATGGGAACCAGCCAGATTCCTCCCGGAACAATCAGGAACGGGTGTTCATCGGCCCCATGTGCTGAGCCCCTGTATTTGACCACCCTCAATCGTCTTGTGGAAATCTGCCCAACAACCCGGTGATCCATGATGATCACGCAGTCGGCCACGTATTCTTCCAGGCCATGGCGGCTGATCGTTTCCTTGCCTCGCTCACCGGTTACTATAGCCGTCATCCCCCTGTCATTGAGCCATCTGAAAAGCCTGCGCAGT
>CAZVOU010000225.1:0-9931 GCA_964628605.1 uncultured Syntrophaceae bacterium
AAGGGCCTCTTTAATGGCATGGGTAACGTATGTGAGATCGTCCGCCTCACCCAGCTCTGTAAGCAGCCTGTTCTGCTGCGTTCTCAACAGACCAATTAGTTCCGGTAACTTTTCAGTTGAATTGCCCAACTGAACCAAATCCCTGGGAGAAACCGTTCTGAGCGCTATTTTTCCGACTATGCGCTCCAGATCACATATGTCTTTGAGGACGTCTCGCAAATCACTTCGCAAACTGCTCTGATCAACCAGTTCTGCTACCGCTGAGTTCCTTCTAGTGATTTCTGTAACATCCATAAGAGGATAGGCAATCCAATTTTTCAACAGTCTCGAACCCATTGCCGTCCTGGTTCTGTCCAGGATACTGATTAAAGACCCTGTGGCGCTTCCATCCTTCAGATTCTTGAATATCTCAAGATTTCGAAGCGTTGAATTGTCAAGCACCATAAATTCACTGAGACTGTAATAAAAAGGGGCCTTGACATGAACAGGGGTTTCAAGCCTGTTTTGCCTCACATAATTTAACAATGCCCCCACCGACATTGCCGAAGATGACATGTCTTCAAATCCAAAACCCTGAAGGTTATGAACTCCAAATTGATCCTTGAGCAGATCCGTAGCCGTTTTCGGATCAAACATCCATTCATCGAGATCGCGAGAATAGTGAGAATTTCTCAGTATGACTCCAAATGTGGGATGTTCACCAAAACCTTGAGGTGTAAGAACTTCTTTTGGATTGATTCTTTGAAGTTCCTGATCTGCCATTGAAATATTTGACGTCGAAGTGACTCTCAAATCTCCGGTTGAAAGATCAAATGACGCAAGCGCCAAATCCTGTGACTTGATTGCCAGACAGGCTATGAAATGATTTTCTTGTGGATCGAGTAGTCCGGTGTCATCAGTGAGTCCGGGAGTGATGACCCTTGTTACTTCACGTTTCACTATTCCCTTGGCGTCACGAGGATTCTCGATCTGATCACAAACGGCTACCCTCTCACCTGCGGCAAGCAACTTTGATATGTAGTTTGACGCTGCATGGTGAGGAAAGCCACACATCGGAACTTTTTCATCACGATTTCTGTCTCGAGTCGTAAGCGCAATATTTAATATCTTCGACGCCTTTTTTGCATCTTCAAAAAACATCTCGTAAAAATCACCCATCCGGAACAAAAGTATGGCGTCCGGATGTCGACTTTTCTGTGCGCTATACTGGCGCATCATGGGAGTGAGCGCTGATTGGTCGTTCATATAAAAATATGTCTTTTCAAAAAATTGGCGAGCTTACTGTCACCAACACTTTTCTCGAATGTCAGATTCTTTTTTACAATATTCGGATTTGGTTGCGCAACAGCGGTAATTAACTCATTTTGGGGGGATGAAAAGCGCCTCACGCTGTTGTGTGACAGTCACAGAGGACAATTCATCACCGGGCGACACAAACCTGTTTTCGGGATGTTGCTGATGGTTTTCTCGGATCTACTCCGGAATTAGATTTCGTAATTATATCTCACGAAATTGTCCTTCCATCTGGCTGAAACCAGTTCTCTCTCATGAACGGAAAGTTCATAGGAATTTTTCCTGTAATTTTCCAGAGACTGCACGTACCTCTCAAGTTTGTCCCTCATCAAGTCGAAATTTTTGAGTTGCAGTTTCTCATAAATGTGAGCGACCGTTTGTTCAGGCTGACAATCCAGGTCTTCATACCGGATCTCCACAATAGATCTGGAGTCAATCAGATTTTTGTCTCTTTCAAATAACTTGAACAGCTTCTCATACCAGTCCAGTGTTATTTCCTGCACCAATTCATCAGACGGTGTCTGCAGATGAACGTATGCGAACGAATCTCTCCACAGTTTTTTGGTAGACAGGAACACGTTGTACGGGTTTCTGACGATGTGTATGAACTGAGCGTCAGGATACATGCTTGCCAACAGCTTGATGCGACCCATATGCGGAGGAGACTTGAACAGTAACCTTCCCCCCTCTGAGAGAGTCATTTTCTTTACAAAGGTGGACATGCTCTTCTTCCACGCAAAGAGGGCTTCAAGCGACCAATCATCAGGGTCCACGGAGGTGTGGGTGTCTGGTCCCGTAACAGGGAACAATACCTTTAGGTAAGGTGAAACGAGTGAATCGGCCGCCAAAGCAAATTCGTCCTCATGGGGAGCCTCTGCTGAGAAAATCACTTCGTCCATTGGCCTCTTGGGCGGGGCAATGAAGTTAAAAATGAAATTGGCTACCTGACTGTATATGAAATGGTTTGGGAAAGAGGCCTGGTAAGCTGTTGGTGATGAAAAACGTTCATCCAGACTGATAAGATTGTGCAAATGAGTGGTTCCACTCCGCCAATGACCGACTATGAACAATGGACCCTGTTCCAGTTCTACTTTCTCTATTTCATTGGAATTGAAAAAGGTCTCACAACATCCGAGCATGCTGTTGAGAACGCCAAGACCGCTCAAGAAAGCTAACCGTCCATAACAGGCGGAATCAATGCGAAAATCGTTCAGCGCAATTGCCTTGAGCAGCTTTCCCAGTGTCATCCCAGGCAATATTTGTGGTTTCAGTTTGAGCTTTTCCAGTACTGTCAATTAATCTCTTCCCTCACTTTATGTTTCAACTCAACATTTTAACACAAAACAATCATAAAATGCAGATTAGACTATTACTGCGGGCGCTGGTCAGTGTTTCTAGGCTCCTATCAATCAACGCATGCTTGCTTTATTGGTCCAATAATGTAAAAAGAATTTTTGTTTTATTTTCAGGCTTAAAGTTCATGCTAAATGTAACGAAAGAAAGTTTTTACGCAAGACTTCTTCATGATAGGAGGGTAGGATGGCTTTTCAGGGAAAAGCATGGAAATTTGGAGATGATGTTAACACCGATGAAATTATTCCGGCCAGATACTTAAGTTTTACAGACCCTCAAAAATTGGCCGAACACGTCATGGAAGACGCTGATCCCACATTTCCGACTAAGGTCTCTAGAGGCGATATAATTGTAGCCGGCAAGAATTTTGGTTGTGGTTCATCCAGAGAGCACGCGCCAGTAGCCATTAAAGGCGCTGGTATCGCTTGCGTCATAGCCTCCGGATTTGCAAGAATTTTTTACAGAAATGCTTTCAATATGGGGCTTCTTATCCTGGAATCTCAAGAAGCCGCTGAAAAAATCAATCAGGGAGACATCATTAAAGTTGATCAAGCTAAGGGTGTGATCGAGAATATCACAACAGGTGACACTTTTCAGGTGACTCCCATTCCCAAATTCATGGAAGAATTACTCAGTCACGGTGGCCTGATCGAGCACATCAAGAAGTCACGCTGAATTTTATCAATGCCGCCTGATACGGCTTATCCCGGTGATTGAAAAAAAGCCATTGGACTTGGTGCCATTGATATTTTGTGCTAAGTTGCTAAATTACAATTTCAATAATTACGCCCAATTGATGTTTGCGAACTTTAATTGGCGCTGGACGCATTGAGCAAAGCTTTTTCGTCTGACTAGAGAGATCGATGAATTGCCCTAAAGTGATCGGAGGTCCTTTAAAGTGCGTGTTTTAATGATTACGCCTGAAGCTACTCCTTTTGCCCAGACAGGTGGTTTGGGAGAGGTGATCCAAGCTCTACCCGCGGAATTATGCGGCCTCGGGGTGGATGTTGACGTGTTGATGCCAAAATACCGTGGGATTTCAGAGGATAAATTCAATATACACAAGCTGGGTCTTGAAATCGTAGTCACGCTAAACGCCAAACAGATTAAAGCTGGGCTTTGGAAACATGAGACTCCGAGCGGCGCAAAATATTTTTTCATCGATTGTCCTGAATATTTTGACCGGGATTATCTATATGGGTCGCCTGAAGCCGATTACGAGGACAACGCAGAGAGATTCGTTTTTCTGACGAGAGCCGCGATTGAAGTTTCCTTGGCCACAAATACCCACTACGATGTTTTTCACTCACATGACTGGCAAGCGGCATTGACCCCTGTCTATCTAAGAACGTTGTACGCCGGTGAGCCCTCGCTTCAGGAGAGCGCGGCCATCATGACCATCCACAACCTCGGATATCAGGGAATATTCTGGCATCTTGACATGCCTTTAGTCGGTGTTGGTTGGGAATTTTTTACTCCAAGCCACATGGAGTTTCATGGCAAATTAAATTTTCTCAAAAGTGGCATCGTTTTTGCCGACGAAGTCAACACTGTTTCAAAGGGATACAGGAATGAAATCCTCACACCTGAATTCGGGTTCGGGCTGGAGGGCGTTCTCCAGGAAAAGGGTGATCGGTTGTCGGGGATTCTGAACGGTGTGGATTACAGCATATGGAATCCTGAAACGGACACTTTGATCGACACTAATTATTCCCCCGAAAATTTGTCCGGAAAATCCAATTGCAAGGCGGACCTTCAGAAACTGGCGTCACTTCCTGAACGGCCTACCACACCTCTAATAGGTATGGTTAGTCGGTTGTCCAGTCAAAAAGGCGTTGATTTGTTGCTGGAAATTATTTCATCCATAGTGCGTCAGGATGTTCAACTGGTAATTCTGGGCACAGGAGACTCCCATCTCCAGAAAGTCTTTTCGGAGCTTAACCAGGCCCACAGTGAAAAGATCGCCACTTTCCTGAGTTATGATTATCTGATGGCTCACAAAATATTTGCTGGCTCAGATGTCCTTTTGGTTCCATCAAGATATGAACCGTGCGGACTGAATCAGCTTTACGCGATGAAGTATGGCGCTGTTCCCGTTGTAAGATCTACGGGCGGGCTTATGGACACGGTGGATGAATTCGACGCGGCTAATGACTCAGGCAATGGTTTCAGGTTCCTGACTCCGTCCTCCGTAGAACTGGAAGATTCCATCAACAGGGCCCTTAATCTTTACAACTCAGCCCCCGACACCTGGCGACGGCTGATGATACGAGGTATGAAGAAAGATTATTCATGGCATAGATCAGCCCGGGAATATTTGAAACTGTACGAAAAAGCGCTACAGGACAGGCGGGATTATTTAAGCAAGTAGGATGTGGGGTTCGCAGGAGTAGTTACCACCCGCAGCTTTTCGGCCAGTCCCGTAAAACGACGTTCGGCGTTTTTTTCCGACACTGCTATTTCCAGGGCTTTGGGATTTGCAATCAATATCACAAGTTGTTTGCCCCGCGTCATGGCCGTGTAGAGCAGATTACGTCTCAGCATGACAAAGTGCTGGGTGCTTAGAGGAATTATAACACAGGGGTATTCACTCCCTTGGGATTTGTGAATGGTGACGGCGTAAGCAAGTGACAATTCGTCGAGTTCGTTTACATGATATTGGACGCTCCTCGAATCGAAATCCACTATTACCTCGTTCCAATTCTCATCATATGAAATTATCGAGCCTATGTCTCCGTTGAAAACTTCCTTGTCATAATTGTTTCGCGTTTGCATGACCCGGTCACCCACCTTGAAACGCCCCCCTCTGATGGGCTTGCCCTCGCTGTTCAACAATTCCCTCAACTCACTGTTCAGATTTTCAGTTCCAATTTGGCCCCTATTCATTGGTGTCAAAATCTGAATATCATCTGCCGGGTTAAATTGGAAAGCATTAGGGATACGCCTGGAAACCATTTCCCTTACCAGGCGCAACATGTCTTCGGGCTCATCCTTCTCTATGAGATAGAAATCACTCAGAACACGCTCAGACGAATTTTTCATGGGCAAAAGACCAGCGTTGACGCGGTGCGCATTTGTGACTATTTCGCTTTGTTGAGCTTGCCTGAAGACCGTATCCAGACGAACAACCGGAACCTCACCTGAATCGAGCAAATCCATCAGGAAATTTCCAGGACCTACAGAGGGCAATTGGTCTGCATCGCCCACCAGGACAAGACTGGACATCGGGTCAATAGCCCCTAGCAAATGGTTGGCCAAAACAATATCCATCATCGATACTTCGTCAATGATTACAACATCTGCCTCTAATGGATTGGACGCAGTACGCTGAAACCCACCTTCGGACGGAGAGTACTCCAGCAATCTGTGAACTGTTTTGGCCTCTTTTCCACTAGATTCTGACAATCTTTTTGCAGCCCGGCCGGTGGGAGCACCCAAGAGCGTCCGTAGTTTTTTGGCCTCAAGGATTTGGATCAGGGATTTGAGAAGAGTAGTCTTTCCAGTTCCAGGACCGCCTGTGATGATCAGGAGCTTGCTGGTGAGGGCCGTTCTGATTGCCAGCTTTTGGGCCTCAGAAAGGCTTATTGTAGATCTTTTTTCAACCCAGTCTATGGCTGAATCCATCTTTATCCGTGGCAGCATGGACGGAGAAATGAGAAGGTCTTTGACTCTCGTAGCCACTGAATTCTCAACCCGGGCCATTAGACTCAGATAAACACGCCCGTCCTCCATGACGACATCACGATTTGAAGATAGGTCTGACAGCGCTTTTTCAAGTGTGGTGGAATCAACACTCAAAAGCGCCCTGGCTTTTTCTATCAAATTCGGGTGAGGCAGATAAGTATGTCCTTCCGATTGCGCAACATCCAGAGTGTGAATCAAACCGGCCTTGGCGCGCAGTGGCGACTTGAGGTCTATGCCCAGACTGCCTGCGATTTTGTCTGCTGATTTGAAACCTATCCCGCGAATGTCCGTCGCCAACACGTAGGGGTTGTTTCGAACCACGTCTATTGAGCGTTTCTGATAGCGCTTGAATATCCTGTACGCGTATGTTGAAGAGACACCGTGGGTCTGCAAAAAAAGCATTACGTCCCTAATCTCTTGCTGCTCCAGGAACGCTTGAGATATTTTTGCGGCCCTTGCCTTCCCTATTCCTGACACTCCAAGAAGTTTCTCCGGGGTTTTTTCAATAATCTCCAGCGTCTGTTCACCAAATTTAGCTGTGATCCTCCGCGCCATTTCCGGCCCAATTCCCTTGATAAGATTCGATGAGAGATATTTTTCAATCCCTCTCACTGTAGAAGGGGCTTTGGTTTCCGCATGGGTGAATTTAAACTGTTCACCAAAATTTCTGTTAAACTCCCAGCTACCCGAAAGAACCAGAGTTTCACCAGGGTGAGGTTGCGCGAGTCTACCCACTATTGTGATGGGTTCAGACCTCCCCAAAATATTTAGTGTCGCCACAACAAAATCGTGATCGTCATGACTGAATATGATCCTTTCCAGTACGCCTTCTACCTTCTCGGCGCGATCTGGGTTGGTCGCTGTATCTCGTGTTGCCATCTTGTCACCGGTTATTGTAGAGCCTGTCCACACGGGCATGATGTCAAAACGACGTCCTAATGGCAAGGACAGTTCAAGAAATCTGTCCTGTATAAAAAATTCGTGGAAAGCAAAAAAAAACGGGGACATTAAGTCCCCGTCAGGATCGGAAGGATTACTAGTTTGATAAGTTCGCTATTTTTTGATCCATTTACCTGATTGTGATAGTTGCAACTTTATGGATCACAATCATGACCGTAAGTCTATAAACCCAGGCCAAAACCACCGCTTAAGCCACCGAGAATCCCCGAACACAGTTCGAGGCATGGCAAGCCACCGAAAAGGCCTCCACCCATGGCGCCTGCGCCATAGGGAGCCGGGCCACATCCAACAGGAACCGGTCCGCATACCGGGGGCGCACAGTTCGGAGCCATCGGAACAGGAGCAAATCCTCTGGGAACGGGCTGGCCGTACATCGGAGCAGCCGGTGGGGCTACCGTGTTACCACCCAAAAGGCTACCAACGACCAGGAACGGCAGCGCAACAACTCCACCGCAAATTCCAGGAAATGGAGCATCGCCCCAGAAGGCCGGATTCGGACCAACTGTCGGACCGCAAGCTACCGCCGGAGCACAAGGCTGCGGAGCGCATACCACCGGAGCTACCTTACCCCCCGCCAACGCAAGTGACGCCATCATTAACGTCGTTAAACAAAGTGAAAAAATAAGAATTCTCTTGACCATCATACCCTCCTTTATTGGGACAGGTCTATACACATCATAAGTGTGTAAGCTGAGGAATTACATTGATTCGTTACCCCAACATCAACCCTGGCGCAGGGACGTATCATGCAGCTTTATGTGTGTCAAGAAAATTATTAATGTTGATGGCTTATATTTTACTTAAAAAGTATGTTCTTATATTAAGCGCTATTCAGGTTACTATAAATATGGTTACTATAGGATACCATTGATATTTATTGTTAAAGTGTAGATCTATCGAATCTCTCATGACGCTGAAAAGCGCCCAATTTTTCACAGGATAAGATGCAAAGAAAAATCTCAAAAACCATTTTTTCATGGTGGTCTTTAGGTCAAGACAATTTGAGAAACCTGCCCTCTCGTGATATATTTGGGCTTGTGAGACTTGATCGGTCTAAGAACGCAGCCGAGCTACATGAGGATTACACAGTGATATTTTGGAAAAGTTTGTCGGTCATGTTTTTCCTGATCATCTCGTCACAGTGCTTCTCCCAGTCTTCCGGAGGCATCACTCCCGAACAAATTTATCAGCCCAGCCTGGACTGGCATTCGGTCACGGGGAGTTGGGAAAAACTTCCCGAAGAAAACCCGTTGGCGGAAAAACCTACCTCGGTCAAGGTTCCGTCTTTTCGCTCACTCATCACACTCAGAAAAGATGGAACGTGTCGAATCTTCAATGAATCGTACCCCGCCGGAGTCGATGGCGTATGGACTTCTGACGACCACAGAATATTTGTGACGCTACCTGATAAAGCCAAAATGGATATGTACGTTTATGGCGTCAAAGGTGATTTCATGATTACTCGCTCTCCGGTAAAGAATGGACTGGATCAACTATGGTCGCGCGTAAAATGACTCAAATGTCTCAAGCGTCACCTAACCAAGAATACGGCAATGCTTCAGTTCAATAGAATTCAACGCCTTAAGTTGGATTTTATTTATTACTGTAACCGTAACTAGTTATCTTCATTCCTTAAAGACGTTTTTTTCTCCAGAAAACTGCTTCATCGCTTCACAAAACTTCGTTGACATTCATTTGCTTCTTGGATATACTTACCGCAGAGAATCAGTTTTTATACATTGTTAAGATACATCTGTATTTACAGTTAATTGAAATTAGTCCTTAGAGTAATTTCTTAGAGGACTTAAGGGTATGGAAGTAGAGTGAGCGCTTCAGTAAAAAGTGCAAAGGAAGATAATACCTTCTTCACTCGGGGAAACCGGAGGCGAGAATTTTTGAGTTCCGCCTTGTGGAAGTTCACGGGTGTGGTGGTATTTTTACTTTTATTTGCTTTCACATCAGTGGCGCCGGCCAACACTGTTTCCAATCCCGGCGCAGAGCCGTTCGGATATTTTGATTTCCCGACCTGCGTCAGATATGCCTTCGTACATTCCGAGTCCTTGCTTGCAAACAAACTCGATATCCAGGTGTCGGCTATTGACCTTAAGGACGCTCACTCACAGCTTTTGCCCACCCTCCAATTGGTTACCCGTTACTACTTCGTGAGAACCGACGACGCGAACAATCCCAACCCCGGGAGATTCAACGTTCAGTTCCAGATGACTAGCTGGAATCCGTATGAAGCGTTGATCAAGATCAAGACTCAATCTATTTTTGTGGATATCGCCAAGTTGGCCCATTTCGACAAGATATCAGACAATGTGGCCCAAATCGCTAAATTGTTTTACGGAATCAACACGCTTCAATCAAGCATACGCGGCCAGAAACAGATACTGGCAATCCACACTAACAAGATCAACTTCGGCAAGAGCAGGCATGAACAGGGTAATCTGGACTCCTTCACGCTTCAGTCGTGAACGAACTCCTTAAAAGCCCAGCAATTGAAGATCAGGCTACTCCAAAGGGATGTCGATCAAAAAACGTCCATGCTCAAGAACCTGATGGGATATCACCCCGATTACCATCTTCCTCTGGATACGCGCGATGCCGCCAACCAGATATTGAACGGGTTCAATGGTCG
>CAZVOU010000226.1:0-3268 GCA_964628605.1 uncultured Syntrophaceae bacterium
GGTTCTCCTGCTTCGTTCATTTGCAAAACAAAGTGTTTCCTCGTCGAAACCCAGCGCCTGCTTCATTACCCTGCATATACTCGGGGCAACTATGTCCTCTATCAGGCGGCCATATTTGTTGGCGATGTCGCCCAACTGGCGATTGAATTCACGCTTCTCGCGTTTGCTGTCGTCCTGGAACTGGAGCATTTTGTCCTTGAATTCGCGCATTTCTTCCTTGAATTCGCGCATCTCTTCTCTGAAAAGGCGGTTCTCCTCCTTGAACTCTGCCAGCCCTGCGGATGTTCTTTCAACCTGAAGGGATGTGCGGGCCACTATCTCTTTCAGGTCCTGCATTGATGTTTCGAGATTCTCGACTCGTGTTTTCATCGGTAAACCGCTCATCTGTTGTTCCCCCCGTAGATATTCATTACATATATGTAAGTATCTCTATTTTACTGTTTGTTCGGATGGATGTCAAAAATGGCTGCGCCGTCGCTTTACACAGGCATGTTGCCGCCTGAGAGTGTTCGTGGACAGAAAAGTGGGCACACCGTGCAATCAGCTTCACAAGCCTAGAATCTCCCTAAGTCTAATACTTGACTCCGCCATTTTCGCAGGGGTGAGTTTTCCCATCTCATACAATATTAGACTTGAATCCAGGGTGTTGAGAACATTGGGACGAATATAGCCGTCCTTACGTAAACTACCGCCAGAAATATCTTGACTTGAAACTCTCACAGAATACCTGTCCGAGCGGGAGCTTACAATGAGACAAGGAACAGTGTCGTCACCATCAAGATCAGCTATCACAACTGCTGGTCGCCGTTTGGAACCACTGAGGTCAGTGAAGAAATAATTGACAACAACAACGCTGCCCTTCACAAATCGGCCCATACTGAATCTTCCTCCGCCCCGCCCAGTTCCCTGCTAAGAACCGACTCAGCCAAAAGCATGCCATCAAGAGTGTCCAACTTGAGCCTGTCACTGTTCTCCAATAACGAAACAAACTCATAAACAGCGCTCAGCTTCGCAGGTGATAAACTTCGCAATTTTTCCTCAACGTTCTGAATTGTGACCGTTTGCATGGCCCTGACTCCCTATTGCAGCCAATAATCTGAGAAATCTCATCGATTGCTCGCACATATTATGATAGATATTCCGATGTCTTTTTGCAATCACTGATTGTTGGCTCACAAACAGTAGAGCCGTGCCTCCGTGCCGGCTGATTCCGGGCCTTCACGTCCGCTCATTCCGGGACCTATGCGCCGGCTTATGGTTATGCTAGCCGAATGGCTCAGACCATCCCCATTAATCGGATAATTCGATTTGTTCCAGAAATCGCCTGATAAGCCCCATCAGATTATATAATTTAGCAGTCAACCCAGACAATGTAATTAATAAGCCCGGAGTTGGAAGATGGAAGATTAGGAGATAGGGAAGACACACAAAGGCAAAATCCGGGGAGATATACCCGGTATCCCGAACAAAGCCGCTTTGGGTTTTTTTGATTCTTCCCCAACTTCCAACTCCCAACTTCCGGCTGTTTGCTATCTCCCTGCTTTCATCCGGCGCAGATTATATAATCAATAAGCCGATATGGTTTATATAATTAATCAGCCGGCACGGAGGCCGGCTCTACTGTACTCAGGAGGGGTGTTCGTTACCCCATACCCATCGTGCAGCCATGGAAAAAATTTTGCGTGTTCTCTTTTCGCTCCTAATATTATATCATTAGTTTCATGCCTCACAGGACATAAATTGGAGGTTATGATGGCTCCGACTACTGCGAGTGATGTTGCAAATTATATCATCTGTTATTTTCAAAAAAAAGGAGAGGAGATTACCCATCTCAAACTTCAAAAGTTACTTTATTATGCACAAGGTTGGTATTTGGCGCTATTAGATGAACCCTTGTTTGATGACGAGTTACAGGCATGGGTGCATGGGGCCGTGGAACCGAACCTATATCAAAAATTCAAGAAATATAGATGGGACTCTATAACTGAAGAGGTGATTTGCCCAAAATTTGAAGGGACAGACATTAAGAGATTCCTGAATAAGTTGCTTCAAGTTTACGGACATTTAACCCCTCGACAACTTGAAATTAAAATACACCATGAGTCACCCTGGTTAAATGCTCGTGAAGGACTAGGCGACTTTGAAGCAGGGAATAGAAATATTAGTCACCAAGACATGAAAGACCATTTTAGAAAATTGGGAAAAGAATCTAAAAATGGGAGAAAAAAGAAACAAACAGTTTAATATCAAAGATGTTTCGGAGCCGCCCAAGGATGATTTGGACAAGATCAGGATATCCTTCTTGAAGTATTCTGATAAAGACAAGACATTTCATCCTGACCGTATTCAAAAGTCAAAATATATGACAAAATTCTCTGAACGCTTTCGGCATATTTGTAGTCTTAATTTGAGGATACTTGCCTCTGGGGCCGAAACCGATGAACATAATCACATTATAGAAGATTGGGATAAACTGAATAAGCCAAAGGATTTTCATAAGATCTACGATAACAATTTGGAAGGGTATCAATGGTGGCAATTTTCGATAACCAAGGGAGCTAATAACCAAGGATGCGGCAGAGTTTTCGGATTCTTTGAGGGCAACACATATCACATAGTCTGGTTTGATC
Organism: uncultured Syntrophaceae bacterium; assembly: GCA_964628605.1. Lineage (GTDB taxonomy): Bacteria > Desulfobacterota > Desulfomonilia > Desulfomonilales > Desulfomonilaceae > CAITZA01. The sequence continues at coordinate 2,631 of CAZVOU010000226.1, forward strand.
CTTCTCATAAAATTTCTCCACGGAAATGACAAGAATTGCTCGCTTCAATCAGGATAGACATTTTCATTATTTTTCAATCACTGATTATTGGCTCACAAACAGTAGCGCCGTGCCTCCGCGCCGGCTGGAAGCCCGGAGTTGGGAGATGGAAGTTGGGAGATAGGGAAGAACCGGTAACAATGAGCCCGGTCGATTGAATATCTATAATGGATTTTTCTTCCCCAACTCCTAACTCCTAACTCCCAACTTCCATCTCCCGGCTTTTTAGATCAAAAGTCAACATGCTGATTTATAACTGTTTTCTCAAACAAAGTGTCATGGGATTCCTGTCAGATTGAGCAACTCCCCAAAATTACTTGTCGATCTGCTTCATTTTATGCTTAATTGAGGTAGGAGGACGTCGATGAAACTTACAGCGATTATAGAACGCGAGGGGGACGGATATGTGTCTCTGTGTCCTGAATTAGATATTGCAAGCCAGGGAAATAGTGTTGAAGAAGCAAAGAACAACCTTCAGGAAGCTTTAGAGCTATTTTTCGAGACAGCGTCAGCCGAAGAGTTAGCGCAGCGCCTTCATGGCGATGTTTTCGTAACTCAGGTTGAGGTGGCCGTTGGGTAAACTGACCGTTCTCTCTGGT
>CAZVOU010000227.1:0-1869 GCA_964628605.1 uncultured Syntrophaceae bacterium
GCCGCAACATCCGAGCCTGTAGATAGTTCATCACCCCAGAAAGAAACATCGTTGCGACGGGCAATCTCATGTCCGAGCCAGCCATTGCGAGCAGCAAGCCTCACGTTTGCTACAGTGCTTTTGTCTTGGTTAAATGGCCCGAAAAAACCCTGATCGCCCAGTTGGGAGAATTGATAATATTCCCATGTAAAATTCCCGGACATGGAGAATTCCCAAGCGTAGGCCTGAGAAACTGACAGGATGAACATTGACACAATAATGAATATACGCCGGATTTGGGTCATATTTTTACTCCCGGAGCGTCATCGGAAATATTCGTGCAATTTACCGTTCAAATTAGGTTTGAAGCTTTCTTTGGCTCTCCGCAACGGTCAATATTGGTTCAATTTCATTGGCAGTCATTTTTCCATAAGATTTAACTGTCGGACGGAAGAACATGAATTTCACACAATCCTGTCCATCCGACAGATATTAGTTTTTCATTACTCGGGGTCTTTGCCTACAAACTCCGGACGTTTGAAAACAGGGTCCGGATAGGTGTAAAAGCCGCGCCCGGATTTTACTCCCAGCCAGCCCTTGTCGATGTAATCCCGTTTGAGCATGTCGGCAAACCAGTGTCCCCCTGGGTCATCAGACAATGCCGCTTTGCTTTGCGCCACGTGCCAGACGGTGTCCAGCCCAACAAAATCCCACAACCCGAAAGGTCCAATAGCTGACTCCAGGTGGATCATGACAGCCCGGTCAACGTCCTCTATTGACGCTATCTTTTCCACAAGCGCTATTTGCACGGCCTTGTCACACATGGCACCTATAATGGCGTTTGAAACGTATCCGGGAAACTCTTTTTTCAGGACCAGTGGCGCCTGATTAATGGTTTTTGCGAAATCCGCCAGGAGTTCCACTGTTTCTGGTGAGGTTCCCGGGTGCGGCATGATGTCCACCAGTCTGTGGTCCAGCACTCCTAGAAAGTGAAACGCCGCAAACTGCGCAGGGCGTCCGGTAGCCTCGGCGTACATGGATGGCAGTAGCGTGGAGGAGTTGGTAGTGAAAATCGTTTTTGGCTCGCATATCTTGTTTAACTGGCTGAAGACCTTTTTCTTCAGCTCCACATCTTCAAACACCGATTCGCTGAGCAGGTCCGCATCGGCTCCGTCTTCGGGATTAGAAGTATAGGCGATCCGGGATAGGGCTGCATCCGCTGTTTCCCGCGTCATTTCCTGTTTTGCCACAAGTTCATCAGCAAGGGCAGGTATTCTTTGCTTAGCGTTTTCCAGGGACTTGGCCACCGGATCGTAAGCCACCACGTCATAGCCGTACCTGGCGCACTGAAGAGCTATCTTCTGCCCCATTGTGCCGGTTCCAACCACCAGTATCTTTCTGATATCTTCGACTTTCATGAGTAGTCCTCCAGAAGAGTTAAAGCTGCCCGTAACGCTGAAAACGGCCAACCCCGAGAGTTGATTGGTCCCAACGGCCGGAAAACAGGTATGAAATAATACTGTCGGCCTCATCTCCCTCAAAATGCGCCAGAGGCGATACGCCGGCGATCCAGTTGGAATTGACGCTGTATCCGGCGCCCAATGGCTTCACAACTGCGAGTTCAGCCCATGGGTCATCCAGGGAAGGCTCCATGGCGATCGACTTGACGAATGCCGGCTCCCAAGTCTGAAAATCTGTCACACTATCGTAGTTGACAAGGCGCATTCCCGGGAAGGCGCAGTAGCCTTCCGGCGTAGCCTCGTATCCATGACGGAAGAGAAAGCAGGAACCACGTTCCCTGTAGCCCGGTCCATAATCCTTGCGCATGATTTCCATTAAAGGATCGTTGTAGGAGCCCATTTCAACTTCAACAGAGAAAATGCGTCTGCC
>CAZVOU010000228.1:0-3644 GCA_964628605.1 uncultured Syntrophaceae bacterium
AGCGCTCCATGCCTGTCAGGGAGAGGTTGCTGCTGGTATTGCCGGAAGGTGAAAAATACGAATATCTGTGCGTGAGATGCGGAACCTCAGTCGGTGACCGCCTTGCAAAGGGGGAGTCCAAGCCGCTTATCGTTTATTAGATTACTTAACACCCGAAAAGATGGTGTTCCTATGGATCAAAAACTTTTCAAGCCTAAGCCGGCCGGTTGGCTCGGTTAATCCAGATCCAGTGGTCCTGCCTTTTCTGGCGGCACAAAAGTCGCCCCAAAAACCGTGTCCGACAACCACTTCTTGAACCTCGGGTTGTCGCTGAATTCTTTGAACAGCTGTGTGTGATCAGCCACCATATCGACAATTACCCGTTTCAGCGCCTGATCATGTTCATACCGGGCATTCTGAATATCCGAGTTCTTCATGGCGTTTTGATAAGCTATGTCCGCTGCGACCTTGGCTGGAATTTCTTCAGCGATAACCTTTCGGATCTTGTCTTCATCCTTCCAATCAATGTTTCCAAAATGATCGTTGAAGTCCCGCACAATGTTACTCAACCGATCCATCTCGGCTTCATGGGCGCTTCCGCCTCCGCTAGCGGGAACCGGATCAACTTCACCATCCTGGTCGTTCAGGTCAATTGATAACGCTGCTTTTACCTCGACACGGTAACTGTCCATGTCGATGGCCTCGAGGATTCCTCTCGACAAATCATCTTCGACAAGAGCAGGCAACTTGGGAATAAGGAAGTTCAAGAATATCGAAAGCTTTTCCCAACTTGCGTTGGTATATGGCAGGATGGATCCTAAAAAACCGTATGTACGGACAAACGCCTTCGCCTTTCCTTTAAAATCGACCTGCCCATCTTCATCAAGACTAGTGACGAAATTTTCCACACATTCGTCAAGAATCGGGTCCAACTTCTCTCGATAAGCGTCATTCAGGTACAATTCAACCAGCCGGTCTATCTGAGAGTTTTCGTAGACCTGGTAGCCATCCAGATCGGCTTTCAGATCATGTAGCTTGTTCGGATCTGTCTCGGCGCTAAGAATTGTCGTCCTGTAATAGGGCTCAAAAGCCATCCGCATCGTGTCAGCGTCATTCTGAAAATCGAGCACAAATGTGTCGTGTTTCTGCGGATGGGCCCTATTCAACCTCGACAACGTCTGAACCGCCTTTATCCCGGTAAGCAGTTTGTCCACATACATCGTGTGCAGCAATGGTTCGTCATACCCCGTCTGGAACTTGTCCGCACAGATCAAAAAACGGTATGGACTCTGCCGAAAACGATCAGCGATAAGATTACTAGCAAAACCATTCAGGGATGATTCCGTAAGTTTCACCCCGCCATATTCATGCTCACCAGAAAAGGCCACAATACACTGCCACGGGCTTTTAAGTTCCAGTAGATAATCCCTGATCGCATGAAAATACTGAATCGCTCTGTGAATTCCGCCCGTGACAACCATTGCCCTGGCCTGTCCTCCAATTTTTTGTTTGGCCACCACTTGTCCCAGGAAGTGGTCTACCATGATCTCGGCTTTTTCTCTGATGGCATGTTCATTTGACTCTACAAACCGCCGTAATTTCTTCTGGGCCTTCTTGATGTCAAATTCCGGGTCATCCGCGACTTTTTTGGCTAAGCGGTAATAACTTTCAACGGGGGTATAGTTTTTTAGGACATCCAGTATGAACCCCTCCTGGATTGCTTGTTTCATTGTGTAACTGTGAAATGGCCGATGCTTAACCACATCTCCTTCAGGCCACGGATCTCCGAATACTTCTAGGGTCTTATTTTTAGGTGTGGCGGTGAATGCGAAATAGCTCGCATTCGGAAGCATTTTTCTTGCTTCCATTATCTGGTTGATCTTGTCTTCCGTAGTTTCGTCTTCGCTGTCTGCTCCATATTCGGAAAGCGCAATATTCATTTTCGCTGAAGTTCGCCCACCCTGACTTGAATGAGCCTCATCAATCAGGATAGCGAAAGTCCGGTCGCGGTGCGAACTTCCAATCTGATCCAGAATAAACGGGAATTTCTGAACTGTGGTGATGACAATTTTCTTACCGCTGGCCAGAAATTTTCTAAGATCCTCCGACCGCTCAGCGTGCCCAACTATCGCCTTTACCTGCGCAAAATCCTTTATTGTGTCTCTTATCTGCCTATCCAGGACTCTTCGGTCAGTGATTACGATAACCGTGTCAAAAACCGGCTTGCCGGCCTTGGCCAATCCGACAAGCTGATGAGCCAGCCATGCGATGGAGTTGCTCTTCCCGCTGCCGGCAGAATGTTGAATCAGATAACGGCAACCCGCCCCTTTTGTAGACGTATCTCGCAAGAGTTTCGTGACCACATCAAGTTGGTGATACCTTGGAAATATTTGAGTCTTTCTCTTTTTACCTTTCTTCTCATCTTTGTCCTCTATAACCTGCGCATAATTTTCAATGACCTCTGTCAGTCTGTTGCGGGCAAGAATATCTGTCCACAGGTAATCAGTCTTGATTCCAGACGGATTTGGGGGATTTCCAGCGCCATCGTTCCAACCCTTGTTAAACGGGAGAAACCATGAATTACCGCCTTTAAGATTTGTGCAGAACCAGACCTCCTGATCATCAACGGCAAAGTGCGCCAGGCATCTGCCAAACTGCAACAGAAGTTCACGAGGATTGCGGTCCCGCTTGTACTGCTGGATAGCGTCATCGACGGTTTGTTTTGTCAGGTTATTCTTTAGTTCAAATGTGGCGACAGGTAATCCGTTGATGAATATACCGAAATCAAGAGCCAGTTGACTCTCATCCTTGCTATACTGAAGTTGGCGTGTAACGCTAAAAATGTTTGCCGCAAAAAGTTCGTTGGCTTTCGGATTTTCAGGAGAGGCTGTTCCATAGAACAAATCTACCGACGCCGGGCCATGTTGGATGCCCTTTCTGAACACATCGGCAATACCCCGTTTTGCTATTTCGCCCTGGAGCCTGGCGAGAAATTTCTTTCTTAACGGGCCATCCGTTTCAAGTCCCAGTTTAGTAAAAATCTTTGGTTGCGTCGTCTTCAGAAATTCCAGCAATTTTGGCAGATCGATGGCGTGGTCCCTATCGTAATCATCACGGTCGCCGTGAACATAACCCCCCTCAGTACATAAGCCTTTGACAATAAGGCTTTCGAACGCTTTTTCAGTGGTATCACTGGGCATCGCTTGTCACCCTCTTTTAGTTATCAGGTTCTGGCTATGCTGGGCTTTGTTACATTCTTTGTTTAAATTGGTTTTTTCTCCGTAATTTTTAACAATGAAAACCTTAAGATAAATAATGAGTTGGCCCTGCATGGCCTCAGAATATCCTTTGTTAAATTTTATTTCCTTTGTTAATTGGTATTGCCGTTTACCAGTTCCCATTCAGGCCTGGCTTTGGTTCCAAGATTGCGAATCATGTTTTTCCGCTTGAGTTCACTCAGCAGATTGTGAATTTTAGCTACCTTTTGTTTTTTATTGTAAACTTCCGGCAGCTTATCCAACAGTAAATCATTTATTTTGCTACGGCCTACGGGACCATGCTCTCGAATCAGTTCGATTATCAAGGCCAAGTAATGTTGTTTGTTAAGTCCCCTTTCCCTGATGTGTTTTGCCTCATGACCTGTCAATTTTGCCACATGCCCGGCT
>CAZVOU010000229.1:0-5453 GCA_964628605.1 uncultured Syntrophaceae bacterium
ATTGAATGAATGTAGCGATACGGGATCATCGGCTCCTGCGTTTTTCACACCCCAACCGCCCCCGGGCAACAAGAAGATGACCAGGCTTGCCGTAAAACGTACGGCTCAACGCATAAGAGCCTGGGCGCATGACAAGACAGGGTCTGACCAGTGGGGACTGGCTTACAGATTTAGCGAATCAGTGGAAGAGAGATTCGGAATAAGCGGCTTCACAAAGATGCTCCCACCAAAAGACCGCTTCTGGGCTGATCCTTTCCCAGTAAAAAATAAAGATCGATTCTTCATTTTTATGGAGGAGTTTCCTTATTCTTCGAACAAAGGCCACATCTCGGTAATTGAGATGGATGTCTCCGGACGCTGGCGCGAGCCGGTAAAAATCATCGAAAGGGACTACCATCTCTCATACCCATGTGTTTTCAAGTGGGAAGAAACTTATTACATGATCCCAGAATCAGGTTCAAATCGAACAGTGGAACTTTATAAATGTGTCGGTTTTCCTTTTGACTGGGTGTTTGACAGAGTCATGATTGACGACATTCAGGCGGCTGATCCCACATTGGCGCTAATAGATGGAACCTGGTGGTTATTTGCCGGCACAAGACCTTACAATGTTCCGGCGGATGACAATTACATGGAATTATCTCTTTTTTCGGCAGATTCCCCATTTGGTCCATGGAAGCCTCACAAAGCCAATCCTGTCAAGTCGGACACTCGCAGCAGTCGTCCGGCCGGTAATCTGTTTTATTGGAAAGGTAGCCTCTACAGACCGGCTCAGGATTGTTCGAGGGACTACGGTTACGCAGTGTCCATCAACAGGGTGACTGAATTAACTCACGAGCAGTATAGTGAAGAGGAGGTTTCCAAAATCCTCCCAGAATGGATTCCAGGATCAAAGCTAATCCACACACTAAACAGTTGTGAAGGGCTGACCGTCATCGACACCATGAACAGAACGCTGAAAGTTTAGTCAGAATACCCTTAGATCAGACTCCACAAAACACCTGGGCTCATAGTAGCCCTTTCAGATCGAACCACATTAAACCAAAGTATTCGTGAATTGCTCTCTGTGAGTTTGAAAAATTCATGCCGGAAGGAAGATATCCGCTAAAGAAGGGCATTTGGCGAAGCGTTCTGAAATCGCAGGGGGATGGTATGGGGGATGCGCCATATTTCTTGAACATTTTGACGGACCTCGGCATGTGGTATGCGGATGTCACCAGTGCAAACGGATGTTTTCCCAGCAATCCGGAGAAATGCTTTGCCTCATCATCGCTATCCCTGGCTGTTGTCATAATGATCAGGGAATCTGTCGGAAGGCCCATTTCCTGAGGTAGCAAAGACATGGCGTGCGCGTCGCTGTGTCTGCCGGGGACGCTGGCTCCTGACAACAACAGTTTACATCCCGGAATACCTTTGGCCAGACGGATTCCCTCCATCACCCTCGGAATGCTGGTTCCCCAGGTCTCTGCCGGTGGGAAACCGCCTTCTACAAACGAGCCTCCCATCACGACGACGAATTTCGCTCCCTGTTTTTCAAGCTCCGCAGGGTCTGCAAAAGGACCGGCTTGGACTTCGAGTGGCCGTAACAGCGAATGTGACGTAACTTCGATTGAAAAGACAAACAATATTATAAGGGCAACTCCGACAAACGCTGTTGCGATCTTGCGACTTCTGCTGAAAACCAGGGTTAGCAGGCCAATGACCAACAGCAGCAATACCCAGCCGATGGGATACACGAATACACTGATGATTTTCTTGACGAGGAAAAGTATTTCTTCCATCCATCATTCTCCGGAACTGGTGTTCAGGCCCACGTGAAGGACACCGCCACCTCCATTTACAGAGCCCTCTCAGCCCATTAGTACTAAGTCCAGGCTATGTTCCCGGTACCAGTTACAGCGCCCCCTTTGATTTACCATATTTTCCATCTTGAGGTCTAACTGTTGGAGTTTATTACGCTGCAGTGAAAAGGCGCGTGCAGGAGGAAAAGCCCCGAAATTAATAAAGCCACCCATTTAGGTGGCTGATATGTCTTGCTTTAATGGTGCGCCCGAAGAGATTCGAACTCCCGACCTTCTGATCCGTAGCCACAAGCGCGCTAGCGTAACTAACTAAGATGATTCATTGTTATCTATATCTCGGACACCAATAGGACACAGTGCTGATAAAGTTTGCGAAATCTGCTCTAAATATTTAGGGTTCGAGCGTGCATATCTCTGCGTGGTCTTAGAACTGCGATGACCTAAGAATCGTTGAACGGCTAATATATCGTGCGTGGCAGCATAAACGGCGGTTTCTACGTCGTGCCTAAGATTATGCCACCTGAAATCGCCTCTAGAACTGTCTGAAACAGTACAAAGATAACCTCGAAGGCACTATCATTGACAGTCCTCGCCCCGACTTTACTAATAGAAATTCCGAGTCGTTTTTCTAATTCCGGTTTTTGTTCGATCTGTATTAAGCTTCCCATGTTGACCTCCTTGAGAAACTCTAACAAAAGTTCAAGTGGATTACATCATCGCCTTTGCCTCTACTAAATCTATCTTGGCTCTATGTCCATGCTTCTCTAGCAGATGCAGTAGGTTAGCCCCGTTTAAAAGAGTCAGCGGCTTATCCTTAGAGAATTCATAAGAATCAGGCCCATAATCGGATGTGGTTACTAGGATACCCTTTGTCGCTCCCTCATTCACAACTGTTCCATATAAGTCTCTAACCGCTGCCACATCTACCGAGTTTGTGTATCTCTTAGCTTGAATTACTATCTTTCCACCTCTGATTGGATCTGGATCGAATGCGATAGCATCAACTCCACGATCCCTACTGGCCCTGGTAATTTTTACTTCTCCTCCGGTGGTAGAAAATTCTTTTTCAAACACTTCTCTTATTAGGTGTTCAAATTCCATCCAATCCATAGCCGCAATATTGACTGAATCATCAATTAAGTGTGCAACGCCGTGGGCTTCAACAAATCGTGAGTCTTCTCGGCTGATTGCTACAATGGGAGGAACAGCGGCCATCCCGTGAAGTTTGGAACTGCCGACTCCTTTGAGTCTCTTAAAACAGGCTTTGGGGTCTACATCCTGGAGGTTGATTTCTGAAAATTCATCTTTTTTGCACATTATGGACACAATACATATAGAAACTCTTTTTCCGGTTCCGAGGTCAGTTGTTGTTACTCTGCCATTGAATGCTATGTTGTTTATGGCACCCACCGCATCTGATTCAAATAGCTCATGCAGGGTTCTTAAGGTGGTTTGATAGACAATTGAATCGTATAACTTATTGGCTGCTGATTCAGAAATTACTGATTCTTTAAATTGCCCTGAAGACATAATGTATTTTACCTCGTTAGTTCTTGGCATAGAGGTAATATCAGGGAGGTTGTATTCAACGATGAGAGTCTTGCCCTCCGGTTTGTATTCTAAATCAAAGAGCTTAGGAAACCAGTCGGGATAGTCCGAGTTGGACAATACCATTTCACAGTATTCGAGTATGCCCTCCTGGTTGAGCTCAAAATATTTTTCTCTCTTTTCTTTAATGGTTTCGCGTTGTTTTTTTTGGTCAGATTTCCAAATTTCTAGTTCATTTTTCCAAGAGGCTAATGTTTTCTCATAATTCTCTTTTTGTGACTGATTCTCTTTTTCAATTCTTTGCTTTTCCTCTTCCCATCTTTCGTGGTCGTTTCTGAATCGCTGGTCAGCCTCGGCCTCCTTTTTTTCGCGTGAAAGAAATAGTCTCTCAAGAAAATTAACCTTCACCAAATATTGGGTATCCGTCGGAAGCGGCTCAATAGGAAATCTCTCGAGATTCTGAGTTACTGGTTTCTTTTTTGGAAAAGGTCTTTGGTCTTTCAACCTTCCCCAATCAAGCTTAGATGTTCTCGAAAGGGAGTCGACTAAGATTCGACTGAGTTGCTCTAAAGAATCTTTGGCCTCTCTCGTTAAATTGGCAGCAACATCCTTTTTCTCATTATTATTTGAAGCCAGTGTTTCTTTTTCTAGTCGCTTCTGCCATATCTCATTCCACTGACGCATTTGGGCTTCTGCCATGTTGTTTACAACATCCCAGTCCCGATGTCGAAACACACGATATTTGTGCAATCCCTTATGCTCTACTTCTCGAAAATAATAATCTGTTGGAGCCATATCATCCCCCTTTTAAAAGGTTTGAGGCATTGTAAGATACATATGTGCCACCTACGGACAAAACAATTCCAAGAATTATTCCCCCATTCAAAATAACTATCTCAGAGGTAATGCTGAATAATAATACTAGATAGAGCATATACTTATTGGCTGTAATCTATCAAGCAGAAAAATAAAGGTTGCAACAGAGCATATTACCCCGGTCACCCATGAGGAGGCCCTGCTGCGATTTGTCGGATTCGTAAGATATTGGCGACGAGGGCGAGTTAGTGGTAAAATTAAGCCAACCAATCCACTTTTACAAATACTAAGCCATATCCCTGGCGTTGGGTTATTATTCCCTAAAAAACTATTTGTATTATTTTTTACCGACTATTTGCCCTGCGGAATCATAGGTAATCAAGGGTCTGCTGGGAATCTCATATACTATTTTCTTGCCACTGTTTGTCGTGACGGTGACGTCTAGCCATGTTTTTCCGTGAGCTTTGACATCTTCTATCTGCCCCACTTTTTTTTGACCTTTAGGTGGCATTGTTAGCCCTCTCTTCCTTTCTTGTCTTCTTCAATTTCCTTAAGTCTGTAAAAAAGCATATACAGGGCATCTGCATACGCTAAACCAAGTTGTGTATCGAACTCCTCATGGAATTTGCTTTTTCTAAGAGTGTCGATGCACAAGTAACCCAACAGTTTGTGACGCTCTCCACCTGTAGGGTCATTACGTTTTTTATGAATTGGCCATACGATAGTTGCGATATATTCCTTTTTACGAGGGTTCCCTCTTTCGTCCGTCCAGTGTGAATTCTCGTAGGTTTCTTCTTTCAAAAGATTGTTGCTAAAAAAATAACTCAAATTTTCATCAAATAAAAGCTTTTTAAAATCGGAGTTGTCTGTGACAAAATCTGGTTTTGGATTTATTTTACTATCTGATCTACAAAAATCAGACACCATCATTACTCGTTCGTTCTCTGGTCTGTTTTCATCCCCGAATATTTGTTTAATACAAGCCCTGACATTACATCCCAAAATTATAGTATAGGCTTTTGAGAATTCCTTTACTGAGTTTTCTAATGCCCCTGCGTATGCGCCTCTAGAATCCCCACTTTCCAGCATAAAAAAAGCGTCTCTCAGAAAATGCATTGCCCCATGGATACATATAACGGCGTCTGCATACTTGGCTTTTCTATATTGCACACAAGCATAGGCAATAAGTCCCAATAGAATCAAACAGAGAAAAACAGGGTAAATGACGCTATTATACTGTGGAAGACCACAAAGGAGGGTGTAGAAAAAGTTTAGAATAGCCAGGAT
>CAZVOU010000230.1:0-13859 GCA_964628605.1 uncultured Syntrophaceae bacterium
TGTCAGGTCAATTTTTAGTCCTATTTTTACGGAACAGGAGTACCAGAAGGGTTTTGTCAGTTCGGCGGCTTCTTCAACCACCAGTGAAAGGTCGAATATCTCAAGCCTGTTTTCTGGTTTTTCAGTTTGAGAGTAGGATGCAAACTGGTTGAGTCTGTTAACCGTTTCGGAAGCTTTGAGGCAAGTATCGGCTATTGCTGAAAGATTTTTTTCCAGACTCGATAAATTACCTGATTTCAGACGCACCAGGCAAACATTTGCATTTCCGAGAATAATCTGTAGAAAATTATTGAAATTATGTGCTACGCCTGCGGCCAAATCGGCGACAGCTTTATACTTTTCTGTCTGTAACAGCATCTTCTCAGAAATTTTGATTTCTGATATGTCCCGGATGGCCTCAATGGCGCCTATCACCTGATTGTCCCGATCATAAAGTGGAACTGCGCTGTTCCACAACCAGGTAGGTCCTCTGCCCCTAAAATCCGGGAGATATGTCTCTGAAATAAGTTTATCCCCCTCACGTCTCAAATTATGGTAGCCGGAAACCACAAGTTCATCATAATTTATAACCAAATCAAGCATCACAGGCCGCCTTTTACCGTAAAAGGGCAACGAATATTCGTAGTCACCTTTGCCAATAATTTCAGCCGAGCTAACGCCGGTGAGGTCGGTCATGGCTCGATTCCAGAAAGTCACACGTCCTGTTTTGTCGATTACCAGTGTTGGATCTGGAAGAAAATCCAGTATTTGATTCAAACTGAGGTAGGCTGATTGTAACTCCTTTTCAGCCTTTTTACGGCGTTCTATTTCCCGTTGAGCCACCCCCAGTTCAGCCCTGACTTCTGCAACCTCACTTAATATTGCCAAAACCGGTCGATGGCTGACTGCGCCCCCCAATTTACTGTTCTGCCAATGGATGTAGAGATAAAGAAAAGGCGACGCAAACACTGAGACCAAAAAGCGACTGTAGAGTGAACCCTGCATGATACTCAGATAATGCGACGTGCCCCAAAATGCTCCAGTTGAAAACAGAAACACATCCATCCACATGACACCAAGAAGCGTCAAAAAAGCCCGTAGCCACATTTTTATGCGAAAATTCGGAGATCCGAGGAATTCCCAGGCGACAGCCAGGAACAACATGTCAGCAATGGTTGTAAGCACAGAAGCCACATTGATTCGTAAGCTGGGATGCGGTATGGGGATCAAGTTTGGGCTACCCGAGATTATAACCGGAATATGTACGATTGCGGCTGTCAGCGGAACAAACGCCGACAGGCCTGCTACCATCAGGATGGCAATCCTGGCGGGTTGAGGGCCATCAAAAAGATAAACTACAAAAACTCCCAGCAGAAGGGCCGTGTAGAATACGGTCGACCCAACCATGAAAGTTGTCCCGGCCACATTGACTTGGACTCCGGCGTCAGTTATCAGGGACATTAAGGCCGTGATGCCCCCCATCAAAGCATAAAACGGCCCCAGACCTACTCTGTGGCGTATGGAGTGAGTCCACAACACCAGCAGATACACTGTAACTGCCCCTAAAATAAGTATTGCCAGCTCAATGCCCATTACAAGAAATTTCTAATGCCTTTCATGATTAATTCTTAATCATTCTAACCAGTTGGTTCGTGCCATTAATTGCTATTTGATAAGTCCCATCTTTTTTGCTGAACCCAGAAGTTCATCTCTGAATCTGGGGGAAGCCAGCTCTATCAAAGATAACGCTCGTTCAGAGTTAGTCTTGCCTTTAAGGTTTGTGATTCCATGTTCGGTGACTACAAACATTGGCTCCATTCTGGAATCGGTGACTAACCCTGACAAAACCGGAACTATTTTTGACTCCTTGTCGTCGCGGGTTGTTGAATGAAACGCCAAAAACGATTTTCCGCCTTTTGATCTGAAGGCCCCACTCATGAAATCACGCTGCCCCCCCACTCCGCTAAACTCATGTCCCTGAAGATATTCGGAGTTGACCTGACCAAATAGATCAATTTCTACTATTGAATTGACCGAGACCACATTGTCATTCTTTTGAATTATCGCTGGATCGTTTATGTGCCAGGCAGGATAACTTTCCACTGACGGATTATCGTCAACAAAATCATGGAGGCTTTTATTGCCCCAACACAATGTGAAAACAGTCTTATACTTGTGAATGCTCTTTTTCCTGTTGGTTATCGCTCCCGATTTGTATAGATCAACCACACTGCTGGTGAGCATTTCTGTGTGAATTCCGAGGTTTTTGTGGTTGGCTAAAGACAGCGCCACCGAGTTGGGGATACTGCCGATCCCAAACTGTAGACATGCCCCATCCTCAACCATGTCGGCTATGGTGGAGCTGATTATTTTGTCCTTATCAGACGGCTCTTTGTCTTTGAGTTCAATCAGGGGGATATGATTTTCTACTATTGCGTGAATCTCTGAAATGTGGATTAGATTTTCTCCAAACACCCGAGGCATGTGTTTGTTGACCTCAACAATCAACATTTCACAATCACGCGCCACGGTGGACGAGTAGTCGCAACTGGTTCCCAGACTGAAGTACCCGTGCCTGTCCATCGGGGAGACAGTAATCATGAAAACATTCATGTGATTGAAATCAGAAAGCACCCGAGGTAATTGCCATAGATAACACGGCATAAAATCGACTGCGGCGTTCGAGCCCGCTTCTTTTATCAAGGCTCTGTCCACACTCGACAAAAAACTGGGATGGTAACTAACCCGATCCAGAAATTCTTTTTTAAACAGAGGCTTGGCTGCATCACTCGCCAACTGGTAATAGAGATGAACCTCATCGAGTTCGTTTGCGGCAATCCTGTCTGCCAAAGCGTTTAGCAAAGCCGGAGGGTTTGAAGGTCCGAGCCCAAAGGCCAGGTTTGTTCTCTTGGGGATATGACTTACTGCGCTCTCAGCAGTGGTAAGTTTTTCTTTATACATATCAGAATATTCTGTCATTTCACCATTCCTTAGTGTCTGCCCGTATTAGGTGGCCAGGCCTGAAAATCCGGAATTGACTCCAATAAACATTTTCTGAAATGAAATCTTTATCTCACCACTTTCGCTAAATAGCCGAATGCTTATTTACTCCCAAAAGACTTGATTGCAGCCTCCCTCAAAGACTCCTGCGTTTTGGGATCGAACCAGCAATCAATAAAAGCTTCATTTTTGATCTTGTAATTCGCCTCGTATCTCGCTTTTATCACTTCAACCCTGTTCGCTTTTGACTCAGCGAAAGCTCGTGGATTAGATTCGGCCATCTTCGAGATTTTTTCTATGGACCTGGCCTCAACTTCCTCACTCGAAAATGTTTCAGAAATGATTCCATATCTTTCCGCATCTAATGAACTGATAAAATCTCCCGAATACATGATCTCGGAAGCTAACTGGTCAGAGGCAATTTGCCTCAAAATCATATCCGCCAGATATGGCGTAGGGACCCCAAGTTTTATCTCATTTAAACCGATCAATGTCTTGCTTGAAGAGGCCACACGGTAATCACAAGCCAATAACAATATCGCTCCACCTGCAATCGCGTGACCTTTGATTGCGCAAGCCGTCGGCATTGGAAGTGTGTAAAGGCTTAGAATTATTTTATTGAATTCGTAAAAGAAAGCCGACATGCCATCACGGTCCATCTCCAGAAGCTCAGGAATATTGAAACCCAACGAAAAAAACTTTTCACCTCCTGCCAATACTAGCCCCTTGAACTGGTCACGCACTGACGTTAAAACGCTGGATAGTTTTTCAACCATTTCCACACTGATAGGATTGATGACCCCGTTGTTTAAACGAAGCACTCCAACATTTTCGTGGCACTCGATACTTAAAGGAGACAAAGCACACCCCTTTGGCGAATAGCCGCCCTTTTACTGTGACTTATTTTGAAAGCGCAACACTACACACTCTCGAATGTTGTCTAATGGCGCTCTTGGAACAGTTGAACACATTCGTGGACCAGACCATTAATGGTCATGATGAATGGTGTGGTAGTTCAGATGACAGGGGAAAGCTTCTCATGACAGAATTCTACCAATCACAAGACCATCATGGAATCGCAGGGGGAATTCGGCTCATTAAGCAAAATTCCCCTACCAAATTCCGGGAAAAATCAATGATACAAAATTTTTGGAGCCCAAACCAATAAGCGGATGATCAGATCAGGAATTAGGGAATCTTTTAATCATCAGGAGAACGTTTTTGCCGTCACAGGAACTGTAGACAGCTTGATCCATGAACCTCTTGATGAACCAGACCCCTAAACCTCCTTCTCCGGGAACATCAAGATTGGGAGTCTTGACTTTTGCAGGATCAAAAGCGGTTCCCTGGTCCTCAAGGTAAATTTCAAGTCTGTCAGCGTGAACAAGTATCTGGATTGAAATGGGACCCTTGGCGTCACATCCTTTGTACGCGTGCCTGCTGACATTAGTGTAGGCTTCATTGAAAGCCAGTTCTATACCGTCAACCTCTGTGGGATGATTGGCAAAGGCCGGCAGCTGCTGAACAAGTTGCCTGACAAAAAGATCAAGGGGACGCAACAGTAACAAATCAGCGCTGGAATCAATCTTGACTTTTAGTGGATTGTCCATTTGGTAAATACCCGCTAGTTTCGTCCAAGGCGAAAAAATCCATGTGATTTTCCCCCACCTGGATATTTATGAAAACGATTTAATCGCTTGATCCATGTCCTCATATATTTCAAAAACCCTGTGCAATCTTGTCAGTTGAAAAAGGGTCTGGGCCTGAGGCGACGGTCTGGCGATCTTCATATCTCCCTGGTTCTTAATCAATGTTCTTAATGAAGCCACAAGCGCTCCACAACCACTACTGTCTATGAATTTGGTCTTTTCAAGATCGATTATCAGCTTTGTTGAGGTTTCTTCAGCTATTTTTTTTACCGTATCCTTTAGCTTCGGCGCTACAACCGCATCCAATCGTTCATCAGTGCTAATTATTGTTATTCCATCTTTTTTTTCGATTTCCATGGGAAAAACTCCTGGTTTCCACTTGCAGTTTTTTCAGTCTATAACCACTAATTTTCAAGCCCTGGTCATGAGCTTGAAAATTGCTTTGAACAGCGTCTTTGTGTCCTCACGAAAATTTCTGGTAACAGTATAGTAATTTTCTATGGCAATTTTTTCATCCTCAGCCTGGTCGAAAGCTCCCTCTGCGTCAATTGGTGTAAAAAGCCCATCAGGAGCTTCGAAACGTTGCTTGGTCCAATCATCAGTGTAAAGGGCGAACTCGTCCTGATTCAATGGCCTCACCCCAACAAGTCTAAGTCGTCCTCTCAATACATTTAACAAGGCAGGAAGGCGACTAACCAGGGCTCCAGAGTCATTGAACCAGAAAATGTTGGTTCGCATTGCGGAGTCAGGAGAGGCAGGATCTCCATGTATGTCGCGCATCATGATTGTCTTTTGATCAAAAAAATCTTTACCCTTGAACTTTCGCAACAGACCTTTGATAACGAGAACCGGAGACACGGCTATCAAAAGGAGTGATGTTGCAACTAAATTTGCCAGCACATCCTTCCACGAATAAATGACCTTCTTTTTGGCCCCGGACAACAGAAACGGATCTGCCACCGTTGTCCAGACCCCGATTTCCAGATTTATCATGAAGTTGGCTTGCGCCAGGGTCATTTCAAGGTTCGTCTCAGCCCCAACGTATGTGTTCTCCATTATCACGCTTGAACGCACCGAGGCTTCCCTGTCCACTATACAGCCATCACATATTACTGAATAAGGCTGAATTTTCGCGCCGCCCAGCAGTCTGACATAGTTTCCGATAAGAACCGGCCCTTTAATCGAAACCGTCTTGTCAATTTTGGAGTGATGCCCAACTATAATTTTGGAATCCGGATCAAAGGTGTCAATAGCGAAAATCCGCTGGAATTTTCCTTCCAGCATGGCCATGTTCGCAAGCCACAGACTTTTGGAATCCACCACCTTCACATGCGCTCCCTGGCACACGTAATCGGTCAATGCAGGCATTTCATCCAGTTCAGGGTCAAAAAGCATCGCTCCTGTGTCCACAGCTTCTTCGGCTAAAAATGATTCTGCACAAGGTTTTACGTCATCAATTTCAGTGCATGAATCGACTCTCACAGAACTTTGGATGTTAACCCATCGACTCTTCGTCTCTTGCTGAAATTGCCTGACTCTGGAGTAATCCACATCGACAAGCGATTCACACGGCGCCAGCAACAAAGGACCACTAATCAGACCGGAAATTCTCTCTATAGTTTCCTTGGGGCTGCATGGATCTTTAAATACCTGCAAATTGATTTTTGCGCCCCACCTGGTTTGCGGCCCCACAAACTCTTGAACAGCTTGTGGGTTCTCTACCGCAATCACAATAATCTCGTTGAGCCCGGCTTCGACAAATTCCGTTATGCGGCGTTCCAGAAGAGGTTTGTTCAGACATGTGAGCAAACCCACGGGTTTGTCACGTGTTATCGGCTGAAAAGCGCTTGAATCGTTGAATAGGGTTATGACTACTCGCATGAATTATGCAGCTTTCTTCGTTTGTTTTATTTCGGACCTTTTCACAGGCGTTTGAAAATCATAAAATCTTTCAGTAAGCGCCCTTGCCCAGTAGCACAGCAGGTATGGTTTTCAACAAAAGAATTATGTCACCCAAAAAAGTTTGGCTCTCAAGATACTGAACATCCAGCCGAACCTGTCCCTCAAAGTTGATGTCACTTCGACCGCTTACCTGCCACAGGCAAGTCAATCCCGGGATCGCTTCCAGGCGTCTACGGTCAGAAAGGGTGTATTCCGCAACTTCTTTTGGCAAACTTGGACGGGGGCCGACAAGCGACATGTCCCCCTTTAGCACATTATATAACTGAGGCAATTCGTCTATGCTCAGTTTACGAATGACGCGCCCGACCCTGGTAATCCTGGGGTCTCGCTTCATTTTAAAAATCACTCCTCCAGCTTCATTCTGATCCATCAACTCGCTCTTCACCTTGTCTGCGTTCACTATCATGGACCTGAATTTGTACATCTGAAAACGTTTCCCCCATTTGCCGACACGTTGCTGACTGAAAAAAATGGGACCGCCGTCTTCCAGCTTTATTAGAAGGGCTGTTATCCCGAACACAGGGGACAGAGCTACCAAACCGAGCGCTGACCCCACTATGTCGATCAATCTTTTCAGCGCCCTACTTCCCTCAAGAACAACCATCCAGGCATTTTTCTTAATCATGAACCTGAGCCAGAGTCTCCAGCGAGACACTCTCAGACCATCCCGGGCGTATTTTTTATACGCCTGTTCCAATAGGTCATCATCTCGTTTGAAACTACCGTTTTCGT
Organism: uncultured Syntrophaceae bacterium; assembly: GCA_964628605.1. Lineage (GTDB taxonomy): Bacteria > Desulfobacterota > Desulfomonilia > Desulfomonilales > Desulfomonilaceae > CAITZA01. The sequence continues at coordinate 7,323 of CAZVOU010000230.1, forward strand.
CTAACATGACCTGACCTTGAAATCAAAAAAGTTAATTCACGCGTACCAGAAGGAGCGAAATGTCATCTTCAAAAGCTGTTGAACCTCTGAAGGCCTCAAGATCACCCATAATGGCCTCCAAAACTCCTCCATTTTCCAACCCCTGAGCTTTTCCAAATAGTTCCAGAAGTCGTTCCTCTCCATAATATTCGTGGGGAGAATCCGGCGCCCCAGGTTTTAGGGCTTCAGTGACACCGTCCGTGAAGACCAGAATAGAATCTCCAGGCGACAACTGAACCGTCTCTTCATCATAATCCATTCCGTTGAAAGCTCCAACTAAAGGACCTCCCTCAAAAAGCTCCATGATGGTCTCGTTGGACTTCTTGAACAGGAGGGGTTTTGGATGACCAGCATTTGTGAAAGTGAGTTCGAGGGTTTCGATATTGATGATTCCGTAGAACACGGTTAGAAAATCCGAGTCCGGCAGGATTTTAAACATCTCGTCGTTGATGACTTTAAGAAGACCGGCGGTTGAATTGGTCAATCGAGCAAAAGATTGAAACGCCATTTTAAACATGGCCCCAACCATGGCGGACGCCACCCCGTGACCGGAAACATCGACCTGAACAAACCCCAACCTGGAGCCGGGCAATTCTATGACATCATAAAAATCGCCACCGGCCTCAGATACCGGCTTGTAATAAGCGTAGAGACTCAGATTGTCCAGCCTCGGTAGATCCTGGGGCAACAGGGAATTCTGAAGCTGCGACGCCATCTCCATTTCCCTGGCCATTACTTTGTTGCGAGCTTCTATCTCCTTGTGAGCCTCGAACAGAGCAAGGTGATTTTTTACCTTGATGGACAGTTCCTGTTTGTCATAAGGCTTCGTTATGTAGTCTACTGCGCCTGCCTCAAGGCCCTTTTCACGACTTTTCGAATCTTCACGTGCTGTCAGGAAAATGACCGGTGTCGCCTGGTCGATGATACCGCTCTTCAGTATTTCCTGCGTCTGGAAACCATCCAGGCCGGGCATTTCTATGTCCAGCAGAACCAGGTCCGGCTTCTTGTTTTTTGCTATTTCAATCGCCTGAGTTCCAGATTCCGCAGACATGACCTCATAGCACTTTAAGAGCATGGATTCCAACATCTTGCGACTTGCCGGGTGGTCTTCGACCACTAATACTCTTGAGTGGGACATTAAAGAACTACCATGATGCTTTGTTGACGTTACTAAGCTCAGAAGCTACCGTGAATGAAAGCGCCAGTTTCCTGCCAAAAAAAAGATGGCCGATTTAGGACCATGAAATTATCGCGCATCTATTATAATTTTTTTCATGAAATAAGTCAGCAAAAAACTATTCGGCAAAAACACAATCATTGTGTTGATCATTGATGAAACCAAGTTTATAATTATGATGATCCGACTGTAACTCCATTAATATGTCGAATGGTCACAAAATGAAATCGAATGCAGAGTTGAGTCCGTACCAAAAAAGGATTGAAAATATTGATAGTCCTATTCTGTGCGTTTCAGAAGTAGAAAAAATGATAAATGAAATTGGCCAGGACCTGGCATTTGACCTCGAGATGAGTCCTCCTCCAAAATCCAGATGGATGAAATCTCGCACAGTATTATTTTTTACTCAAGTAGTGAAATCTAGATAATTATCCAAAAAATGGCAGTTTTGATCTGAGTGTCCGGCAATCAGTTTGCCTGCTGCTGGGAATGACCAGCCATTCTAAATTTGTAGGGTATGCGATTAGTCTGTTCATTGGTTCTTTAATTCTCAGTTTACATTCTGTAAAGAATCCTGACATTTGATAGAAAGCCATTTCATGGTGAAGATGGTAATAGTCTGCAAAATTGTCATCTGTGGTGGCATAGAGATTGCTTAGATTTTGTGAGTCATGTGATTTCTTGGTTCAGGTGTGTGGCATTCTTTGCAGCATTCACATGGCCGGACCGGACTCGTAGACAAAATGAAACAGCTTGAGATGTGATTTGCCTTATGTATTGGCTTTTGTGACTGATTTTTAATCATCGGGAGATAATCCATGGGTTTGAAACACTATGACAGGCTTGCATTGAAAATAACGGTCATGACACTGTCATTTTCTCTGATACCGCTTTTGGCTCTTGGAACAACCATCTACCTGCAGTTCACAAAGGCTTATGAAAACAAGGTAGCGGACTCAGCCAGGACTTTGGCCCAAAACAGGCGTGCCTCGATTGAATTATTCTTTGAAGAGCGCATAGCTCAACTAAATACTGTGGCGCAAACCCATTCAGTTGAAAAACTGAGAGACGAAACTATCCTGAAAAGAATATTCGAAACCTTGCAGGCAAAATCCAAATCCTACATCGACATAGGAGTGATAGATTCCAAGGGTAACCATCAGGCATATGTTGGGCCACATTATGACAAGCTGAAATCGGTGAATTATGCTCAGGAGGAGTGGTTCCAGGCAGTACTGACCACCGGCATTTACATCAGTGACGTCTTCATGGGATTCCGTAAGGCTCCTCACTTCATCATCGCCGTGACAACCATAGACCACAACCAGATGTACATAATTAGAGCAACCATCAATTCAGCTATCATAGAAGACATGGTTCGAGCCGCTCAGGTGGGTAAGCGAGGAGACGCTTACATTGTGAATCGGGAAAATGTGCTGCAAACTCAACCGAGATTTGCAGGACAACTGTTAGGGCGACCCAATGGTCCTGATTTCAGCTCAGCCATTGGTTTGAGCGTTGACTTCATCAAACACAGGAATGAAGAGAGCATTTATGCCGTGGCCCAAATAAAGGAGCCTCGATGGATTCTGGTGATCAGAGAAGATGTCCAGGAAGAAATGGCTCCGCTGTTCAGGGCGCATTTTGTAGAAAGTCTTGTGATCGCGTTTGGAATCTTGTTGGTGGTATTAGGAACCGTCGTTACAACCAGGACAATGACCAGGCGATTGGAACAGGTAGAGTTTGAGAAAGCCAAAACGGAGGATTTGGTGGTCCAGTCGTCAAAAATGGCGGCTTTGGGGAAAATGGCGGCTGGAATTGCACATGAAATCAACAATCCATTACAGATTATCGGAGATCAGGCGGGGTGGATGAAAGACTTGCTGGATTCCGAGGATATGAAGTCTAACGAAAATTTTCAGGAATTCGAACAGTGTATAAAAAAGATCGAACGCCAGGTAAATCGGTCTCGTGAAATTACCCATCGCCTCCTGAGATTTGGCCGAAGGATGGAAACCACCCAGGACATGGTCGATATAAACACATTATTGGCTGAAACTATTACCTTCTTGGAAAACGAAGCTCACTATCGTGACATAACCGTTCAGACTTACTATGACCCAAACCTGCCGGAGATCACCACAGATTCCAACCAACTCCAGCAGGTCTTTCTGAACATCATCGACAACGCCATAGATGCCGTGGGCCAATCTGGAAAGATAAATATCAGAACCTCACCTGCCCCAAACTCCAGTAGGGAAATTCAGGTCACAATCGAAGACAACGGACCGGGCATCCCTAAAGAGGTTCTAGCCAGAATTTTTGATCCTTTCTTCACCACCAAAAGGGCTGATGAAGGAACAGGTCTCGGGTTGTCTATTAGCTACAGTATAATTGAAAAGCTTAGAGGCAAGATTTCGGTTGAAAGTGAAGAAGGCAGAGGAACTACGTTCATCATCACTTTGCCGGCAAACTGAATTTAACACCATTCCTGTAATGGTTGGATCAAGAATTAGGAGGCTCAAGCATGGAGAAGTTCAGGGTCTTGGTCATTGATGATGAAGTCGATTTTGTAGAAACAATTGTAAAAAGACTCCGAGACAGAGGACTGGAAGCGGAAGGCGCTTTGAGCGGCCCTGAAGGACTTCAGCTACTTGATAACAAGGAGTTTGATGTCATAATACTTGACGTCAAGATGCCGAAAATGAACGGCATCGAGACTCTTCGAGAGATCAAAAAGAAAAGTCCACTCGTGGAAGTTATCATGCTTACAGGGCATGGTTCTGTGGAATCCGGTATACAGGGCCTGCAGCTTGGAGCTTTTAATTTTGTCATGAAACCTGTCCCTCTCAATGAATTACTCAAACAAATGACTCAAGCCTATGAAAGGAAACTTATTGAAGAAGAAAGGGTCAACCGTTAAGCCGTTCACAAACATTCAACAAAATTTGTAATCTGAATTAACTTATTGATACAGCGAGTTTTTTACAAGAATGCCATGACAACTAGAGACATTGTTTATTTTGTCGTGCCGGTTCTGTTGCTAGCCTCGTCTGCGCCTCTGTACCACTTCAGCGGTGTCATGTTTGCCCTGGCTGCTATGGCCCTCTCCCTGTTAACCGTTTTTCAGACGCTTAAGCTTCTCAGGAGACGAAATCCGGCGGACATTCAAAAAGATGAAGCACACGCTTTTTCCTGCCGTAATCAGATTTTTTCTTCGGTCGATCAGCTCTCAGCCGGTATAGCGCACGAAATCAACAATCCTCTTGGAATAATATCACAAGAGATCCAGTGGCTCAGACACATCCTCAAGAATGACAAAATAGTCAGGTCCATTGACAGCAAAGAGTTGGATGATTGTGAGGATTCCCTAAAGGAAATATCGCGTCAGGTAGACAGGTGTAACGAAATAGTCCAGAAACTTCTAAGCCTTGCAAGACAAGTCCAACCGGTGATTCAGGAAGTGGAAGCCAATGACATTGTGCTCAGCGTACTCGAAATCATGGATAGAGATGCCAGAAATGTGAACATCACTATGGAAGTTCGACTCGACAACAATCTGCCGCCAATTTCCACAGACCCACCTTTACTAAGGCAGGCGTTGCTGAATTTGTTGGTTAATGCGCGTCAGGCAGTTGAACGGGACGGCGAAATTTGTGTTGTCACCAGAAAAAGCGGGACAGATTTTGTAGAAATAGAAATTAGAGACAGTGGTTGTGGCATTTCGCCTGAGAATCTCAATCGTGTTTTCACACCGTTTTTTACAACAAAACCTGAGGGCAAGGGCTCTGGGCTAGGGCTGGCGATATGTCGCGGCATAATTGAGAGGCTTGGCGGAGAAATATCTGTTCAAAGTGATTTAGGAAAGTTCACGGCATTTACCATTAGATTGCCTGTTACTGACAAAGCAGAAAGGTCTTTGTTTATATGAAACCCAAAATATTGATAGTGGATGACGAAGAACGGTTCAGAACAACAATGAGGAAGCTTCTGATCGCCGAGGGACATGACGCTCAAACGGCGGGTAGCGCCCTTGAGGCTCTGGAAACCTTGTCCAATGAGTCTTTTGATGTGGTCATCCTGGATGTCAGAATGCCTGAGATGAACGGAGTCGAGGCTCTAAAAAGGATAAGGAAAATCGACCCCTACCTGGAAGTAATAATAATGACCGGATACGCTTCCGTAGACACTGCAAGAGAAATCATGACCACTGGCGCATTTGATTATTTACTCAAACCATATTCCATAGAAACTCTGCTGGAAAAAATTGAAGCAGCCTATGATCGCAGGCTTTCGAGAATCCATCTCACCCGCAGTTCATAGGTTCTTTAACTCCACCGAGAAAGACTTCAGTTATAACATCAGGAATTGCCCCCTGCTGACATATCTTTCAGCATGTCTGGGCTGATATGGTATTTCTCATCCAGAAAACTTTTTGCTATAGTTTCCACACTGGCTTCAGAAAGCATGATCATGTCCATTTGCCGGGTGAATTGCAGCAACCTGCCGATCAGGTCAAGCTTCGCCATTATAGCGTCCTGTTCATACTTGTAATATCGAGCGTCTACCCTATCCTCCCGTGTTTCCACCTGAAATCCAAGTTTGGAAAAGATAATGGCGATGCATCGAGCGCGACGGTTACGTCTTATGTCATCAGCCGCTCCACCCTTGAAAGAGAAGGTGATATAATTCTTGTTTGTTGATTCACCGCAATAAGAATCCAGCACGCTATAGTGATAACCGATCCTTGAACTGAAATTCAGATATTTGTCTGAAATGATTGCGTAGCTTCGATCGCCAAATCTGTCAGCCAAATTGTTAGGCGCAAACATCTGCTCTCTCATTACGGAGAAGAATCCTCCTAGGTCAACTGGCTTGGCCCCATTCTGTCTGAGGTCAGGTCTTAGCATTCCCTTCAGCAGCCATTTCAAGGGGGTGGAAACTATTTGATCCACGCGCACAAAACTCACTCTGTCAGACACAGATTCAAACCCTCCCCCAAGATCAATTATGTGCAGATCCAGCGGAATCGGCGCTGAAAGTTTTTTGGCTCCTGCCCCATTCGTGTCGGACACTATATCGCTTATCTTGAACATCTCAACGTAGGACAATTCGTGAGCCAGTCTCATTATGTCATGTAACGTGGAGCAATATTCCGGCCTGAAATTGGCGGCCTTCGGATTTACCAAGTGGAGAGGCACTATCATGTCTGCGATTGTTCGTAAAGACTGATAGACTGGCGTATCCTTCATGCCTGATTCTTTTGAACGTTGAATTGCCAGCAACTCATCGACTCGCCCCCGATAAACCCGGCAAGAATA